>JAICWX010000638.1 GCA_025934635.1 Streptosporangiaceae bacterium | reverse complement strand
GACCCGGCGCAGCAGCGGCGCGAACGCGTACCCGGCGAGCACGGCCAGCGGCAGGTAGATGACGGGCACCCAGGCCAGCTGGGCGGCCGGCCAGGACAGCAGCGCCAGCGGCACCGCGAACAACGCCGCGGCCGGCGGGTAAGTGAACGGGAGCAGCTGCGGCGGCGGTGTTACCACGCTGTAGAGCGGCTGCCCCTGCAGCACGCCCAGCCCGCCGGCCCGGTATACGCCGAGGTCCACCATCCGCTGGTCGGGCAGGCTGGTCAGGTACCCGCGGACCAGCGGCTCGACCGCCGCCAGGGCCGCGACCCACGCCAGCACCGCCAGGAGCACAAGCGCCCAGCGCGGCCAGCCGGCGAGCCATTCCGCGGGTCCCCGGCGCCCGGCGCCGGCCGCAGCCGCGGCCGGCGTGCTCACGGCACCATCGTCCCTGGTCGTACTCATGACGTCACGCCGCCTTGGCCGCAGCAGCCCGGGGATCCGCGGACCCTCCGGCCCCCGGCGGATCCGATCGCGACGCTCGTCTTGATCGCACCATCAGCACCACGAGCCACACGGTGGCCCCGGCCAGGACCGCGGGTGTCACGCCGTGCCTGACCACGGGCTGCAGCCAGCCGAGCCCGGCCGGCAGCGGCGCGTCGGCCTGCCGGGCCGGAAGATAGCCGAAGCCGAGTGCCGTAGTCCGGGCCAGCAGCAACCAGCCGAGTCCCTCGGCCATCCGGTCGACCGCCCCGCCCGCCGCCCCGCCGACGGCCAGCGGGACCAGCGGCAGCAGGCCCCAGCCAAGCGTGTCGTACCACGGCAGCACGTACGGCCAGGCGAACAGCCAGGCCAGCGCGAGCGCGAACGTGATGGCGGCATACCGGCCCGGATCCGCGCCCCCGGCCAGCCCGGCATCCCCGTCAAGCTCCGCGCCCCTGGTTAGCCCGCGGATCAGCAGGACCGTGAGCAGCACGGCCAGCGCGACGGCCCCGGCCTTGACGATGTCGGTGGCCGCCGTGCCCTTCACCGCCAGGTGGACGACCGACCGGATCACCCGCCACGGCGACCCGATCGACACCATGCCGCTCGCCTGCGACGTCTGCCGCAGCATGGCGGATCCGCCGATGGCCAGCGCCGCGCCCGCCGTGACCGCGAACCCCGCGCCGAGTGCCGCCAGCGACGCCCAGAGGCCCGGCCGCCGCCGGCCCTGGCGCCAGGCTCCGTACCCGAGCGCGAGGGCGAGCCCGAGGCCGGTGAGGGCCATCGTGATCTTGACCGCGAACCCCAGCCCGACCAGGATCCCGGCGATCGCCGCCCGCGCCAGCGGCCGGTTCCCCGCCGGTACCGCCGACTGGGCCACCGTCCGGGTGGCTGTCCGGGTGGCCGCCCGGGCCGGCGGCATGGGTCGCGACAGCACCGGGGACATCGCCGCCACGGCCGCGACGCCGAAGGCGACCGCCTGACCGTCCACGTGAGCCCCGGCCACGAGCACCTGGAGCAGCACCGGGTTGGCCGCCCACAGCAGGGCGGCGCGCCGCTGGCGGGCCGGGTCGCGCCGGGTCATCCGGTGCAGCAGCAGCGCCGTGGCGGCGAATGCGGCCAGGTTGGCCAGGCCGAGCACGAAGACGGTGAGCCGCACCGAGGTCCCGCCGGCCAGCGCGGCCAGCGCCTGGATCGCGGTCGCCAGCGGCCCGTAGACCGACGGCGCCCCCCGCCAGTCCTGCACCGCCCGGGCGACCGGGTCGCCCAGGACGGCCAGCTGGGCCGGCGTCGTGGTGTACGGGTTGTGGCCGGTGACGAGCATCCGCCCGTAGGCGGCGTAGCTGAGGTGATCGGAGGAGCCGAACGGCGGCACCAGCGTCAGCGCGGCGGCGGCCAGCAGCCCGGCGGCCAGCACCGCCCGGGCCGGGATCGCCCAGCCGCGGCGGACGGCTCGCAGCGTCAGCACCAGGCCGAGCGCCCCGGCCGCCAGCCCGGCCGCGGTCAGCCCGATCACCAGGTAAGGCGACGGGTGCAGGTCCCCTGACCAGGGCGGCTGGCCCGGGCTTCCCGGCAGCGCCGGTTCCATGACCGACGGCCCGGCCACCGCGACGGCGAACGTGCAAGCCACGCTGACCGCGACGGCGATGAGACCGGCGGACCCGCCGCGTCCCGCGGGCCCGCCGCCTCGCGCGGTCACCCGCCGATCTGGCGCCGGCGCTCTTTTCCCAGTCATGGCAGCCCGGACATGGGCCCGGTTATCGCCGGGCGGCGAGCGCCCTGGCGACGTCGGTGAGCTGATGCGCGCGGTGCAGCTGGGCGCTCAGGCCGGTCCCGGTGGCCCGGTGCGCG
>JAICWX010000165.1 GCA_025934635.1 Streptosporangiaceae bacterium | reverse complement strand
GCCCGGCCTGTTCCAGACACCGCTGCTCGGCGGGCTGTCGGAGGAGCAGATCAAGTCGATCGGCTCGCAGGTGCCGCACCCGTCCCGGCTGGGCCAGCCCGAGGAGTACGCCGCGCTGGCCGCCCACATCGTGGAGAACCCCATGCTCAACGGCGAGACCATCCGCCTGGACGGCGCCATCCGGATGGCGCCGCGCTAGCGAGCACCCGGGCTCGCTGACCGGGGCTGGCTACGGCGCGCACCCCACCCGGCGCAGGTGCCCGGCGGGGCGGTAGCGGCGGCCGGCTACCTGCACGCGCACCAACGGGTGGAACGCGTCCTGGTCGATACCGTCGTATCCCGGCTGCACGACGGACCGGTAACTATCCGTGGAGACGACGAGGACCAGCGAGTCGTCGGCGGCCTGCAGGGCCCTCTTGACCCGGGCCGCGTCCAGCAGGCGGAACGCGACGTCCAGCGCCTCGCCGAAGCAGCCGTTGGCGTCGTAGCTGACCTCACCCGCGTGCACCACGGCCCGGACGCGCAGCAGTCGCTGCGCCCGGCTGTCGCGCGGGAGGCCAGCGTTGCGGTCGGCCAGCAGCCGGCTGAGCGCGGGAACGGCGGGTCGACTGCTCGATGTCGAGCGCGACGATGGCCCGGTGATGCGGCAAGCCGCCCAGCGTTAAGTAATGTCCGGCGCTGCCCCTGATCTGGCCGGGATCGCCGACCGGATCGGGCACTGGTACTTTTGCGCGTTCCATGGTTGCCCCTGTTGCGTCGAGGTGATGACGTGAGTCGCGACCGTGCCGCGTGCGGAAGCTGGAATGCTCAGCAATGATTCCAGTCCTGAGGGGCGAACGTAATGTGCAGACTGCACCCCGCTATCCGCCAATATGTGGGCTAAGCACAGGGCGGAGTGTGCGATCCGCACAACAGTGGGACGGCTAGCCGAGGCGCTCGAGGATGGTGGCGTTGGCCATGCCGCCGCCTTCGCACATGGTCTGCAGGCCGTACCGGATCCCGTTGTCCTTCATGTGGTGGACGAGGGAGGTCATCAGGCGGGCGCCGGAGGCGCCGAGGGGGTGGCCGATGGCGATGGCGCCGCCGTTGGGGTTGAGGCGGGCCGGGTCGCCGCCGGTCTCGGCCAGCCAGGCCAGCGGGACCGGGGCGAACGCCTCGTTGACCTCGAAGGCGCCGATGTCACCGACGGACAGGCCGGACTTCTTCAGCGCCTTGAGGGTGGCCGGGATGGGGGCGGTCAGCATGATCACCGGGTCGTCGGCGGCCAGCACGGCGGTGTGCACCCGGGCCAGCGGGGTCAGGCCGAGTTCGCGGGCCTTGTCCGAGGTCATCATGAGCACCGCGGCGGCGCCGTCGCTGACCTGGGAGGAGTTGCCGGCGTGGATCACGCCGCCCTCCTTGAAGGCGGGCTTGAGGCCGGCCAGCTTCTCGGGGGTGGTGCCGCGGCGCAGGCCCTCGTCCTTGGCCACCACGGTGCCGTCGTCCAGCGTGAACGGGGCGATCTGGCCGTCCAGGCGGCCCTCGTCGACGGCGGCGGCCAGCTTGGCGTGCGAGCCGGAAGAGAACTCGTCCAGCTGGGCGCGGGACAGGCCCCACTTCTCCGCCATCATCTCGGCGCCGATGCCCTGGTTGAAGGTGACGCCGTAGCGCTCCCGCACCTGGGGGCCGCCCGGGAAGCCGAGCTCGTCGGTGAACTTCCGCATCGCCCCGAGCGGGACCGCGCTCATGATCTCCACGCCGCCCGCGACGGCCACGTCGTACTGACCCGAGGCCAGCCCGGCCGCGGCGAAGTGGACCGACTGCTGGGACGAGCCGCACTGGCGGTCCACGGTGGTGCCGGGGATCGACTCCGGCCAGCCCGCGGCCAGCACGGCCATCCGGCCGACGTTGCCGGCCTGCTGGCCGACCTGCTGGACGACGCCCCAGATCACGTCGTCGACCACGGCGGGGTCGATGCCGTTCCGCTCCACCAGCGCGGTCAGCACGTGGGCGGATAGGTTGACGGCGTGGACCCCGGCGAGCGAGCCGTTCCGCTTGCCGACCGGTGTCCGGACCGCGTCGACGATGACGGCATCATGAGCAGGCATGGGGAACCTCCCGGGCCACAATCATTTTACTAATTAATCTAGACTAACAACCGGCTGGGCAGGCCGCCAGACCTGGCGCGAGGACCAGCGGGGAGGGCACAGTCGTGGGCGAGGAACCGGTATCGCTCGAGCAGATCCTCGACCTGGAGAAGCTCGAGGTCTGGACCTACCGCGGGTACTCCTTCCACCCCGGGTCGACCCGGGCGTTCGGCGGCCTGGTCGCGGCCCAGGCGCTGGTGGCGGCCGGGCGGACGGTGCCGGAGGACCGGCCCGTGCACTCGCTGCACGCCTACTTCCTGCGGCCGGGCGATACCGCCGCGCCGCTGCTGTACACGGTGGAGCCGGTCCGGGACGGCGGCTCGTTCACCACCCGGCGGGTGCTCGCCGTGCAGCACGGCGAGGTGATCTTCAGCCTGTCGGCGTCGTTCCAGGTGGCCGAGGAGGGCCTGGCGTACCAGCGGCCCGTGCTCGACGCGCCGGGACCCGAGGAGTCGGCGGGCTTCGGGCCGGTGAACAACGCAGTGCACAACTTCGGCGCCGATCCGGTGACTCCCGCCGCTCAGACCTGGTACGACGAGTTCCTGCGGCGCTTCCCGGTCGAGGTCCGGTTCCCCGAGGCGGACGGGCCGGCCTGGGTGACCATCATGCGCGGCGAGCAGGGGCCGCCCCGGCAGCGCTTCTGGGTCCGCTCCCGCCAGCCGCTGCCGGACGACCCGCTGGTGCACGTGTCCGCCGTCACCTACGTGTCCGACCTGTTCCTGATCTCCTCGTCACTGCCGCCGCACGCCCAGGCCGCCGGCGGCCGCTCGATCATGGCGGCCAGCCTGGACCACGCGGTCTGGTTCCACGCGCCGTTCCGGTTCGACGACTGGCTGTTCTACGATCAGAGCAGCAGCTGGGCGGGCGGCGCCCGGGCGCTGTGCCGCGGCCTGCTCTATGACCGGTCAGGCACGCTCGTCGCGTCGGTAATGCAGGAAGGCATGATCCGCGTCCGGGACCAGGTGCGCGCGCCGGGGTGAGCGAGGGGGGATGGCTGCCCCGTTCGGGATAAAGGTCTGCCGCGGATTACGGTCAGCAGGTTATCGAGGTCCTCGCGGGCTACGGACCGTTGCCATTCGCTCAGCAGGCCGCGGACCGTGAAGCCGCCGGGGGCCGCCGCGACCGAGGTCAGCACGATGCCGCTGGGCAGCGACGGGACCGGCAGGTTGAAGGCCGGGGACCACAGGGCCAGCCGCTGCTCGAACAGGTGCAGGGCGCGCGGCTGGACCCGCAGCGACTCGCCGCCCGCGCCGGTCTCCACCTCCAGCCGCAGCCAGGGCGCGCCGATGACGCCGACCTGCGGGACGCCGTCGGTGACGGTCAGCTCGAGCCGGGAGGAGACCGAGGCCAGGAAGCGGGCCGCGGCCTGCATGGTGACGAACGCCTCCACCAGCACCGGCGCGACCACCAGCAGCGGGCGGACGCCGGGGCGCAGGTGGACGTTCCTGACCTGGACCTCCAGCGTCTCGAACTCGTGGCTGCCCCAGGTGACGTCGCGCGCGGTGAAGCGGACCTGGCCGTACTGGCCGACCAGCCGGGCGACGTCGGAGCCCTCGACCGAGACGCCGGTCAGGGTCATGGTCAGCTCGTCGCCGCCGAAGCTGATGGTGCGCTGCCTGCCGACCAGGAAGGCCCGGGCCGCGTCGACGAGCACGGCGAACGGGTCCCCGGGGAAGACGCCGGGGGTGGGCAGGCCGAGGGACTGGGCCGCGGCCCGGACGCGGTCGAAGGGCCACCATTCAGCCATCGCGGCTCACCCTGGATCCCGTTCGTGGCCGGGCTCGATGCGCAGCCCGCGGTAGGCCTCGGCGGCGGGGATCTCGCCGGCCAGGACCCGGTAGACCTCGCGGCAGACCGGCATCTGCAGGTCATACTGCCCGGCCAGTTCGTGGATGGTGTAGGCGGTACCGACGCCCTCGGTCACGCTGCGGGTGGCGCCGAGGATCTCCTCCAGCGTCTTGCCCGCGCCGAGCTGCTCGCCGAGCGCGCGGTTGCGGCTGAGCGGGCTCATGCAGGTGGCGATCAGGTCGCCCATGCCGGCCAGGCCGGCGAAGGTGGCCGCCTCGCCGCCCATGGCCACGCCGAGGCGGGTGAGTTCGGCCAGGCCGCGGCAGACGACCGCGGCGCGGGTGTTGTCACCCACGCCCAGGCCCTGGGCGATGCCGGTCGCGATCGCGACCACGTTCTTGAAGGCGCCGCCGAGCTCGCAGCCGATCACGTCGTGGTTGGTGTAGATGCGGAAGACGCCGCGCTGCATGACCCGCTGCAGCGCGTGCGCGACCTCGAGGTCCTCGGTGGCGATCACGCTGGCGGCGGCCTGGCCGGCCATGATCTCCTTGGCCAGGTTCGGCCCGGTCAGGGCGGCGGGCGGGTGGCCGGGGAGCTCTTCCTTGATGAGCTGGGTCATCCGCAGCATCGAGCCGCGCTCGAAGCCCTTGGACAGGCTGACCACCGGGATCCACGGCCGCAGGTGGGTGCGGACGTCTTTGAGGATGGCGCGGAAGCCGTGCGTGGGGACGCCGACGACCAGCAGGTCGATGTCGTGGACGGCCTTCTCCAGGTCGGCCGTGGCCTTCAGGTTGGACGGCAGCGCGAACCCGGGCAGGTAGCGCGAGTTGGCGTCGCGCTCGTAGATTTCCCGGGCCAGCTCGGGATCGCGGGCCCACACGGTGCAGTCGTGGTGGCCGGCCAGCAACGAGGCGACGGTCGTTCCCCATGATCCGGCTCCGAGCACTGCGATCCGCATGTCAGACCACTCATTCCCTGTTCAGGCGGACTCCAGGATAGGGCGGCGGGCGCGCCCGGTTCTAGCCGGCGCCGGTCAGGACAGCGGCTGGCCGCCGGTAACGCCGAGCACCTCGGCGGTGACGTAACTGGACTCCTGTGAGGCGAAGAAGACGTATACGGGGGCCAGCTCGGCGGGCTGTCCGGCGCGCTCCATCGGGGTATCCCCGCCGAACGATTCGACCTTCTCGCCCGGCATGGTCGCCGGGATCAGCGGGGTCCAGATCGGTCCCGGTGCCACCGCGTTAACCCGGATGCCTTTCTCGGCCAGGCCCGCGCCCAGCGCCTTGGTGAAGGCAATGATGCCGGCCTTGGTGGTGGCGTAGTCGAGCAACTCGGGCGAGGACTGGTATGCCTGGATGGACGCGGTGTTGATGATGGTGGAGCCGGGTCGCATGTGCGGTACGGCTGCCTTGCTCAGCCAGAACATCGCGTACAGGTTGGTCTTCAGGACCCGGTCGAACTGCTCGGTGGTGATGTCGGCGATGCCGCCGGGCTGGGCCATCTGGAACGCCGCGTTGTTGACCAGGATGTCGAGTCCCCCGAGGTCGCTGACGGCGCGCCCGATGATCGTCGTGCAGTGCGCTTCATCGCGGATGTCACCGGGAACCGTGACCGCCTTGCGCCCGGCCTCCTCCACCAGCCGGGCGGTCTGGCGGGCGTCGTCCTCTTCCTCGGGCAGGTAGGCGATGAGCACGTCGGCCCCTTCGCGCGCGAACGCGATGGCCACCGCCCGGCCGATGCCGGAGTCGCCACCGGTAATGATGGCGCGCTTGCCGGTCAGCCGGCCGCTGCCGCGATAGCTGTCCTCGCCGTGATCCGGCTCGTCGTCCATCTGTCCCGTGGTACCCGGGTGCGGGATCTGCTCGCTGTGCTGCTCCTGGGGGTCGCCGAACTGACTCTGCGGATCCTGCTGGCCGTACTGGTCTTCTGACATGGTGACCTTTTCTTCCTGCGGACGGGAACGGGCTATGGCGGGGTCGCGCATACCCATCCGGACACGACTGATGCACGCCATGCACCGGTCGGTGCCGCGTACCAGCATCCGCCCTGGCTTCCTCAGCTCCGGGACGGCCATCCCGTTAACAGGCGGGCCTAGCCGTACCCGGTAGCCTGGCGCTATGGACCACCGCGCCGAGGGCTGGTACCGGCGGCGCACCACGCACTGGCAGGACTGGCCGCTCGCGCGTCTGCTCGAGCTGAAGCAGCGCTCGGGTGCCCAGGTCAGCGTGGTCATCCCGGCCCGGAACGAAGAGCGCACGGTAGCGAGCGTGGTCGGGCCGCTGCACCAGGCCCTGGTGGCGGACGCGCCGCTGGTGGACGAGCTCGTCGTCATCGACTCGGATTCCACCGACGGGACGGGTGCCGCGGCCTTGGCGGCCGGCGCGGTGGTTCACCGGGCCCGGGACATCGCCCCGTCGCTGGGGGCTTATCCGGGCAAGGGCGAGGCGCTGTGGAAGTCGCTGCTGGTCACCCGCGGTGACCTGGTGGTCTTCGTGGACGCCGACCTGACCCAGTGGGGCCCGCACTTCGTCACCGGCCTGCTCGGGCCGCTGCTGGCCGAGCCGGCGGTGCAGCTGGTCAAGGGGTTCTACGCCCGGGTGCGGACCGAAGCGGACGGCTCGGTCTCGACCGAGGGCGGCCGGGTCACCGAGCTGGTGGCCCGCCCGCTGCTGAGCCTGTGGTGGCCGCACCTGGCGGGGGTGGTGCAGCCGCTGGCCGGGGAGTGGGCGGCCCGTCGATCGCTCATGGAGTCCCTTTCCGTTCCGGTCGGCTACGGCGTGGAGCTCGCCTCGGTGCTCGACACCGCCTCCCGGCACGGGCTGGACGCGCTGGCCCAGGTCGACCTCGGCTCCCGGGCGCACAAGCACCAGGCCAACCACGACCTGGCGGTGATGGCGGCCGAACTGCTCGCGGTGGCGGCCCGGCGGCACGGCGGGCCGCACCGGCCGATTCCCGGGAAGACGCTGGAACAGTTCGGCCGTGAGGGTTCTGAGCTGCGGCAGCGGTCACGGGCGGTGCCCATGGACGAGCGGCCGCCGGTGGAGAGCGTGCCTGGTGTTAGCGGGCTCCGCCTGGCCTGCGCCGAATGAGCGCCGCCGGGGAGGCCGGGCCGGCTCGGCCGGCCAGGGAGCTGCGGCTGGGGCGGCGGGTGTTCGGGCCGGAGCGACGGCTGGTGATGGCGATCGTCAACCGCACGCCGAACTCGTTCTACCGGCCCGGCCTGACCTGGGATCCGGCCGCGGCGATGGAGCGGGTGCACGAGGTGGTGGCCGAGGGCGCCGACATCGTCGACATCGGCGGCACGCCCGCCAAGCCGCCCGACGACGTGGACGTGCGCGAGGAGATCGAGCGGACCGTGCCGTTCATCGCGGCTGTCCGCGACGCCTACCCGGACCTGATCATCAGCGCGGACACCTGGCGGCACGAGGTCGGCCGGGAGGCCTGCGCGGCCGGCGCGGACCTGCTCAACGACACCTGGGGTGGCTGGGATCCCCAGCTGGCGTCGGTAGCGGCTGCCTGCGGCGCCGGGCTGATCTGCTCGCACGCGGGCGGGGTGCCGCCGCGGACCCGGCCGTTCCGGGTGGCCTACGACGACGTGGTCCACGATGTGCTGGCGACGACGCTCGGGCTGGCTTCCCGCGCCGTCGCGGAAGGGGTGGCCCGGGAGCGGATCATCATCGATCCGGCCCATGATTTCGGCAAGAACACCTGGCACTCGCTGGAGATCACCCGGCGGCTGGGCGAGCTGGTTGCCACGGGCTGGCCGGTGCTGGTGTCGCTGTCGAACAAGGACTTCATCGGCGAGACCCTGGACGTGCCGGTGGATCAGCGGGTGAACGGGACGCTGGCGGCGACGGCGGTCAGCGCGTGGCTGGGGGCCCGGGTGTTCCGCGCGCATGAGGTGCTCCAGACGCGGCAGGTGCTGGATACGGTTTCGGCTATCCAGGGGGACATGCTGCCGGCGCGCGTGGTGCGGGGGCTCGCGTGATCGTGGCGGCGGCGTTGTGCGCCTCTCCCCCGCTGCTGCATCCGGATCTGACCGGGCGGGCGGCGGTGCTGCCTGAGCTGCGTTCGGCCTGTGCGGAGGCGGTGGCGCGGTTGCTGGGTGAGGATCCTGAGGTGGTCGTGGTCGTGGGGCCCGCTGCTGCCACCGGGGAGTGGGACGCGGGCGGGCGGCTCGACGTGGGGGCTTATGGCCCGGGGTCTGGCGGGCCGGGTCCGGGTGGGCGGGGTGCCGGTGCGGCGAGTTCTGATGCGGCGGGTTCTGGTGGGCTGGCTGGCGCTGAGGTGCTGCCGGTGTCGCTCGGGCTGGGGGGCATGCTCCTGGACCAGGGTGGTTACGGCGGGCTGCGGCGGCTGTGCGCGGTGGGGCAGGACGCGCCGGCGGGCACGTGTGCCGCCTTGGGCGCCGAACTGGCGGCCGGCGCGACCCGGACGGCGTTGCTGGTGATGGGGGACGGAAGCGCTCGCCGGAGCCTGAAGGCACCCGGCCACCTGGACCCGCGGGCCGAACCGTTCGACGCAGGGGTGGAGCGGGCGGTCCGGGGCGGGCGGCTCGGGGCGCTGCTCGATCTGGATGAGGCGCTGGCGCGCGACCTGATGGTCACCGGACGTCCGGCCTGGCAGGTCCTGGCGGGCGCGATGCCGGATGGCGCGGCGATGGATGGCGCCCTGGTGACTCAGGTGCTCTACTGCGACGACCCGTTCGGCGTCGCTTATCTCGTGGCCTGCTTGCACCCGCGACTTCGACGGTGAGCACGGCCGGGGGCGGCCGAGGTTGGGGCGGTTCGCCGAGACCGGGCTATGGTGCCGTTCATGGGGCAGATCACGATCCGCGAGCTCAGCGTCGACTTGCCTGTCCTCGACGAGGACGCCGAGCTCGATCAGGTGTCTTCCCTGGGCGATGACGCTGGGCTGGTCTCCGGTTTCGAGTTCTCCGGGGTTCGGGCGCCTGCCCTGGAGCTCAAGGACGTCACGCTGGTCACGGGCAAGATCAGCAAGATCCGGGCCGGGGAAACCAGCCTGACCGGGACGCAGGTCCGGTCGGTGGAGTTCGCCGGCTGCGAGCTGGGCGCGCTGCGGTGGAGCGGGGGGAAGATCTCGCGGACCCGGTTCAGTAGCTGCCTGCTGGTCGGCGCGCGGTTCGAGGACGTCACCCTCGACCACGTGATCTTCGCCGACTGCAAGATGGACTACGCGATGCTCAGCCGGATCCGGGCCGCGGGCCCGGTCATGTTCAGCGGGTGCTCGCTGCGGGAAGCCGAGTTCGCTGACTGCTACCTGACGGGTTCCCTGTTCAGCCAGTGCGATCTGACGCTGGCTGGCTTCAGCGCCGGACGGTACGCCAGCTGCGACTTTCGGGACAACGACCTCTCCGCAGTGACCGGCGTCCACTACCTCAAGAAGGTCATCCTGGACCGCGCCCAGCTGATGCAGCTCGCTGAGGCGCTCGCCGCCGAGCTGAAGGTGACCTTTGGCGACGACGCGGACGGCTCACGGGACGGGTGACGCCCGTGGTACCCATGAGATCGCTCCACCCCGCCCGGGCGGCGCTTCTAGCAGCATCGATGGAGCATCCATGCTGTTCCAGCGACATCGATGGAACATCCATGTCGTTGCGGGAGGCCGGATGAGGGGCAGGGTGGGTGGCGGGAGGGATCTTTGATGCGGATGTGGCATCTGAGTCGGTGTGGTGGGTAGATCAACTGCGCGGCGGGATTGCTTGATCCGCCGCGCAGTCTCGCCTGGCTGCGCCGGGCTGCCTGACCTAACTGCGCTGAGCTGGTCAGGCCGGCGGGCCAGGTCGCCTGACCCCGTCACATCGCTTATTAAAGTAAGCAAAAATGCTTGATTCGTCAAGCAACGGGGAGGCACGGGCGGGCGGAATTGCGGGTGCGGGAACACCCGGTGGAGTGGGTTTGGGTGTTGCTGGCCGGGTGGCTGGGGGGCCGCTATGTTGGGGGCGGAGGTAGCTGATGAGGAAGCAGGCGTACGACCGTGACTGGGTGGACCAGTACGTGGAAGCGGTCCGCCGGCAGTTGCCCGATGCCGCGCTGAGTGATTCGGTGAGCCAGGCCGCGACGGTGATTCCCGGCCCCGGCGACCCGGTGGCCAAGGTGAGCGGAGCGATGCCGAGCGCCCAGCAAGCCGAGCCGTCCTCGGGCGGCGGGGCCGGCGGCGCGGTGCCCTACCTGGCCCGGGAGCCGGCGGTGAGCCTGGTGCAGAGTGCGGTGGAGGACGCGCTGCGCGCGCGGGGCGTGCCGGACCAGCCGCCCGGGCCCGAAGGACTCTGGGCCAAGATCGTCCGGATCATCGAGGGTTTCCTGCACCGGGGGAACTTCGGCCCCGAGGACCCGGACTGGATTATCAAGATCGCGGAATCGATGCTCGGCCACCTGGCCAAGGGCAACCACCCGTTCAACCCCAGGCCGGCCGAGCACGCGATCAGCGGCACGGCGCGGCTCGTCGTGGTCGGCGACTGGGGTACCGGGCTGCCCCGGGCGAAGGCCGTAGCCAAGTACATGGCCGAAGAGGCCGCCGACGCGCTGGCCAGCGGGCGGGAAGCGCACGTGATCCACCTGGGCGACGTCTACTACTCGGGGTTGCCGGTGGAGGTGCAGCGGCACGTTCTCGAGCCGTGGCCGGTGACGGCCGCCCAGGCCCGGGCGGGCGTGACGTCGTGGTCGCTGAACGGCAACCACGACATGTACAGCGGCGGGTACGGCTACTACGACACGCTGCTGGCCGACCCGCGGTTCGCGACGCAGCACTCGGCCGACGGCGCGTCCACCAGTTTCTTCCGGCTGACCGCCCCGGGCTGGGAGTTCGTCGGCCTCGACACCTCGTGGGACACGGACGTGCTGTCCCAGGGGGCATCCGGGGTCCTGCAGGATCCGCAGGCGGAGTACGTCGCGCAGGTGGCGCGGGCCTCGGACCGCAAGCTGGTCCTGCTGAGCCATCACCAGCTGGCCACGGTCTACGACCAGAGCGACATCGGCCCGGTGCTGACCGCCAAGCTCGGGCCGGTGCTCAGCAGCGGCCGGGTCACCGGCTGGTGGTGGGGGCATGAGCACCGCTGCGTGGGCTTCGAGGCCACCCAGGGCGTCAGGTTCCCGCGCTGCATCGGCCACGGCGGGGTGCCGGTCCCGCAGACGCACACCGCCGACGACAGGCCGGCGGCGCCCTGGGCGTGGCAGCCGACCGGGTATATCAATTCTGACGGGCAGCGGTGGGCGATGTTCGGGTTCGCGGTCTTCGACCTCGACGGCGACCGGATCCAGGCCAGGTACCGCAACGAGCGCGGGGCCACGTTCCGGACCGAGACCATCGAGTAGCACGGGAACACGTCGTGGCCAGCCCGGGGAACCGTTCCCGGGCTGGCCACGATGTGAAGGGATGTGAGCCGGTTTCCCGGCTCAGTGGTTGGCGGTTTCCAGGGCACTGCGGAGTTCCGCGGTGCGGCGCCAGGCTTCTACCATCCGGCGCTCGGCGCGGTGCTCGAGCCGGCTCGCCCGGCGGAGCGAGCGTATCCGGCGTGAGTAACGCAGTTGTTCCGCTTCGTGCAGGGTGGTGCGCATTCGCTCGCGCGCCAGCAATTCTGTTCGCATTTGAAAGACCACTCCGTTGTGTATGCATTGTGTGCGGCACACGGCCGCGCGGCTCCTTATCCGCCGCGCGGCCGCCGGTGGCGACGTGGCCGGCATGCTGGCCACTGCGCTAGTCGTGATGATGAGTGGCCTACGCGGCCACTTCGGTCTTGCGCGGACGTCCGCGCGGGCGCTTACGCGGCACGATCGCGCCGCGCATCAGCAGTTCGCCACCCCAGACACCCCAGGGCTCCCTGCGCTCGAGCGCACCGTTCAGGCAGGCCAGCCGGGCCTCGCATCCCCGGCACATCGCCTTGGCCGTCTCCACGTCCTCCGGAGACTCGGCGAAGAACAGCTCCGGGTCTTCCGTGCACGGAAGATCCAGGCCGCCCGGGAGCGCGGTGGCCTGTCCGGCCACTGCGACGATTCCGACCTGATCGAATACCTGCCTGCCGTCTGGCTCCTGCCGCGCCGCCATGAATCCGGACGCCTCAAACCCCGTTGCGTCCGTCTCGCTGACGGTGGCATCGCGCCACTGCATCGGTGCCATCCCCTCTCGCTTGCCGGTCCTAGTTGTCGTCACACGCGATTTCTCGCCCGTCTTGGGACCTAGGCCGAAATAACTAGGCCGCGGACCCTGTGTTTCGGGTCCGCGGCCTCGAGAGGTTTTGCTGGCCGGCCTGGTTAGACCGGTCCGCTATCTCGAGGTGGACCCGACGCGCCCTCACCAACGGCGGTGGCGCCGGTCATGTAGTTGTGGATATTCGTCTGGCTAACGGCGACCTTCTGCGCCTGCGGAACGAGAACCGCAACCCGGCCGCGGACGCGCGGAAGCGCATCAACCAGGACGGCGAACGGCTCGGCAGCGGGCACACTTGTCCCCGGGCAGCCGAACGACGGCAGACGGGAGACACCCAGGCGCGAAGCCCAGTTCGGGTCAGACAGAGCGTCTGAGTAGAAGTTCGTCACGTCGGGCACCCCCTTCCAGGAGTCTCGGTTGCTAGCCCACGGACATGTAGAGAAGCGTAAGTGTTGCCCCCTTAAGGGGGCAACACTTTTTTGACCTGCGATTTTAGGTTTTCTTGGGGCTCCAGAGACCGATCCGGGCTGACCTGGAGGAATCAGCGGGGCGGGACGGCCCGGATCAGGCCTTCCTGGACGACCGACACGACGAGCTCGCCCTCGGCGGTGAACACCTGGCCGGTGGCCAGGCCGCGGGCGCCGGAGGCGACCGGCGACTCCTGCGCGTACAGCAGCCACCGGTCGGCCCGGAACGGCCGGTGGAACCACATGGCGTGGTCCAGGCTGGCACCCGAGGTGCGGCCGTCCAGCCAGGACAGGCCGTGCCCGAGCAGCACCGAGTCGAGCAGCGTCAGGTCCGAGGCGTAGGTCATCAGGCAGACGTGCAGCAGCGGGTCGTCGGGCAGTTCGCCGTCGACCCGGAGCCAGATGAGGTTCCTGGTGGTCCGCAGCGACGGGTCGCGCGCCGCCTCGGCCGACATCGGGCCGACCGAACGCAGGTCGACGGGGTTATCGAAGGCCGCGGGCGGCGTCTTGCCGAGCAGCCGCGCCATCCGGTCCGAGTTCCGCTCGACCGCGTCGGGCGGCGGCACGTCCGGCATCGGGTCGGCGTGCACCGGGCCCGGCTCCTCGTGATGGAAGGACGCGGACAGGGTGAAAATCGCCTCGCCGTGCTGGACGGCCGACACCCGCCGGGTGGTGAAGGAGCGCCCGTCCCGCACCCGGTCCACCAGGTACACGAGCGGCACCGCCGGGTCGCCCGGCCGGATGAAGTAGGCGTGCAGCGAGTGCACCGGGCGGTCCGCGGGCACGGTCCGGCCGGCCGCGACCAGCGCCTGGCCGGCCACCTGGCCGCCGAACACCCGCTGGACCCGCTCCTCGGGACTGCGGCCGCGGAAGATGTTGACCTCGATCTGCTCCAGGTCGAGCAGGTCAAGCAGCCGGTCGAGCGCCTCACCCATGAGGCATCACCCTAGCCTGATGCCGTCGAGGAAGCGGGACCGCGGCCGGCCCGCGCCGCGGGCGCCCGGGGCACTGCGGGACCGGGCCGGCGCCCAGGACAGGTGCAGGTGCTCGCGGGCCCGGGTCACCGCCACGTACAGCAGCCGCTTTTCCTCCTCGACGGCGGCCGGCGTCCGGGCGTGCACGATCGGCATCAGCCCCTCGACCAGGCCCGGCAGCAGCACCGCGTCCCACTCCAGGCCCTTGGCCGCGTGCATGGAGGCCAGCGTCACCCCGTCGACCGCGGGCGCCTGGCCGAGCTCGGAGCGCTCGGTCAGCTCGGCCGCGAAGTCGGCCAGCGTGGCCTGCGGGCGGGTCGCGTGCAGGTCGTCGGCGAGCTGCGCGATCGCGGTGAGCGACTCCCACCTCTCCCGCGCGGCGGCGCCGCCGCTGCCGGGCGCGGCGGTCAGGCCCATGCCGGTCAGCACGGCCCGGACCGCGGTCGGCAGCGAATCCCCGCCGCCCGGGCCGTGATCGGCGGCCGATTCCCCGCGGGCCGCGCCGCGCAGCAGCACCAGCGCCTGGCGCACCACCGGCCGCTCGTAGAACCGCTCGGCCCCGCGGACCAGGAAAGGCACCCCGGCTTCGGCCAGGGCCCGCTCGAACCGCTCGGTGTCGGCGTTGACCCGCACCAGCACGGCGATCTCGCGCAGCGGCACGCCCCGGGCCCGCAGCGCCTGGACCTGGACCGCGAGCCCGCCCGCCTCCGCGAGCTCGTCGGGGTACTCGGTGAGCACCGGCGGCGGACCGGGCGCGCGCTGCGCCACCAAGGGCGCGGCCGTGCGCGCGAGCTGGTTGGCCACCGCCACCACCTGCGGGGTGGAGCGGTAGTCGCGCACCAGCCGGACCACGGTGGCGCCGGGGAACTCGGCGGTGAAGCCGGTCAGGTAGGACGGGGTGGCCCCGGTGAAGGAGTAGATCACCTGGTGCGGGTCGCCGACTACGCACAGGTCGTCGCGATCGCCCAGCCACGCGTCCAGCAGCAGCTTCTGCAGCGGGTTGACGTCCTGGTACTCGTCCACCACGAAGTGCCGGAACAGGTCGTGCACCTGGTCGGCGGCGGTGCGGTTGTCGAGCAGGATGGCGGCGGTCAGCTCCAGGATGGACTCGAAGTCGATCAGGTGCCGTTCCCGCCGCAGGTCCTCGTAGGCGGCGTAGACCGCGGCCTGGCCGGCCGGGCCGGCCGCGGGCGAGCGGCCCGCGGCGGCCGCGGCGGCCGCGTACCCGTCCGGGCGGACCTGGGTGACCTTGGCCCACTCGATCTCGCTGGCGGCGTCGGCGAGATTCCCGGCACCGCCGTCCAGCCGGACCTGGGCCCGCTTGGCGGCCTCGCGCACCAGGCTGGCCTTGCCGTCGACCAGCTGCGGCGGGCGCCCCCCGACGACCCGCGGCCAGAAGTAGTTGAGCTGGCGCAGCGCCGCCGCGTGGAAGGTGGACGCCCGGACCAGGCCGACGCCCAGCTGCCGGAGCCGCCCGCGCAGCTCGCCGGCCGCCCGCACGGTGAAGGTCAGCGCCAGCACGTGGGCCGGGTCCACCGCGCCGGTGGCGGCGGCGTAGGCGATCCGGTAGGTGATCGCCCGGGTCTTGCCGGTGCCCGCGCCGGCCAGCACGCAGACCGGGCCGCGGCCGGCCAGGGCCGCCTCGCGCTGCTCCGGGTCCAGCCCGGCCAGCAGCGCCTCCGAGGTGCCGGTCATCGCGTCTGCCACCGCATCATCCTGCCGTATCGGGCGGGGAGGAGGAGCCTGACGGGCGGTCGGTGGCACCCCCGGTACGCAAGAAGGTACCCGGGGGGACACCGAGTCCGTTCGCTGGCGCGGCATAGGGAAGAGCAGGGGGGATTGCGGTGTTACAACGAACCTGAACGTGTTGAAGCGAACTCTAGGAGGCGACGGTTGTCCGGCCAGCTGACGATGTACACCACTCCCTGGTGCGGCTTCTGCCGGAACCTGAAGCGGCAGCTCGCCCGCGACGGGATCGAGATGGCCGAGGTCGACATCGAGCGTGACGAGGCCGCGGCCGAGTTCGTGATGTCGGTCAACGGCGGCAACCAGACCGTGCCCACGGTGGTCTTCCCGGACGGCACGGCGCTCACTAATCCGTCGGCGGCGCAGGTCAAGGCGCAGCTGGCCGCCATCGCGGCTGGGTGAGGTTACGGAATCGATCGTCGTTCGCCGGGGCGAACGCGGCTGGCGGGTCGGGGACGAGCAGGTGGCCGACCTGACCAGCGCGATGGTGCTGGCCGAACGGCACCGGCTCCCGCCCCGGCAGGCCTTCGACTTGCTCAGGAGCGCGGCCCGTCGCCGCGGCGAGCTCGCGCCGCCGCTGATCACTCCAGGTGATCATCCACATGCTGTGGATAACGATGGGATAACGATAAGCCGTACTGGACAGCGGGTCGCGGCATCCACAGCCAGCCGACAAAACGACGCAATTGCCAGGCGCACTTTGTTGCCAATATGGTGACGGAGCGTCATCGCCGCCCGGAGGCACCGGTAGCGCGGTTATTAGCGCCGTTAACCTCCAAGTCGGCATTCAGCTACCGAAAGGCCGCAGACGCTGCGATAATGCGTAGATGACAGGGCTGAGCCTCGCCCTGGCCAACTTGAAGCCGGGTACCGGCAAGACCACATCGGCGGTCTGGCTGGCCCACGTTTTCGCGCAGGCCGGGAATAGCGTACTGCTGGTCGACGCGGACCCGTCCGGCAGCGCGCTGGAGTGGTCCGACCTGGCCGCCATGGATCCGCACCTGGCTTCGCCCGAGGCGGCCTTCCCGTTCCGGATCGTGGCCCTGCCCTCGCGCGAGCTGCACCGCCGGCTGCCCGAGATCGCCCAGGCGGACGACGTGGTGATCATCGACACGCCGCAGCTCGAGGACCACGCCGCCATCGCCCGGTCGGCGCTGCGGTACGCCGACGAGATCCTCATCCCGTGCGCGCCCAGCCCGATCGAGATTAACCGGACCACCCCGGTCCGGGACGAGATCGCGGAGATCTCGGCGATCAGGGAGCAGCCCGCCCGTTCGGCGGTGCTGTTGAATCGTTGCATCGCGCGGGCGCATTCGACCGTCGACGCGCGGGAGGCCCTGCAGGGTCTCGGCTACGACGTGCTGACCACGGTGGTGCCGCGGCGTGAGGTGTACGCGCAGAGCTTCGGCCTGCCGATCAAGCAGAACGGGTGCGAGATCTGGCAGCAAGTAGCCCGCGAGGTCATCGACCGGTGTGCTCCCCTATGCTCGGTTCGGTCCTGAGCGAGGGAGGCATCGTGACGACTTCGCGTGAACAGCGGAAGGCGCAGATGGCGGCCGCGGCCGCCCGGCGCGCGACGCCGGACGCCCGGCCCGCGGGCCGGACCGCGATCCGGTCCAAGCCGGTCCGGATCACCCTGGACCTGAGCCCCGAGCTCTACCGCCAGCTGACCTCGTGGGCGGATTCGGCCGCGGTGACGCTCGACGTGCCCCGGGTCTCGCTGGCCGACGCCGTCCGGGCCATGATCAAGGTCGCGGACGACAACCCGGACGACGTCATCGACCGGCTGCGCCGGGACCGCGAGTCGTAGCGTCGCACGGTGCGGGTGGCCCGCCGGGGCGGAGCGGTCCGCCGGGGCGGAGCGGTCCGGCCGGTAGCGGCCGCCGGGCCCGGTCGGCCACGGTCATGACACGGAGTGGGTGATGGTGGCGGTGTAGCCGCCGCTGATCGCGTTGGCGGGGACGTCCACCTCGATGGCGGGATCCCAGCTGACGCTGGTGTTCCCGGTCACATTGGTGGCGCTGACCACGGCCTGCGGGCTGCCGCTGAGCTGGGTGGCGGGCACCGGGGTGAACGTGGCCGGACCGCTGGTCCCGGTAAGCGCGGTGATGTCGTAGTGGGCGTCGCTGGCGGGGATGGTCTCGGACGCAGTGCCGGTACCGGTGGCGAAACCGGTGGACGAGACCGTCGCGGTCCAGCTGGCACCGAAGCCGCGGTCGTCGGTGACCTGGACGGTGCCCAGATCCGAGTGGAGCGTGCCGCCAGGGGCGGCCGAGCCCAGGCTGGCGGTGGCGGGGGCGGTCATGGTGAGCGGGCCGGCCGCGACGGCCACCGTTACGGCGCAGTCCGGATCGGCGCCCCCGGCCGGGCAGTTGCTGCCCGGTACCGCCGAGGTGACGGTGTTGGCCAGGGTTCCGCGTCCGGTGTCGGGATTGTCCACGGTGACGGTGTACCTGATGGTGGCGGCCTGGCCCGGGGTCAGGTTCCCGGTCCAGGTCAGGCTGGGGCTGGTGAAGGAGACGGTGCCGGCGGTGGCGGTGGCGTCGTTGCCGTAGGCCGCGTCGCTCAGGACGCCGCCGAGGTCATCGGTGACGGTGGCGGCGGTATAAGGAGTCTGGCCCGTGTCGGCGACGGTCACGGTGTAGCCGACGGCCGAGCCGGGCGTGGTGGTGGTCGTGCTAGCGGTCTTGGTGATAGTCAGGGTCGGGATCAGGTCGGTGACGGTCGTGGTACACGCGGGATTGTCGCCGCCCGGCGGGCAGGTGCTGCCCATGGTGTCGGAGCTCACGCTGTTGACCAGGCGCTTGTCGCCGGTGTCGGGGTTGTTCACGGTGACCGAATAGGTGATGGTGGCGGCCTGGCCCGGGGTCAGGTTCCCGGTCCAGGTCAGGCTGGGGCGGGCGTAGCTGACGGCGCCGCTGGTGGCGGCGGCGTCATCGTCGTAGGCCGCGTCGTTCAGGACGCCGCCGAGGGCGTCGGTGACGGTGGCGCCGGTGTACGGGGTGGGGCCGGTGTCGGCGATGGTGATGGTGTAGCCGACGGCCGAGCCGGGCGTGGTGGTGGTCGTGCTGGCGGTCTTGGTGATGCTCAAGGCCGGGGTCAAGATGGTGACAGCGGAGGTGCAGGCGGGGGCGGGGCCGCTGGCCGGACAGCTGCTGCCGGCGGCCGCGGAGGTGACGGTGCTGGTGATGACCTGGTCGCCGTTGTCGGGGTTGTTCACGGTGACGGTGAAGGTGATGATGGCGGCCTGCCCGGGAGCCAGGTCCCCGGTCCAGGTCAGGTTCGGGCTGACGTAGTCGACTGACCCGGCGGTGGTGGCGGCGTCGTCGCCGAAGGCCACGCCGTCGTCGGAGACGCCGGTCAGGTCGTCGGTGACGGTGGCGTTCTCGTACCTGGTCTGCCCGGTGTTGGTGATGGTGATGGTGTAACCGATCGGGGATCCGGGGATGGCGGTGTTCACGTCCGCGGTGTTGACGATGGTGAGGTCGGCGATGGGGGTGGTGGTGGTGCAGCGGGGGTCGGTGGTTCCGGATGGGCAGTTGCTGCCGGGGGTGGCGGAGGTCACGGCGGCGGTCAGGGTGTGGTCGCCGGTGTCGGGGTTGTTGACGGTGACGGTGTAGGTGATGGTGGC
>JAICWX010000385.1 GCA_025934635.1 Streptosporangiaceae bacterium | reverse complement strand
CTACCACGCGGCCCCGCTGCGCTGGTCCGGCTCCCTGCAGGTCCTCGGGGCCACCGTGGTCATGATGCCGCGGTTCGACGCCGAGCAGACGCTCCAGGCCATCGCCGATCACGGCGTCACCCACGCCCAGTTCGTGCCGACGATGTTCGTCCGGATGCTGCAGCTGCCGCCGGAGACCAGGGACTCCTACGACGTCTCCAGCCTCCGGATCGCCATCCACGCCGCGGCGCCGTGCCCGGTCGAGGTCAAGCAGAAGATGATCGAGTGGTGGGGTCCGGTCCTGTTCGAGTACTACGCCGGCACCGAGGGCAACGGCATGACGGCCATCGACAGCGCCACCTGGCTCACCAAGCCGGGCACCGTCGGGCGTCCCCTGCTGGGCGCGGTGCGGATCTGTGCTGACGACGGGACCGAGCTCCCCGCGGGCCAGGCCGGAAGCGTCTACTTCGAGGCCGAGGAGATCCCGTTCGCCTACCACAACGACCCGGGCAAGACCCTGGCCTCGCAGCACCCTGAGCACCCGAACTGGACCACCCTCGGCGACATCGGCTACCTGGATGAGGACGGCTTCCTGTTCCTCACCGACCGCAAGGCGTTCACGATCATCTCCGGCGGCGTCAACATCTACCCGCAGGAGATCGAGAACGTGCTCGCCCTCCACCCCGCCATCTACGACGTCGCGGTGATCGGCCTGCCCGATCCGGTGATGGGGGAGTCGGTCGCCGCGTTCGTCCAGCCCGCGCCGGGCGCCGGGCCGGGCCCCGAGCTCGAGCAGGAGATCATCGCCTTCGTGAAGTCCAAGATCGCCGGCTTCAAGGCGCCGCGGACCGTCCGTTTCGTCGACCACCTGCCGCGCAGCGAGGCCGGCAAGCTGGTCAAGTCCGAGCTCAAGGCCACCTACGCCGGCGGCTGAGAAATGGAGAACCACCCATGACCACACCATCCCTGCCCAGGTCGACTATGCGGAGGGCCGCGATCGTGGCGCCGCTGCGGACGCCGGTCGGCACGTTCGGCGGGAGCCTGCGGGCCGTCCCGGTCGAGGACCTCGCCGCCACCGCGGTCAAGGCGGTGATCGAGCGGACCGGGATCGACCCGGAGCTCATCGACGACGTCTGTTTCGCCCAGTCCTACGTCAACGGCGAGACGCCCTGCCTCGGGCGGTGGGCGGCGCTGCACGCGGGCCTGCCGGAAAGCGTGCCGGGACTGCAGATCGACCGGCGCTGCGGCGGCGGGCTGCAGGCGGTCATCACCGCGGCCATGATGGTGCAGACCGGCGCCGCCGACGTGGTGCTGGCCGGCGGGGCCGAGTCGATGAGCAACGCCGAGCACTACACCACCTCGGTCCGCTGGGGCGCCAAGTCCGGGAACCAGGTCCTGTACGACCGCATCGACCGGGGCCGGGAGCGGTCGCAGCCGGAATGGCGGTTCGGCAAGATCTCCGGGATGATCGAGACCGCGGAGAACCTCGCGGCCAAGTACGGCATCACCCGGGACGAGGCGGACGCCTACGCCGCCCGCAGCCAGCAGCGCGCCGCGGCCGCCTGGGACGCCGGCCGGTTCGACGACGAGGTGGTCCCGATCCAGGTGCCGCAGCGGCGGGCCGACCCGGTGACGGTCAGCCGGGACGAGGGCGTCCGGCCCGGCACCACCCCCGAGACCCTGGCCAAGCTGCGCACCATCATGCCGGGCGGCACCGTCACCGCGGGCAACTCCAGCCAGCAGAACGACGCCGCCGCGGCCTGCCTGGTAGTGGCCGAGGACCAGCTCGGCCGGCTCGGCCTCGAGCCGCTGGGCTTCCTGTCCGGCTGGGCGGCGGCGGGCTGCGACCCCGCCATCATGGGGATCGGCCCGGTGCCGGCCGTAGAAAAACTATTTTCCCGAACGGGGCTCGGATTTGCCGATCTTGACCTCGTCGAGCTCAACGAGGCGTTCGCCGTCCAGGTCCTCGCCGTCCTGGCCGGATGGCAGTGGAACGAGCCGGACAAGCTCAACGTGAACGGCTCCGGCATCTCGCTGGGGCACCCGATCGGCGCCACCGGCGTCCGGATGCTCGCCACCGGCCTGCGCGAACTGCGCCGCCGCCAGGGCCGCTACCTGCTGGAGACCATGTGCGTCGGCGGCGGCCAGGGCGTAGCCGCGATCTTCGAAGCCGCCTGACCAGCGAATCGAATCAGGATTAAACTCTGAAGCTGTGAACGACGATATCGAGGCGCGGCGGGCGGCGCTGGACGCCCGGTTCCCGGTGTGGGAACCGGTAACGCTGAGCGGATTCCTCACCCGTTCGGTACAAAGCTACGGGGACCGGCCGTTCGTGATCACCGATGAGCGGACGGCCAGCTACGCCGAGATCGACGCCTGGGCCACCCGGCTGGCCGACGGGCTGGCCGCGCTCGGCGTCCGGCCGGGGGACCGGGTCGGCCTGCTGATGGCCAACTACCTGGAGTTCGTGCCGGTCAAGTTCGCCATCGCCCGGGCCGGGGCGGTCGCGATCCCGTTCAACTACCTGTACCGGCAGGACGAGCTCGGCTACGTGCTGCGCCAGTCGCGGTGCGGCGTCCTGGTCGCCATGACCGGCTTCGGCGGGCTCGGCTACCCGGCCATGCTGGACGCGATCGCCCCCGGCTGGGCCGGCGGCCCGACGGCGGAGCTCCCTGACCTGCGCCAGGTCGTGCTGCTCGACACGGCCGGGACCGGCGGCCGGGACGGCGTCCTCGACGTGGCCGGCCTGGCGGCGCTCGGCGGCCAGCATCCGGGCCTGGCCGACGCGTGCCTGTCCAAATCGGCCGCGGTCACCCCGGACAGCCCGGGCGACATCCTGTACACCTCGGGCACCACCGGGCTGCCCAAGGGCGTGGTCGTCACCCACGACGCGGTGCTGCGGACCAGCTACGGCTCGGCCCTGACCCGGGCCTACCAGGACGGCCGCCGTATCCTGTTCTCGCTGCCCTGCTACCACATGTTCGGCTACGTGGAGGGCCTGCTGTCGGTGATGTTCGTCGGCGGCGCCGTCATCCCGCGGACCGCCTTCTCGCCCGCCGACTACTTCGCCGCCATCGAGCGGCACCGGGCCACCGAGATCCTGGCCGTGCCGACCATGACGGTGGCGCTGCTCGAGCACCCCGGCCGGGCCGGGTGCGACCTGTCCTCGCTGACGGCGATCTTGTCCGGGGCCGCTCCCGCCCCGGTCTGGGTCTGGCAGAAGGTCCGCTCGGAGCTGGGCATCGGCGAGATCACCACCGGGTACGGCATGACCGAATGCGGCGGCGCGATGACGCTTACCCTGCCCGAGGACCCGCTGGCGTTCCACGCGGCCACCGTGGGCCGGCCCAAGCTGGCCGGGTCGGCGGGCGTCCCCGGCACCGGCGACCTGTGCGTGTACAAGACGACAGACCCGCTGACCGGCGAGGACCTGGCGGCCGGGGCCGAGGGCGAGCTCACCTCGGCCGGCCCGACGCACATGCTGGGCTACTGGGACTCCCCGGCCGAGACGGCGCAGGCGCTGCGCGGCGGCTGGGTGTACTCCGGCGACCTCGGCGTGGTCCAGCCCGACGGGTACCTGCGGGTCACCGGGCGCAGCAAGGAGCTGTACAAGAGCGGCGGCGAGCTGGTGATGCCGAAGGAGGTCGAGGACCTGCTGACCCGGCACCCCGGGGTCAGCCAGGCCTTCGTGGTCGGGGTGGCCGACGAGCGCTGGGGCGACGTGGGCTGCGCCTGGATCGTCCCCGAGCCCGGCGTGGCGGTGGACGCGGACGAGCTCATCGCCTTGTGCAAGGACAAGCTGGCCCGGTTCAAGGTGCCCAAGCACGTGCTGTTCCTGGACCCGGCCGACCTGCCCACCACGCCCACTGGCAAGGTGCAGAAGTTCCGCCTCACCCAGCGCGCCGCCGAGCGCATCGCGGCTCAGTCCTAGTCCTAGGACACTGTCCTAGGGCATGGCGGAGCCGCCGCCGACGGCGATGACCTGGCCGGTGACCTGGCGGGCGGCCAGCGGCGAGGAGATCCACAGCACCGCGCTGGCGATGTCGGCCGACGTGGTCATCCGGCGCAGCGGCTGCTGCCTGAGCACGTAGTCGGCCTGCTCGGCGGTGAAGATCGCGTCCCGGCCGCCCGCCCACACGCTGTGCGGCCCGGGCGGCGCGTCCTCGTCCGGCAGGACCAGCCCGGGCGCGACCACGTTGGACCGGATGCCGTGCCGGCCGTTCTCCCGGGCCACCGTGCGGGCCAGCGAGATCAGCCCGGCCTTGGTACTGCCGTAGATGCCCTGCCGGATCGCGCCGAAGGCCGAGTCGCTGGAGATGAACACCACCGCGCCGCCGCCGCCCGCCCGCATCGGCCCGAGCACGGCCTGGGTGCAGGCGATGGCGGTGAACAGGTTCACCTCGATGGTGCGCTGCCACAGGCCGCGGTCGGTCTGGTCGGTAAAGAACCCGGGCTGGCTCCAGCCGGCGTTGTTCACCAGCACGTCGACGCCGCCCCAGGCGCTGACCGACTGGCCGGCCACCGCGGCCGCCGCGTCCGGCCCGGTCAGGTCGGCCGCCGCCGCCCGGGCGTCCGCCGCGCCCGCCCGCCGGGCCTCGTCCGCGACCGCCTCGGCCTGCGGGCCGTCGATGTCGGCGACGAGCACCCGCGCGCCCTCGGCGGCGAAACCCAGCGCGATGCCGCGGCCGATGTTGGCGCCGCCGCCGGTGACGATGACCCGCGCGTCCCGGTGTCCCAGGTCCATCCGATCAGCTCCTCGCGCAGTAGTCTAATATGTCTTAAAAACCTGGACCTGGAGCATCCCGATTGAGCACCGTCCCGGAACCGGCGCCGTCCGTCCTGACCACGATCGAGGACAGCGTGGCACACATCGTGCTGAACCGGCCGCAGGCCCGCAACGCCATCACCGTCGCGGTGGCCGTCGCGCTGGCCGGCGCGCTGCGCGAGGCCGCCGCGCGGGCGCGGGTGATCGTTATCCGCGGTGCGGGCGGCCAGTTCTGCGCGGGCGGCGACTTCGGCGAGGTGTCCCGGCTGCGGGCCGGGGGAGCGGCCGCGCTGCGCCCGCTGTTCGAGGCGTTCGGCGCCGCCTGCGAGCTGATCGGCGAGCTGCCGGTGCCGGTCATCGCCGCCGTCGAGGGCTACGCCATGGCCGGCGGCTTCGAGCTCATCCAGGCCTGCGACATCGCCATCGCCCGGGACGACGCCGTGCTGGCCGACAACCACCTGAACTTCGCCATGATCCCCGGCGGCGGCGGCTCGCAGCGGCTGCCGCGCATCGCCGGACCGCAGCGCGCGCTGGGCCTGATCCTGTCCGGAGACCGGCTCACCGGGACCCAGGCGCAGCAGTGGGGCCTGGTCTACCGGGCCGTGCCGGCCGCGGAGTTCGAGCCGGCCGTCGCCGGCCTGGCCGCGAACCTGGCGGGCAAGGACCCGGCCGCGCTGGCCCGGGCCAAGCGGCTGGTGCGGGACGGGCTGCGACTGCCGCTGCGGGACGGGCTCGCGCTGGAGACCGAGGCCATCATCGAGCACCTGGGCGGCGCGGGCGCCGCCATGGGCATCAGCCGGTTCGCCGGCCGGGACCGGGAGGAATCCTTATGACGGAGCAGCTGATCGGCGACGGCCTGGTCCTGCTCGGCCTGGACGCGGACGGCACCGGGCACCTGCGGCTGAACCGGCCGGAGGCGTCCAACGGCATGAACGTCGCGTTCCTGCGGGCGCTGTACGACGCCATCCTGGTCGCGCACGGCGAGCCCCGGCTGCGGGTCCTGCTGCTGTCCGGGCAGGGCCCGAACTTCTGCGCCGGCGGTGACGTGAAGACGTTCGCCAGCAAGGGCGCCGACCTGCCCGACTACCTGCGCCAGGCCACCGCCTGGCTGCAGTCCTGCGTGCAGGGGCTGCTGTCGCTGCCGGTGCCGGTGGTCGCGTCGGTGCACGGGTACGCGGCCGGCGGCGGCGGGTTCGGCCTGGTCTGCGCGAGTGACCTGGTGGTGGCGGGGGAGTCGGCCCGGTTCCTGGCCGGGGCGACCCGGGTCGGGATGGCGCCGGACGCGGGCGTCTCGGTGACCCTGCCGCTGCTGGTCGGGCTGCGCAAGGCGCTGGACATCATCTTGACCAACCCGGTGCTCACCGCGGCCGAGGCACTCGAGATCGGCCTGATCACCCGGGTGGTACCCGACGATGAGCTGGCGGCGCAGTCGCTGGCCCTGGCCCGGTCGCTGGCCGGCGGCGCGACCCGGGCGCTCGGCGCGGCCAAGCGGCTGGTGTGGTCGGGCCTCGGCGCCCGGGTCGAGGCCCAGCTGCCCGAGGAGGCTCGCACGGTGGCCGAGCTGTCCGGTTCCGCCGACGCGCTGGAGGGCCTGGCCGCCGTCATCGAGCGCCGCGCGCCCGTCTTCCGCGGCAGCTAGCCTGCCCGGCCCGGGTGACCGGCCAGGATCGTGTCACCAGCCGCAGGCGTCCGCCGATGACTTCGGGCGGCCCGCTCGGTCTAGCTTGTGAGGACGTCCCTGCATGGCGTACCCGGTGAGGAGAGGCGCGTGCGAGCGAGTGAGTGAGTGAGTGAGCGCATGTTCACGATCAACGGAGCGGCGAGCTGCGTGGAGGTGCGGGGCGGCGCGGACGACCCGGCGGTGCTGCTCGTCGGGTCGTCGATGCTGAGCTGGCCCGGCGAGCTGTGCGCGCGGCTCGTGGCCGGCGGGCGGCGGGTGATCCGGTACGACGTTCGTGACACCGGCCGCTCCGAGTCGTACCCGCCGGGCAAGCCCGGCTACTCGCTCGCCGACCTCGTCGACGACGCGGTCGGCGTGCTCGACGCGACCGCGACCGGACGCGCCCACGTGGTAGGAATGTCGGCCGGCGGCTGGATCGCGCAGCTGCTCGCCCTCGACCATCCCGGGCGGGTCGCGACGCTCACGCTCGTCGCCAGCCGGCCGAACACGCCCGGCCCGGTCGACGGGGACCTGCCCGGGCACGACCCGGCGCTCATGGAGGTGATCATGAAAACCTCGGAGCCAGACTGGTCAGACGAGCGAGCCGTGGTCGACCACCTCGTGCGGCAGGCCAGGACGCTGGCCGGGGCGGGCGCGTTCGACGAAACCTCCGCTCGTGCTCACGCCGAGGCCGAGGTCGCCCGGACCACCGACGTCAAGTGCGCGACGACCAACATCGCGTTCGCCGACCACGGCCCGCGCTGGCGCGAGCGGCTCGCGCACACGGCGCCCTGACCGGGGCGGCCGCCGAGCCAGCCCCCTAGATCACAGGAGACCCGTCGGCCACGCTGGCTTCCGGCTCGCCACCCGTCGCGGCTTCCGGTAACGGCATCGATGCTCCATCAATGCCGCGGTAGCGCAATGCCGCTTAGCCACATATCCCCGGGCCGGGCGCCGCGCGGGCGCGAAATTGCGGCTCAGTGCGGGTTCCCGGGGCCGGGGTTGCTGCCGCGTTGTGGTACGGGCACGATTCGGCCGAGTGCGGG
>JAICWX010000501.1 GCA_025934635.1 Streptosporangiaceae bacterium | reverse complement strand
GGCCGAAGCCGCGGGTCAGTTGCGGCGAGATCAGCAGCAGGGCCAGCCCGAGCGCCGCCGACGCCACCATCGAGGGCGAGCCCGTGAACACCACCTCACCGATCCGGGCGCCGCCGCTCGGCAGGTACTTGTTGTACAGCGGCAGCGTGAGCAGGACCAGGGCCGCGGACCAGGCGGTCAGGCTGACCGTCATCGCGACCGCGCTGACCGGCAGCCGCAGCAGCGCATAGCCGATCTCACCCCAGGTCGCCTTCTCGGCGAACGCCCGCCGGCGCGGCACGATGCCCCAGCGGTATCCGGCCCGGCTGCCGGCCGGCCAGGCCGGGATCGGCGTCCCCAGCATCAGGGCGATCCGGGCCCGCTCCGCGACGGCGAAATAGCTGGCGGCCCGCAGCGTCAGCCCGAGCAGCGGCAGCCCGACCAGGGCCAGCACCAGCAGGCCGAACCCGAGGCTGAGGCCGGTGACGATCACCACGAAGACCGCCAGCCCCATGACGAAGCCGGCCAGGTGACTGGTCATGGCGAGCCAGGTGCGCGGTGACACCAGATCGCGGACGAGGAACATGACTCCGACGCTATGGCATGAGCCAAGGGGCCCGCCATCAACCGGACCCCCCGGTCCGTGGTGAGGCTAACCCCACCCCGCTTCCGGCAGATCGCACCATGGCTGGGCGCCGTGCCCGTCACCCACTCTGGGGCCATGGAAACGACGCAGCCCGCACGGGCACCCATCGTCGAGCGCGTGGCCGGCTGGTCCGCGCGGCATCGCAAGACCGCTGTGTTCGGCTGGCTGCTGCTGGTCGTCGCGGCGGTCGTGGTCGGGCAGCGGCTCGGCACCAGCAACGTCAATAGCTACGATCCCGGGCAGGCGGGCCGGGCCGAGCGGGTCCTCGACCGTCCGGTGGTGCAGCAGCCCGACAGCGAGAGCGTGCTCATCCAGGGCCGTTCGCCGGGCCAGGTCTACGGGAGCGACCCGGAGATCCGGCAGGCGGTCCGCGAGGTCGTCGCCGCGCTCAGGGCACTGCCCGGATCGGCCGCCGACATCCAGTCCCCGATCACCAGCCGCGGCCTGATCAGCGGCAAGTCGGCGCTGGTCACCTTTAACGTGGCGGGCAAGCCGGATAACGACGACCAGGCGGTCGTGCCCGCGCTGAACGCGGTCGCCAAGGTCCAGGCCCACCACCCCGGACTGAAGGTCGAGGAGGCCGGCGGTGCCAGCGTCGACCGGGCCATCGGCAGCGCGACCAGCAAGGACTTCAGGAAGGCCGAGATCACCTCGGTCCCCATCTCGCTGGCCCTGCTGCTCGTCGTGTTCGGCGCGCTGATCGCGGCCGGCATCCCGCTGCTGCTGGCGGGCACCGCGGTGATCTCGGCTATCTCGCTGCTGGCCATACCCAGCCGCTGGCTGCCGATCGACAGCACCACCTCCTCGATCGTGCTCCTGGTCGGCATGGCGGTGGGCATCGACTACTCGCTGTTCTACCTGCGCCGGACGCGCGAGGAGCGGGCGGCGGGACGCAGCAGCGCCGAGGCGCTGCGAATCGCGGCGCACACCTCCGGACGGGCCATCCTGGTGTCCGGGCTGACCGTGATGATCGCCCTGGCCGGGCTGTTCCTCACCGGCATCGACGTGTTCACCGGCGTCGCCATCGGCACGATCCTGGTGGTCGGCGTGGCGATGCTCGGCTCGCTGACCTTCCTGCCCGCGATCTTGTCCATGCTCGGCAAGTGGACCGACCGCGGCCGGATCCCGTTCCTCGGCCGACGGCGCACCGCCGCGCGCGAGTCGAAGTTCTGGGGCCTGCTCGCCCGCGCCGTGGTGAAGCACCCGCTGGCCTGGGGCGGCCTGGCCACCGTGGCGCTGCTGGCGGTGGCCGCGCCGGTTCTCTCACTGAACCTGGAGGACGCGGGCATCCACTCGCTGCCGCCGAACGTGCCCGCTGTGCACGGCCTGGCGGACATCGCGCAGGCCTTCCCCGGCGGCCCGGTGCCGGCCGAGGTGGTCGTGACTTCCCGGGGCGGCACCGACCTGGGCGGCAAGCAGGTCACCCGGGCCATCGCCGCCCTGCACGGCCAGGTGGCGGGCACCCACGGCGCCATCCGCGAGCCGATAAGCACCGCGACGTTCGGACATGACCAGGTGCTGGTGGTCTCGGTGCCGCTGGCCGGCAACGGGACCAATGCCACATCCAACAACGCGCTGACGACCCTGCGGGACCACGCCCTGCCCGCCACGCTCGGCCAGGTCCCCGGGATCAGCTATTCGGTGGCCGGCCTCACCGCAGGCAACCACGATTTCGACGCCCAGCTGGCGAAGACGGTCCCGTGGGTCTTCACGTTCGTGCTAGGTCTCGCGTTCCTGCTGCTGATGGCCTCATTCCGTTCGGTCTGGATCCCGGCGCTGTCGATCGTCCTGAACCTGCTCTCGGTCGGGGCCGCCTACGGCGTGATGGTCTGGATCTTCCAGGACGGCCACCTGGAGGGCCCGCTCGGTTTCACCGCCTACGGCGGGATCACCGCGTGGCTGCCGCTGTTCATGTTCGTGCTGCTGTTCGGGCTGAGCATGGACTACCACGTGTTCATCCTCAGCCGGATCAGGGAGCTGCGGCTGGCCGGTGCCCCGGCGCGGACCGCGATCACCGACGGCATCGCGGGCAGCGGTGGCGTGGTGACCAGCGCCGCGCTGATCATGGTGGCGGTGTTCTCGATCTTCGCCACGCTGTCCCTGATCGAGTTCAAGGTGTTCGGCGTGGCCATGGCGGTCGCGGTGCTCATCGACGCGACCATCGTCCGCGGCGTGCTGCTGCCGGCCGGCCTGGCCCTGCTCGGCGACCGCGTCTGGTCCCAGCGCAAGCGGGCGGCGCGCCGCGCCGCGGACACGGTGCTGGCCAGCCGCTGACCGACAGGGAAACGAACGTGCCGGGCGCCCCACGGGGGCGGCGCCCGGCACGTCTGCCTGGGTGACGGTCAGGTGCTGACCGGGAAACCGAGGTTGACGCCGCCGTGGCTCGGGTCGAGCCAGCGGGACGTCACCACCTTGCCGCGGGTGTAGAAGTGGATCCCTTCGGTGCCGTGCACATGGGTGTCCCCGAATAGCGAGGCCTTCCAGCCGCCGAACGAGTAGTAGGCCATCGGCACCGGGATCGGCACGTTGACACCGACCATGCCGATCTCGGCCTCGGAGACGAACCGGCGGGCCGCTCCCCCGTCGCTGGTGAAGACGGCCACCCCGTTGCCGTACGGGCTGTCGTTGACCAGGTCGACGGCCGCCTCGTAGCTGGGCGCGCGCAGCACGCTCAGCACCGGCCCGAAGATCTCCTCGGTGTAGCAGCTCATCGCCGGGGTGACGTGGTCGAGCACGCTCGGCCCGAGCCAGAAGCCCGCCTGGGCGCCCCCGATGACCGGGTGGACCCGGCCGTCGACGGCCAGCGTGGCACCCTCGCGGACCCCGCTGTCCAGGTAGGACGCGACCTTGTCCCGGTGCGGCCCGGTGACCAGCGGCCCCATCTCGGAGCGCTCATCGGTGCCGGGTCCGACCCGGAGCCCGGCGATCCGGTCCTTGATCCGCGCGACCAGCTCGTCGCCGACCGGGTCGATGGCGACCAGCGCGGACACCGCCATGCAGCGTTCCCCGGCCGAGCCGAACCCGGCCGAGACCGCGGCGTCGGCGGCCAGGTCGAGGTCGGCGTCGGGCAGCACCACCATGTGATTCTTGGCGCCGCCGAGGGCCTGCACGCGCTTGCCCGCCTTGGTCCCGTTCTCGTACACGTACCGGGCGATGGGCGTGGAGCCGACGAAGCTGACCGCGCTGATGCCGGGGTGGGCCAGGATGGCGTCGACCGCCACCTTGTCGCCCTGTACCACGTTGAACACGCCATCCGGCAGCCCGGCCTCGGCCCACAGCTGCGCGATCAGCAGCGACGCGGACGGGTCCTTCTCCGACGGCTTGAGGATGAACGCGTTCCCGCACGCGATGGCCAGCGGGAACATCCACATCGGGACCATGGCCGGGAAGTTGAACGGGGTGATGCCCGCGACCACGCCGACCGGCTGCCGGATCGAGTACGAGTCGACCCCGGTCGAGACGTTCTCCGAGAACCCGCCCTTGAGCAGGTGCGGGATCCCGCAGGCGAACTCGACGACCTCCAGGCCGCGGGCCACCTCGCCGGCCGCGTCCGAGGCGACCTTGCCGTGCTCGGCGGTGATGAGCTTCGCCAGCTCGGCCGCGTTCGCCTTGACCAGGTTGCGGAACTCGAACAGGACCGAGGCGCGCTTGGCCAGCGATATCCGGCGCCAGGTCGGCAGCGCCTCGGTGGCCGCGGCCACGGCCGCGTCGACCACGTCCGCGGTGGCGAAGTCGACCTGCCCGCTGACCTGGCCGGTGGCCGGGTCGTAGACATCGCCGCGGCGGGCGGCCTCGCCGTCCCAGGGCTTGCCGCCGATCCAGTGGGTACAGTGCTTAATTGCTCGCTTCTCCGCGGGCAAGCCCGCGTCGCTCGCCTGCTTGCCCGTCACTTGGCGGTCGCCTCCTCGTTCACGGCGACCAGGGCGTCGCTGAGGAGCTGCAGGCCTTCCTTGGCCTCGGCCTCGCTCAGCGTCAGCGGCGGCGCCATCCGCAGCGTGTTGCCGGTCAGGCCGCCCTTGCCGATCAGCAGCCCGCGCTCCCTGGCCGCCTCGAGCACCCGGCTGGCCAGCGGCGGGCTCGGCTTCCTGGTGCCCGGCTCGACCAGGTCGACGGCGAACATCAGGCCCTTGCCGCGGACGTCGCCGACGACCGGCAGGCTGTTGCCGACCTCGCGGAGCCCGCTGATGATCAGGTTCCCGGTGACGGCGGCGTTGTGCTGCAGGTCGTGCGAGAGCAGGTAGTCCAGGGTGGCGTTGCCGGCCGCGGTCGCGACCGGATTGCCGCCGAAGGTGGAGATGCCGTTGCCGCGGATCCCGTCGAGCAGGTCGCCGCGGGCGACCACGCCGCCGATGGCGAAGCCGTTGCCGAGGCCCTTGGCGAACGTCATCGCGTC
>JAICWX010000063.1 GCA_025934635.1 Streptosporangiaceae bacterium | reverse complement strand
GGGCCAGGTCGACGCTGTTCCGCAGCGCCTGGGTCGCGTTCGATCCGGCCGAGATCGGGACGAGGTCCAGGACGGTCAGCGGGGTGCCGGTCATGCGGGCTCCTTGGTCTCGTGAGCCAGGGTTTTGTGAGCCAGGGTTTTGTGAGCCAGCGGGCGGAGGCCGAGGTGGTCGCGCAGCGTGGTGCCGGCGTAGTCGGCGCGGAACACGCCGCGTTCCTGCAGGAGCGGGACGACCTGGTCGACGAACGGCGCCAGGCCGCCCGGGGTGATGTGCGGGACCAGGATGTAGCCGTCGGCGGCGTCGGCCTGGACGAGCTCGTTGATCGTGGTGGCCACCGTCTGCGCCGAGCCGATGAACGACTGACGTCCGGTCACCTCGATGACCACCTCCCGGGCCGACAGCTTCCCGGCCGCGGCCCGGTCCCGCCACTCGGCCGCCAGCGCCACCGGGTCCTTGGCGAACTGCCGGACGCTGGCCCGGCCCTTGGAGATCAGGGTGTCGCTGACCACCGGGTCGAAGGCGGGCAGCGGCCCGTCGACGTCGAACCCGGGCAGCTCGGTGTTCCACAGCTGCTCGATGAACATCAGCGCCGTCTGCGGCGAGACCTGCGCCCGCCGTACCTCACGGGCGATCTCGGCCGCCTCGGCGTCGGTGTCGCCCAGCACGAACGTAGCCGCGGGCAGGATCAGCAGCTCGTCCCGGGTCCGGCCGAATCTCGGCAGCCGCCCCTTCACGTCGGCGTAGAAAGACTGCCCGGCCTTCAGCGTGGATTGCCGGGAGAAGATCGCGTCGGCCGACGCGGCGGCGAAGTCGCGGCCCTCGTCCGAGTCGCCCGCCTGGAAGATCACCGGGCGTCCCTGCGGCGAGCGCGGCACGTTGAACTGCCCGGCGATGTCGAAGAACGCGTCCTGGTGCCGGAACGTCCCTGGCTCGGGCGTGCTGAGGAACTGGCCGCTGTCCTTGTCGGCCAGGATCTCGTCCCCGTGCCAGGAGTCCCACAGCTCGATCGTCGTGGCCAGGAACGTGCGGGCCCGGTCGTAGCGGTCGTCCTGGGCCAGGAAGCCGCCGCGGCGGAAGTTCTCGCCGGTGAAGGCGTCCCAGGAGGTGACCACGTTCCATGCCGACCGCCCGCCGGACAGGTGGTCGAGGCTGGCGAACTGGCGGGCGACCTCGTACGGCTCGTTGAACGTGGAGTTGATCGTGCCGGTCAGCCCGATGTGCTCGGTCACCGCGGCCAGCGCGGCCAAGATGGTGAAGGTGTCGGGCCGGCCGACCACGTCGAGGTCGTAGATCTGCCCGTTCTGCTCGCGCAGCCGCAGGCCCTCGGCCAGGAACAGGAAGTCGAACTTGCCTCGTTCGGCGATCTGGGCGAAGTCGCGGAACGAGCCGAACTCGATGTGGCTGCCGGCCGCCGGGTCGCTCCACACGGTGGTGTTGTTCACGCCGGGAAAGTGCGCGGCCAGGTGAATCTGCTTGGTCATGGTGGGTGTCCCCCAGGCGTTGGCTTCAGGCGGTGGCGTAGCGGTTGGCGGGGCGGGGCAGGCCGAGCAGCCCGCGGAGGGTACCGGCCTCGTAGCGGGCCCGGAACAGGGCCCGGCGCCGCAGTTCGGGCACCAGGCGCTCGGTGATCTGGGTCAGGTCGTGCGGCAGCGCGGCCGGGCGCAGCCGGAAGCCGGACAGCCCGGCGTCGCTCCACTCGTGCAGCAGGTCGGCCAGGCCGATGGCGGTGCCGGCGAAGATGCGGGCGTCGCTGCGGTACTCGGTGCCCGCGCGCTCGTCCAGGCGCTGCTGGCGCGCGACGGCGGCGTCCCTGGTCTCGTCGAGGAAGACCACCAGGTCGGCGAAGATGTGGACCTTTTCTTCGGCCCGGCCGGCGCTCGCCTGCTCGGTGCGGATCCCGGCCACGATCTCGGCCGCGTGGGCGGCGTCGCGCGGGGTGACGAAGCCGACGTCGGCCGACCGGGCGATCAGCCGGTACGGCACGCTGGCGTGACCGAGGGCGGCGACGACGGGCTGGCCCTGCGGCGGCCGCGGGGTGATCGACGGCCCCTTCACCGCGAACCAGCGGCCCTCGAAGTCGATGTAGTGCAGCTTGTCCCGGTCGATGAAGCGGCCGGTGGCCACGTCACGGATCTCGGCGTCGTCTTCCCAGCTGTCCCAGAGCCTGCGCAGCACCTCGACGTAATCGGCCGCCTCGTCGAAGTGGTCGGTGATCAGCTGCTGCTGGGCCGGATCCTCGCGTCGGCCCGGGTCTTCGCGCTGGCCCGGGTCTTCGCGCCGGCCCGGGTCCTCGAGCCGGCTCGCCCGCAGCGGCGGGAACTCCCGGCGGCCGAAGTGGGCCGCCGCCTCGCGCCGGGCGCCGACCTGGACCCGGATCCCGGCCCGGCCGCCGCTCACGTAGTCCACGGTGGCGATGGCCTTGCACAGGTGGAACGGCTCGGTGTGGGTGGTGATCGCGGTCGGCACGAACCCGATGTTGCGGGTAGCGGGGACGGCCCGGGCCGCGATCAGCACGGCGTCCAGGCGGCCCCGGACCCGGTCGGTGCGGGCGTCGGACCGGAAGGGGTGGTCGGACTGCAGGTCGAGACCGTCCTCGATGGTGACGAAGTCGAGCAGGCCGCGCTCGGCCTGCTGGGCCAGCCCGGTCCAATAGCCGGCCGTGAGCAGCCGCTCCGGCTCGGCGTCGGGCTCGCGCCAGGCGGCGGGATGCCAGCCGGCGCCGTCGAGGGCGACGGCCAGGTGCAGGGGGGACGGGGTAGGCACCATGAACTCCGTTTCTGGCGGGTCAGCCGGATTCAAGGCCGCTTGCTCAGGCCAGTCTGCCTCGCGACACAGTCGTTCAGGTAGAACGGAATGCTATTGACGAGTATTTCGCTAGACATTATTGACTATCAGGCTGCCGCCGGGGACGGTACGCGGCCCGGGTCCCGGCCTCAGCATTCTCATCCGCACTACAGACCTCACCTGTCACCCGTCTCGACTCTCATCCGGTCCCCGTCAACGACATGGATGCTCCATCAAGGTCGCAATCACGGCATGGATGCTCCATCCATTCCGTGAGTCGCGTCGCCCGGGATGCGGCGGGATGGGCCCTGGCGCACCACGGGCACCATCCGCCCCGGCGCCCGGCCCAGGCTCCTAATTACCAGACCACGGGATTCTGGCCGGGCGTCGGATTCGGCGCCTCAGCCCGATTTGGGTCTTCGCCCTGGCCGATGCCGTCGATGCCGGACGCCGCGTCCCATGCGCTATCTGTTCAAGACAGAAATGACCCATCGGGTGCCGAGGATTGGATTCACCAAAAACTTAATGCCGGGAAAGTAAACACCCACCTGATGACACCCGGCCATCGTGTCCCTCAGGTCACTTTAGAGTGGTGGTTCCCCTCATGTTGTGAAACGTATATCGTTGGTGACGTAATCCAGTCTGGCAGGATTCGGACGGTTCCTGCGAGCGGAAATGAGTCAATCTCGGGGCGGTGGCAGTAGCCGCCGCTCGTGTCGAATTGGTGGGTCGGTTCGTGCCGCAGGCGTCCGGCGCAGACGCCGCCCGCGGGCATGCCCAGCTTCGGTGAATGAGAGGGCGAAGCTCATGGAAGACGTCCGGCGTTACGATCGATCAGACCTCAGACCGGAAACGGATAACGGCCTCGGCCGGCGTGACTTCCTCCGCGGCATCGCCGCGACGGGAGCGCTGGCTGGTGCGGGAGGCCTGCTGGCCGGGTGCTCGTCCGGTTCCTCTTCCCCGGCCCCGGCGAAGGCGGCCGGATCACCGACGGGTGCCCGGCGACGGGGCGGCAACCTCAAGGTGGGGCTGACCGGCGGCTCCGGCACGGACACGCTCGACCCGCACAAGGGGCTTACGTACCTGGACACTGCCCGCGCTCAGGCCCTTTACCAGCCGCTCATCCAGCTCAATACGCACGGGCAGACCGAATTCGTGCTCGCCGAGGACATCAGCCCGCGCGGGTCGACATCGGAATGGGTGATCCACCTCCGGCCGAATATCACGTTCCACGACGGCAAGCCGCTGACCTCGGCGGACGTGATTTTCACGCTGCGGCGAATCCTGAGCCAGAAGCTGACGGGCTCCACCCCGCTCGGCCCGGTCGACGCCAAGGGCATGAAAGCTCTCGATGCCCACACCGTGCTGGTTCCGATGACCAGCCCTTACGGCAGTTTCCTTGATCAACTGTCGTACTGGTATTACCTGTACGTCGTGCCCGTGGGCTTTAACCCCGCGAAGCCGAACGGGACCGGCCCGTTCAAATACCAGAGCTTCACGCCCGGCCAGCGCAGCGTGTTCGTCAGGAATGGCAGCTACTGGAAGTCAGGCCTGCCGTACGTAGACTCGCTGACAATCCTCGACTTCAGCGACAGCACCGCGCTGCAGAACGCCCTGACGACCGGCGTGATCCAGGGCGCCGGCGCCCTCGAAGGCCCGCAGATCGCGGCGCTCAAGTCGAGCCCCGGCGTGCAGGCCGTGACGTCGCATACCGGCGCGATCACGCCGTTCACGATGCGCGTCGACCAGGCGCCGTTCAACGACGTCAACGTCCGGCAGGCCATGCGGCTGCTGGTCGACCGGCAGCAGCTGATCAACTCGGCCCTCGACGGGTTCGGGTCCGTCGGCGCCGACGTGTCGTCCCCCTATGACCCCAACTACGACACCTCGCTGCACCGGGACCAGGACATCGCCCAGGCCAAGCGCCTGCTGCAGAAGGCCGGGCACGAGAACCTCACGGTTCAGCTGGTGACCTCGGCCGTCGCTACCGGTACGGTCGCGATGGCCACGGTCCTGCAGCAGCAGGCCAAGGCCGCGGGCGTCACCATCAACCTGAAGCAGGTCGACTCGTCGACGTTCTTCGGCCCCAACTACCTGCAGTGGACCTTCTCTCAGGACTTCTACAACTACTCGCCGTACCTGGCTCAGGTGGCGGAGTCGTTCCTGCCGACGTCCCCGTTCAACGAGACGCACTGGAGCCAGTCCCAGTACGGCAACCTGTACCATCAGGCGAACGTCACCGCAAGCGCGTCCGTCCGCAAAGAGATCGAGCACCAGATGCAGCTGATCGACTTCAACCAGGGCGGCTACATCATCCCGGCCTTCATCGACGCGCTCGACGCCTACAGCACCAAGATCACCGGCTACGCGCCGGCCCGGGTCGGCCAGCCGCTTTCCGACTTCGACTTCGAGCACTTCTCATTCGTCTGACCGGGGAGAGGACCTGACGTTGTCAGCTACTTTGCTTGCTTCCGGGCTGGGCTTCCCCGAGGGCCCGGTGGTGCTGGACGACGGCCGGATCGTGTTCTGCGATGGCAATACGGGCGAGTTGCTCGCCTACGCCGACGGGAGCGTGTCGCCGTTCGCGCAGACCGGCGGCTCGCCGTGGGGCACCGTGCTCGGCAGCGATGGCGCCGTTTACGTGACCCAGGGCGGCAACGTTCCCGGCAGTGGTGACACCAGCGCCATCTCCGGGATCCAGCGGGTGAGCCCGGACGGGAAGGTCGAGCTGCTGTTCTCCGAGGTGGCCGGCTACCAGCTGTACGGGCCGAACGATCTGGCGTTCGGCCCGGACGGCCGCCTGTACTTCACCGAGTCAGGCAGTGAGCAGGACTTCCGGTTCGATGTCCGGGTCCCGGGCCGGCTTTTCGCGGTCGACCCCTCCGGCGCGGGCGAGATGCTGCTCGAGCGGCCGGGCGTCTACCCCAACGGGATCGCCTTCGACGCCCAGCAGCGCCTCTACTGGACCGAATCCATGGCGCACCGGATCTGCCGGCTCGACGCGGGCGAGCCGGTCACGTTCTGCCAGCTCTCCGACGAGCACGTGCCGGACGGCATGGCGTTCGCCGCCGACGGCCGGCTCTTCGTCGCCACCACGGTCTCCGGCGGGGTGACCGTGATCTCGCCGGAGGGCGAGGTGCTGGCGGAGATCTCGCTCGGCGAGCACGCGACCAACTGCGCCTTCGACGGCTCGGCGCTCTACGTCGCGGCCACCCGGTCGGCCGACATCGAGGCGTCCGAGCGCACCGGTTCGTTCTGGCGGGTCGATACCGACACGACCGGCCTGGACCTCATCCGCGGTCAGCTGTAACGCTGGCCCGGGTGAGCTTCCCGGGCCAGCCGGGAACGCGGCGACCGGGCTTGGCCGGCCGCCGAGGAAATCAATGAGCTCGGCCACGCCCGGCGGGACGATCCCGTCGGGTACGGCCAGGCCGACCTGGGCCAGGGCCTCGCTCAGCCCGGCCCGCTGGCCGACCAGCACCAGGTCATAGCCGTGCCGCGCGAACTCCTCGGCCTGTTCGGCCACCTCGGCCAGGAGCCGCTGCGCGACCCCGGCCGGATAGTCCTCGGCGGGTAGCTGCAGCACGCCCCAGCCCGCCGCCGACGCCGCGGCAATGCCGTCGACACCGCCCGGCGCGGGGTTGACGTACCCGTCGGCGACCAGCGCGACCCGGAACGAGCGGCCGTCACGTTCCATCAGGTCCTGCCTCCCTCCGGTCGCGGGCCGTCGAGCACGGCCGCCAGGTCCGCGCGCTGGACGGCCTCATCATGGCCGGGGATCGCGTGCGTCTCGCCGGCCACCCGGGGGAAGCCGATCCCGCGGCCGGCCAGTTCCTGCCGGAGCGACTCGACGAAGATGCCCTCGCCGCTGACCAGCTCGGGCGAGCCGTCCGGCCACTCGGGACGGCCGCCGCGCTCCGGATCGGAGCTCGTGATGGTCACGCCCATGGACGGGCTGCCCTCGACGCCGATCAGCACGACATCCTCGCCCTGCTCCACCCGGCCGGCGATGGCATCGGCGACCGCGGTGGCGAGCCGCGTGCAGTGCCGCCGGTACGCGGCGGTGTCGAGCTGCTCCCGGACCGCCCAGAACCGGTTCAGGCCGGTGAACGCCAGCTCGGGGCACGGCATCTGCTCGATCCGCCAGCCCTTCTCCCGCAGCACGTCGATGACCGGCCCGTAGACCCCGGCGCAATGGGCGCCGTCCCCGACCTTGGAGTTCTGATTCAGCAGGCAATGCGCCACGAACGCGACACCCATGAGCCGAGCATACGGCCGGGCTGATTGCCCGGGTATCCGCGGCGATGCCAGGATCGGCGAATGGATGACTCGAACGCCGCCCCGTCAGCCGGCCCGGAACGAGACTTCGTCGGCTACGGGCCCCAGCCCCCGGTCTTCCGCTGGCCCGGTGACGCGCTCGTCGCGATCAACCTGGTGATCAACTACGAGGAGGGCGGCGAGTACTCCCTCGGCGACGACGGCGTCAACGACACCTGGGGCGAGTACTCGTTCCAGTACGGTCCCGAGATCCGCGACCTCGGCAACGAGACGCACATGGAGTACGGCAGCCGGGTCGGGATCTGGCGGCTGTGCCGCCTGCTCGACCGCTACGGGATCACCTCGACCTTCAACGCCTGTGCCAAGGCGCTCGAGCGCAACCCGCCGCTGTGCGCGTGGCTGCGGGACCGCGAGCACGACGTGATGGGACACGGCTACCACTGGTACGGCCCGGACGCCGGCCCTGGGACGGCGATGACGCGGGAGCAGGAGCAGGCCGAGATCCGGCTGGCCGTCGACGCGATCCAGCGCACCACCGGCCAGCGGGCGCGCGGCTGGATGGTCCGGTCGTTCCCGACCGTGCACACCAGGGAACTGCTGGCCGAGGACGGCGGCTTCCTGTATGACTCCGACTCCAACAACGACGAGCTCCCGTACTTCGTGACCACGCTCGGCCGGCCGTTCCTGGTCGTGCCCTACACCAAGGTGCACAACGACGTCCGCTACCTGATCGCGCCGACCTACGCCTCACCCCGGCATTTCTTCGAGAGCCTGCGGCTGAGCCTGGACTACCTGCTCGAGGAGTCGAGAAGCGGGCTCGGCGGCCGGATGATGTCGGTCGGCGTGCACTCGCGCTGGAGCGGCCAGCCGGGGCGGGCCTCGGCGCTGCGCGACTTCATCGAGTACGCGCTCGGCCAGCAGGACGTGGCCTTCATGCGCCGGATCGATATCGCCGAGTTCTGGGCGGCGGCCTTTCCGGCCAGCTGAGCGGATCCCCGGCGGCCAGGTAGGTCCCGGCCGGCTCGGGGTCGACGACTTCGGCGTCCGCGACGATCAGCCGCCCGCGGAGCAGTACCGCGCGGATGCGTCCGCGCACGGCCTGGCCGGCGTACACGCTGTCGCCGGTGCCGTCGCCGTAGCCGTCGGCGGGCAGCACGGTCCGGCCGGCCGGATCGAAGATCACGACGTCGGCGTCGGAGCCGGGCAGCAGCGCGCCCTTGCGCGGGTAATGACCGAACGCCCGGGCCGGGTACTCCGACGCGAGCTTAACGACGCGGGAGATCGGCAGCCCGCGCGCCAGCGCCGCCGACAGCAGCAGCGGCAGCCGGGACCCGATCCCGGCCAGGCCGTACGCGTGGCGGTGGCCCGCCGCGGCCAGGCGGCCGCCCGTGAGCGTCCTGGCCTGGCAGTGATCTGACCCGACGGCGTCGATGGTCGTGTCGGCGAGCCCGGCCCACAGCGCCTCGACATGGGGACGGGGACGAAGCGGCGGCGCGACGAGGTACCGCCCGGCGTCTGCCCCGGCGTAGCGGGCGTCGTCGAGCAGCAGGTGGTGGACGCAGGCCTCGGCCACCGCGAGGTGCCCGGCCGCGCGCGCGGCGCGCACCTGCCGTACCGCCCCGGCCGTCGAGAGGTGCACGAGGTAGCACGTCGCGCCGGCCAGCGACGCGGTGGCGAGCACGCGCGCGACGGCCTCCTCCTCGACCTCGGGCGGTCTGGTGTCAGCGAAGATCCGGGCGCCGGCGTCCGGCGGGCCGGCCGCTACCGCCTCGTCTTCGAGCGCCTCGATGAGCGGCGCGTTCTCGCAGTGGACGGCCACGACCAGTCCGGTCCGGCGGGCCATCGACATCAGCTCGTACAGCCGCCTGGTGGAGCACATGATCCCGAGCTCGGGGTAGGCGAGGAAGAGCTTGATCGCGCCCGCGCCCGCCTGCCTGACCGCGGCCAGGTCAGCCTCGGTGACGCCGTCCGGATCGTAAACCGCGGCGTGCAGGCCGACATCGATCAGGGCGCCGGCACCGCTCACCTCTGCGCGGCTGCGCAGCAGGCAGTCCAGGTCGCGTTCGCTTTTCCGGGGGCTGGTGAACGACAGCGCGGTGGTGGTACCGCCCCGGGCGGCCGCCGCTGTGGCGATGCCCGGCGCGGCCATGAGGTGCGTGTGCGGATCGACACCGCCGGGCAGCACGTAGCAGTCGGCCGCATCCAGCGTCCCGGCTGCGGCCGGAGCGGACCCGGCCGCCGCGGCCGGAGCGGATCCGATCGCCGCGACCTTCCCGTCCCGGATCAGCAGGTCGGCCCGGACCAGCCCGTCCGGGGTCACCAGGGTCCCGCCGGTGATCGCGGAGACGTTCACGGGCCGGTCTCGGCGGCCCGCAGGCCGGCCGCGGGCGGCTCGATGGCGCAGACCTGGCCGGCCCGGATGACCATCGTCGGCACCAGCAGCTGCTCGACGGTCTCGGTGTCGCCCGCCGCGTCGGGCAGCGCCCAGTGGCCGGCCCGCAGCTCGAAGACCGACAGGTCGGCCACGGCCCCCGCGGTCAGCGAGCCGGTGGTGGCGGCCCGGCCGATGGCGCGGGCGGGCGTCGAGGTCGTCGCCCGGATCACGTCCGCCAGCGGCATGCCGACATGCAGCAGCTTGGACAGCGTGGTCGCCTGGTCGAAGACCGGCCCGGCGGCATTGTGCACGTGCAGGTCGCTGGAGATGGTGTCGGGCGGGAACTCCTGGCTGATGGCCCGCCGCGCCACCCGGTAGGAGAAGCTGCCGGCGCCGTGACCCACGTCGAACAGCACGCCCCGCGCGCGGGCGCTCACGGCCTCCGGCAGCACTTTTCCGTCCGGGTCCAGGATGCCGCCCTCGTTGCCGTGGAAGCAGTGCGTCACGATGTCGCCGCGGTTCAGCCGCGGCAGCAGCCAGGCCAGTCCCGGTCGCAGGTCGATGACGTGCACCATGAGCGGCAGGCCGAGCACGTCCGCGGCCTCACGGGCGAGCCGCAGGGCCGGCCCCGGATCGTCGCCCACCATCTGATAACCCAGCCGGACCTTGATGCCCACGATCAGGTCCGGGTGCTCGCGGGCGCGGGCGACGGCCTGCTCGGGCGATGCCCACCGGATGTCCTCGAGCTCGCCGACCAGGCGGCTGATCATCCCCTCCACGGCGATGTTCAGGAAGGCCAGGATCGAGGTCCGGGACCGCTCGATGACGTAGCGGCGCAGCCCCGGGAACGTCTGCGCGCCCGCCGAGCCGGCGTCGACCGCCGTGGTCACTCCGCGGCCCAGGCAGTGCGGGTCCGGCTCGATCCCGTAGTGGGAAACGCCCGGGTACAGGTGCGTGTGCAGGTCAACCAGGCCCGGGGTGACGAGCCGCCCGGCCACGTCGATCCGCCGACGGCCGGGCTCGGCAGCGGCGGAACGCCGGACGTCTTCAATAAGGCCGTCGGCGACGCTGACGGTCGCGGCCGTGTCGAGCCCGCGGCCCGGGTCGAAGACCCGCCCGCCGGCGAGCTCGAGACCGGCGGGAGGCCCGAGACCGGCGGGAGGCCCGAGACCGGCGGGGGGCTCGTGACCGCCGGCGGTCACGCCAGGCCTGCTGCCTGCAGCCGCCCGAGCGTCGTAGCCAGCGCCCGGACCGTCAGCTCGGCCTCGCGCTCGCCGTGCGCGGCGGACAGGAAACCGGATCCGTGGAACAGGTGCACCCCCTCGCTGAGCATCGAGCAGTGCAGCACGGCTGACACCGCGGCCGGGGGCACGCTCTTCTTCAAGGCGGCGGCATCGACGGTGCCGGACGCCGCTTCGTGGCCGAACAGCAGGTGAAAGGTCGAGCTCGCGCCGTAGGCACGGCCGGGCACGCCGGACGTCCTGAATACCGCCGTCAGCTCGTCGCGCAGCGCCGCGGCCAGACGGCCGGCGCTCGTCTGCAGCTCACCGGAGGCGGCCAGGCGCAGGGTCGTCACGCCGGCCGCCGCGGCCAGCGGATGGGCGTTGTGGGTGCCCGGGTGGGCCACCCGCCGGGACCCGGCGGCGGGCCCGGCGAGCTGGTCCATCAGGTCGGCGCGCCCGCCGACGGCGCCGCCCGGCATTCCCCCGGCCAGCACCTTCCCGAGCACGGTGAGATCAGGGGTTACCCCGGTGGCCTGCTGGACGCCGCCCGGCGCCCAGCGAAAGCCCGAGACCACCTCGTCGAATACGAGCAGCGTCCCCGTCTCGTCGGTCAGCCGCCGGGCCGCGGCGAGGAACCCGGGCGGCAGCGGCACCGTCCCCCAGGCCGCCCCGGACGGCTCGAGGATGACGGCCGCCACCTCCCGAGTGCGCACGACGTCGGCCAGGGCCTCCTCGTCCGCCGCAATGACGGTGACCGAGCTGGCTAGGCCGCGCGGCAGCCCGGCCGTGTCCGGCTGGTCGAACGGCGGGTCGGATCCGACCGCCACCTGGTCGTGCCAGCCGTGGAAATGGCCGGCCAGCTTCACGATCGTGTCCCGCCCGGTGGCGGCCCGGGCTACCCGCAGCGCGAGCAGCGACGCCTCGGTCCCGCTGGAGGTGAAACGCACCCGTTCGGCGGACGGGACGAGCCGTATCACCAGCTCGGCCCAGTCGCTCTCGAGTTCGTGGCCGGCGCCGGGATGAAAGGCCAGGCCCGCCTGGGCGCGGACGGCCGCGACGACCTCCGGGTGACTGTGCCCGAGCAGCAGCGCGCCGTGGCCCATGACGTAGCAGATGAGCTCGTGGCCGTCGACATCCCATTTGCGCGCCCCGTCGGCCCGCGCGACCGCCAGCGGAAACGGCTCGGCCAGCCGCACGTCGTGGGTGACCCCGCCGGGCAGCAGGCGGCGGGCCCGCTGGTGCAGCGCCGCCGACGCCGGGTTCTCCCTGGCCCACCGGCGCACGATGTCACTGGCCGCCGGCGCCTCACCCGCGTAACGCGGCTCCTCAGTTCTCACGCCGCCGCCCGGTGCTGGAAATGGAGTGCTGGAAGTGGAGTGCTGGAATGACTGCAACAGTGGCAGCCTACGATCCCAGCCGTGCCACCGAACAGCCCTCCCCGCCAGTTCCTAGACTGAGAGCCATGCGGGCTGGGATCATCGGCGCCGGCTGGATCGGGCGGCGCCACGCCGAGACGCTGGCCAGGCGAGACGACGTCACGGTGGCGGCCGTGTGCGATGTCGATAAAGACCGCGCCGCGCAGGTTGCCGCGCCCAGCGGTGCCCAGGTGTTCTCCGACTGGCGGGAACTGCTCGCCGGCGCGGACCTCGATGCCCTCTGGATCTGCACCCCGCCGCGCGCGCACGCCGGCCCGGCGGTCGCCGCCCTCGACCGCGGCCTGCCGGTCTACCTGGAGAAGCCGATAGCGCGCTCAGTCGAGGACGCGGCCCAGATCGCGGCCGCCGCCGCGCGCAGCCGGGCCGTGTGCGCGATCGGCTACCAGTGGCGCGCCATCGAGTTCCTCGCAGGTCTGCGCGCCCGGCTGGCCGGGCAGGCCGTCGGCTGCCTGACCGGGCAGAGCATCGGCGGCACCGAATCCCGCCCCTGGTTCCTCAGCCAGGCCGAGGGCGGGGGAAACCTGCTCGAGCGCGGCAGCCACCACATCGATCTCGCCCGGAGCCTGGCCGGAGAGGTGACGGCCGTCCAGGCGGCCGGGTCGGCGGTCCGGCTCGCGCCCCGGCCGGCCGGGCAGGAGGCGGGGGACATCGCCGACGCCGTCACCGTCCTGCTGCACTTCGAGGGGGGCGGGCTCGGCACCATCGTGGTCGCCTGGACCAGTCCGGAGCTGCCGGGCCGGTACTGGCTCGAGGTCACGACCACCGACGCCGCGTTCCGCCTCGACCTCGACCCGGACTTCCGGCTGTCCGGCGTGGCCAGCGGGTCGGCGGTGACCGCGACCTCACCCGGCAGCCCCTTCGACGGCTCGGTGGGCCGCTTCGTCGCGGCGGCCACGGCAGGCGACCCGGACCTGGTCTTCTGTACGCCGGCCGACGCGGCCCGGACGCTGGCCGTGGCCGTCGCGGCGGAAGAGGCGCTGCGCAGCGGCCGGACGGTCCCCGTGCCATGAGCGCCAGTGTCATGAGTGGCGGCGCCATCGTCACCGGATCGTCCTCGGGGATCGGCCGGGCGATCGCGCGCCGGCTGGCCGCGGACGGCTTCCCGGTCGTGCTGGCCGATGTCCGCCGCGATCCGCTGACCGGCGGCGCGCCCACCGACGAGCTGATCAGCCGCGACGGCGGCCGCTGCGAGTTCGTCCGCGCCGATGTCTCATCGGGCGAGGCATGCGAGCAGCTGGTCGACCTGGCGGTCAACGGCTACGGCCGGCTGGCCGTCCTCGTCAACAACGCCGTGCTGGCCGGCCCGCACTCCAAGCCGCTCATCGACACCCTCGATGCCGACTGGGACGCCATGATGGCCGTCAACCTGCGCGGGCCGTTCCTGCTCTGCCGGGCGGCCGTCCGCGTGATGCTGGCCCAGGAACCCCGCGGCGAGGTGCGCGGCCGCATTGTCAACATCACCTCCCAGCACGGCATGGTGGGCGTGCCGGGCCATTTCGCCTATGCCGTCGGCAAGGGCGGCCTGGTGCAGATGACCCGGCAGATCGCCATCGAGCACGGGCGCGACGGCATCATCTGCAATGCGGTCGCGCCCGGAAAGATACAGACCGGGGCGGCGGGCGACCTGTCCGCGGATCCCGTCTCGGCCGCTTACGTCGTGGCCCGGACGCCGTTCGCGCGCCTCGGCGAGCCGCCGGACGTCGCCGCGGCCGTCTCGTTTCTCGCCTCCGACCAGGCCAGTTACATCAGCGGCGTCAATCTCATGGTCGACGGCGGCTGGATGGCCTACTAACGGACTGACCCGTCAGGCGACGTAATCGGCGCGGCGGACTATTCCGGTCACTGCTTCGTTCCGCAGCTGCCGGTACACGTTCTCAGCAGCCAAACGGGCGGCCGAAACCATCGTCCCCGGCACGATGCTGGAGTTGTGCGGCGAGCCGATCAGGTTCGGCAGGTCGAAGAAGGGATAGTCGGTCCGGAACGGGGCGTCCCCCGTCGGCTCGTCCCACCAGGTGTCTATGCCGGCGCCGAAATCCGGGTGCGTGCGCAGGTGCTCGTACAACGCGCCCTGGTCGATAACCGCGCCCCGGGCCACGTTCACCACCATGGCGGTGGGCTTCATCAGGGCGAGCTCACGCCGGCCGATCAGCCCGCGGGTGGTGCGGGTCAGCGGCAGCGAGATGACCAGGACATCCGCCACCGCGAGCACCCGGTCCAGGTCGGCCAGGGTGCCGGTGAACTCGGCGTGCGCGGTGCCGCGCCCGCCGCGGTTGATCGCGTAGACGCGGGCGCCGAACGCCCTCATCAGCCGCGCGGTGGCGGTGCCGATCCCGCCCAGGCCGAGGATGACGCAGCTGGCGCCGTGCAAGGTCAGCGATGGCGCCCATTTATCGAACCGGCCGGCGGCCAGGGCCGCATGACGCTGTGGCAGGTGTTTCGCCAGGCTCAGCGTCATCGCCATGACGTGCTCCGACATCGCCACCGAATACGCGCCGGCGTTGCTGGCTACCGTCAGGTCGTCCGGCAGGCCCGAGAAGTCGACCGTGTCGACGCCGGCTGAGAGCAGCTGGACGAAACGCAGCCGCGGGGATTCCGCCAGCGCGCCGGCCGGGACCTCGTCGGCCAGGTTCAGGGCGAGCACGGCCTCGGCGCGCCGCAGGGCCTGCGCCCGCTCGGCGTCGTCCAGGCCGTAGGTATAGACGATCGCGGCCTCGCCAGCGAGGACTTCGGAATTGACCCGGGTGAATTCCTCATCGGCCGGGTAGGTCACCGCTACGAGTCGTTCCTGGGTCAATGGACCGCCTTCCGGTCGCGTGCCGTCACGCCTAGGCTAAGAGCCAGGCGAGCCCCGGGAGGACCGTGTGCCTGACGTGAATACCCCGGCCCATGCGCGGTACGTCGTCATCGGGGCCGGCATTCACGGCCTGTCCACCGCCTGGCACCTGGCCATGGAACTGGAGGCCCGCGGCGTCGGTAGCGGCGCGGACATCGTGGTGCTCGACAAGGCGGACGTCGGGGCGGGCGCGTCCGGGATTGCCTGCGGCACGATCCGCAACAACTATTTCCAGCCCGCCATGCGCGAGCTCATGGCCCATAACGTGGCGGTGTGGGAATCCGACCCGGAGGCGTTCTCGTACCATCCGGTCGGGTTCCTGCAAGCCGCGCCGGAGGCCATGCATGCCGACGTGGTGCAGATTTACACCCAGCAGCAGGCGATCGGATACGACTCGGTGCTGGTCGAGGGGGAGGATGCCTGCCGGGCCTACATGCTCGGCCTGTTCCCCGACTGGCAGGCCTCCGGGCTGACCACGGTCCTGCACGAGAAGCAGGGCGGGTACGCCAACAACCGGCGCTCGCTGGACGGCCTGGCCGCCAAGGCCAGGGCCCTCGGCGTGCAGATCCGCACCGGTACGCGCGTGACCGGACTCCAGCTGTCCGGCGGTGCGGTCACCGCGGTCGAGACGGACCACGGGACCATCGCCTGCGACCAGGTCGTCGTCGCGGCCGGGCCGTGGGTCCGTGACTTCTGGGCGATGCTCGACCTGCCCGGCCGTATCGACGTCACCGACACCGCCGGGACGGTCCATCCCGGCCGGCCCATGTGGACCTACTGGGCGCTGCAGGAAGGAACGCTCGAGGTCGATCCCGGTACCTTCACGACCAGTGCCGGCGGCTTCCCGCCGGTGGTGCACGTGGATTCCGATACCCCGCTGTTCGACGACGCCGACGGCTCGCTCATCACCAGCGAGCTGTGGGGCATCTACTTCAAGCCGGACTTCAGCTTCGGCGGGGTCCAGGGCGGCGCCGCCCCCTACATCGTCGACCGGCCGGCGGCCGAGGTCGCCATCGACCCGTACGGCCCGGCCAGCCCGGAGTTCGTCGTGGGTGAGGACTTCACCCGGATGTGGACCTCCGGCCTGGCGCACTGCCTCAAGCGGTTCGAGAAGCAGCGTCACCTGTACCGACGTAAGCCCTCCGGGGGGATCGGGGCGTTCACCCCGGACAGCTTCCCGGTGTTCGACACCTTCCGCGAGAACGCGTACGTGATCGCCGACTCGAACCACGGGTACAAGATGATCGGCGTGGGTGCGCTGGTGGCCAGGGAACTGCTCGGCGAACGGCAGTCCCTGCTCGAGCCGTTCCGGTTCTCCCGCTACCGCACCGGGCAGCTGCACCCGGTCAGCAACTCGCCGTTCCCGTGGAGCTGAGCCGGGCGCTGCGAGGGCCGCTCAGAGAGCCGCGGTCTGGAGCTGCCGGCGGGAGGTGATCCCGAGCTTGGTGAAGACCTTGCGCAGGTGCCATTCCACGGTGCGCGCGCTCAGGTAGAGCTGGAATCCGATCTCGGAGTTCGTCAGTCCCTCGCGGGCGAGCCGGGCGATCTGCGCTTCCTGGTTCGTGAGGTCGTGCGGCCGGCCGGCGGTCGGCCGCCTGATCTTCTCCCCGGTGGCCGCCAGCTCGCGCCGGGTGCGTTCGGCAAATGCCTCCATGCCCATGCCGGCGAACAGCTCGAACGCCGCCAGCAGCTCCTGGCGGGCGTCCACGCGACGGTTCTCCCGGCGCAGCCATTCGCCGTACAGCAAATGGGCGCGGGCCAGCTGCGGCCGGATCCGGGTCCGGTCGAGCCGCCCGATCGCCTCGCGGTAGCGGGCTTCGGCCGCCTCGCCCGTACTGAGCAGTGCCTGTGAGCGAGCGCGGATGCCCGCTCCCCAGTCGGTGTCGCTGACCCGGGTCATCTCCTCCAGGCGGGCCAGGGCACTGGCGGCCCGCTCGGCCGCCCCGGCTCGGGCCGCCGCCTCGATGAGCTCGGCGAGGCCCTGGGTGACGATGGCGACCCCTTCGGTCTCGAAGGCGTCGGTTGCCGTGGCCGCCAGGAGCGCGTCCTGGTACTGGCCCAGGCCGTTGCCCAGGACGGCGCGGGCGTAGTCGGCGAAGGCCAGCACGGCTCCTTCGCCGCTGGCCGTGAAGTCCCGGACCGCGGTGTCGATCACCGTCACGGCCGCTTCCTCCCGGCCCCGCCAGGCGGCCACGAAAAGCGGGCCGTAGGCCGGCACCGGCGTCCCCATGGCGTCGCTGAGCGCGTGCAGCTCCTCGATCAGCTCCTCGGCCACGGTCAGCTGGCCGGCGAATACGCAGGCCACGATGCGGGTGGTCAGCGCCGTCGGCAGCACCGCGAGCACGCCCGCCTCGCGCCCGAGCTCGATGTGCCGCGCGGACAGCACCTCGTAGGATTCGTCGTCCCACAGGGCCATCGCGACGTGGGCGGCGGGCCACAGCCAGCGCAGCTGCTCGTCCAGGGAGGCCCGCGGGCTGCGGAACCCGCGCACGGCCTGCTTGAGCACCGGCACGCCGGCGGCATAGCCGTCGGTGAGCGCGGTCGCCAGCCCGTCGAGCAGGAGCTCAGACGGCGCGGGGGTTCCCCGGCGGGAGAGACCCCGCGCCTGGCCGCCTTCGCCGCTTCGCGCAGGCTGTCCGGTGCGAGACGGCCGGCGAAGTGGCCGGCCACCATGGCGTCGAGGTAGGTGTCCCTGGCCATGCGCAGGTTGAGGGGCTCGAGCCGCCCGGCCGCCCGGAGCAGCAGCGCCGGGGCGTCGCTGCCGCGGTTCTGCGAGTAGGCGATCTGGGCCCGGATCATGTCCACCTGGGCCCGCTCGAGTTCGGCGAGCGGGCCTGCCTCGGCGATCGCCAGCAGCCGGAGGGCGGCATCGGGAGCACCCGCCAGGTATTTGGCCTGGGCGCCGGCCACAGCCCGGCGGGCCCGGGGCCCGGGGTCCAGGCTGAGCTGGACGGCCCGGTCCAGGAAGGCCGCCGCGGCGGCGGGGCCGCCCCGTCCCTGGGCCCGGACGGCCGATCGCTCGAGCTCGGCCGCGACCTCCTCGTCGGGGCCGATGACCGCCTGCGCCAGGTGCCAGGCGCGGCGGTCGGGATCCAGGTCAGGATCGCTGACCGCGGCCAGGGCTTCGTGCACCCGCTGGCGGTCGGCCGGCGACGACGCGCCGTAGACCGCCGAACGGACCAGCGGGTGCCGGAAGACGACATGGCCGCCCATCTTGAGCAGCCCTTCTGCCTCGGCGGAGACCACGGCGTCGCGGTCGAGCCCGAGCCGGGTGGCGGCCCGCCACACCAGGGCGAGGTCACCGGTGGACTCGGCCGCGGCGATCAGCGCCAGCAGCCTGGCCGCTTCCGGCAGCGCCTCCATCCGGCGCAGGAAGCTCTCCTCGATCCGGCCGGACAGCGACAGGCCGGGTGGCAGCCCGAAGCCGCCGGCCAGCTCGGCGGGCGACCGCCCGCGCGGCAGCTCGAGCAGCGCCAGCGGGTTTCCCCTGGTCTCGGCCAGGATCCGCTCCCGGATCTGCTCGTCGAGCGGCCACGGCACGACCGAGCGCAGCAGCGCCCGGGCGTCGCGGTCACGCAGGCCCTCGATCAGGAGCCGGGGGATCCCCTCGAGATCGGGGCCCGGCTCGCGCGCGGCGAACGCCAGCAGCACGCCCTCGGCCTGGATCCGGCGCGCGGCAAAGGCCAGCGCCTGCGCCGAGGCCCGGTCCAGCCACTGGCAGTCGTCCACCACGCCGACCAGCGGCCGCCGTCCGGCCGCCTCCGCCAGCAGGCCCAGGACGGCCAGGCCGACCAGGAAACGGTCGGGCGGCGGCCCCTGGGTCAGGCCGAAGGCGACCCGGAGCGCCCCCGCCTGCGGCGGGGGCAGGTGATCGAGCTGGCCGAGCATCGACAGGCACAGCTGCTGGAGGCCCGCAAAGGGCAGCTCCATCTCCGACTCGATGCCGGCCGCGCGTACGACCCGCAGGTCGGGCACCGATCCGAAGGCCTCGTCCAGCAGGGCCGTCTTGCCTACCCCGGCTTCACCGTGCACCACGACGGCGGCGCTCTGCCCGCCGCGGACCCGGTCGAGCAGGTCGGTCAGGATCGCGCCCTCGCGTTCACGTCCAGGCAGCAAATGAGCCCTCCGGGAGTGAAACGAGGAACGCGTGAACCTTACTTGATCTTAATCCCTGACCTAGGTCACCGTCGCGGCGATGAGCCGCTGTGCTCCGCCGAGCCGGACGTCGGTGCGCCGGATGGTCCACCTCGAATACCCCTGACCCGGCAGCCTGGCTGGCATGGATTCTAGAAACCATGGCTACCACGTGAGCCTGACCTGGACCGGCAACACCGGGGCCGGCACCCGCGACCGGCGCGATGACCGAGCACGCCGACGGGTCCGGCAACTTCACCGAGGTCGTGCTGCGCCCGCGGGTCACCATCGCGGCGGGCAGCGACGCCGGGCTCGCCCAGCGGCTGCATGATGCCGTGGACGAGCTGTGCTTCATCGCCCGTTCGGTAAAATTTCCCGGTCCGGCACCAGCCGAGTACGGTGGTGACCGGCTGAGCTAGCGCGGCCGCTCGGCCGGCGGATCCCAGTCCGCCGCCCAGCGGGCCAGCTGCAAGACGGTCTTGCCCAGCTCGGCGCCGCGCGCGGACAGCTGGTAGCCGTCGTCGGCCCGCTCCACGATGCCGGCTTCGCGCAGTTCGCTGAGCCGGTCGGTGAGCACGCTGGAGGACACGCCGCCGCACCGATTCTGCAGCGCCCGGAAGCTGGGGACCGGCCCGGCGCGCAGTTCCCAGAGCACGCGCAGCGTCCAGCGCCGGCCCAGCAGGTCGAGGAGCACCATGATCGGCCGCCTGGAGCCGGCCTCCCCAGCCGGCTGGCCGGGTTGCGGCTGGCTCGCCCGCGGCGGCTCTGGCTGCGTCATCCGCGCCTCCTGTTTCCGTGCTTCTAATTCCGAAGCAAGGGTGTTACCGTAGCATCATGCTTCGGAATTCGAACCAGAATACGGCCCCCGGGCCGAGCCCGTGACACCGCCTTACGACGAGGGCACCGCCGCCGCGCTCGAGGTGCTGGGGCCGCCGCTCGGGATCTTCCGGGTCCTCGCCCGCCGCCCGGACCGGGCCCGCGGCGTGGCCGGCTGGGGCCGCTACTACCTGTCCCGGTGGTGCGCTCTGTCGCTGCGCCACCGGGAGCTGCTCATCCTGCGCACCACCGCGCTGTGCGGGGCCGAGTACGAGTGGGGCGTGCACGTCCGGTTCTTCGCGGCCAAGGCCGCCCTGTCCGGCGAGCAGGTCCGCTCGGTGACCAGCGGGCACCCGGACGACCCGTGCTGGACCGACCCGGCCGACCGCGCGGTGCTCCGGGCCGCCGACGCGCTGGACCGCGACAGCGACCTGGCCGACGCCGACTGGGCCAGCCTGGCCGGCCAGGTCGGCACCGAGGGCGCCATCGACACCCTGCTCATCTGCGGCTGGTACCGGGCGATCTCCTACCTGGCCCGGGCGACCCGGCTCGCGCCCGAGCCGGACGCGCCGCTGTTCGCCGACGTCTGACCCGGGCCGGCATGAACAGCCCCGTACCGGCATGAACAGCGCTGCCATGACCGCGATCCGGGCGTTCAGCCCGCCGCCCGGCGGGCGGCGTCGAAGGGAGCCCGGTCGAAGATGAACCGGCTGCGGGTGATCTTGCCGTCGACCACAGTGACGCACTCGGCGGCGGGTGCGCTGGCCACCGGGACGGTCGCGGTGTCGTACACGACGACGGCGGTCTTCTCGTCGCCGAACGCCGCGATGAGCTCCGAGCCGGTGAGAATCCGGACGAACGGGCCCATGAAGCCCAGGTACGCCTCGCGGCCCTCCAGGCGGCCCGCCGGGGCGTCGCAGACGATGTCGGCGGCGATGTATTCCATCGCCTGGTCCAGGTCGTGGCCGGTCCACGCGTGGAAGTAGGCCAGGGCGGTGCGCAGCGCGGGGCTATCGGTCTCGATCATGGCGGTCTGTTTCCTCTCGTCGGAGCTTGCCGTCATCTAGGTAGACACCGCGGCGCGCGGGAACGGAACGCTGGCCGGGATGTTCCCGCGATGCCATGCTGGGCTCGTGGAGCAGGCCATCCTGGAACGCGCCCGGGCCGGCGAGGAACCGGCGTTCCGCGCCCTGGTCGAGCCCTACCGCCGGGAACTGCAGGTGCACTGCTACCGGCTGACCGGTTCGCTGGCCGACGCCGAGGACCTGCTGCAGGAGACGCTGCTGGCCGCCTGGCGGGGGCTGCCCGGCTTCCAGCAGCGGTCGTCGCTGCGCACGTGGCTGTACCGCATCGCGACCAACCAGTGCCTCAACGCGCTGCGTGCGGCCGGGCGGCGCATCCCGGCCAGCCCGGTGCCGCCGTTCCAGCCGCCGGAACCCACCCGGCGCGGCGAGATCACCTGGCTCCAGCCGTACCCGGACGCGCTGCTCGAGGGTATCGCCGACACCGCGCCGGGCCCGGAGGCCAGGTACCAGGCCACCGAGGCGATCGAGCTGGCCTTCGTGGCCGGGCTGCAGCGCCTGCCGCCCCGGCAGGCGGCCACGCTCGTGCTCCGCGACGTGCTCGGCTACCCGGCCGAGGAGACGGCCGCCATGCTCGGGACCAGCCCGGTCGCGGTCAAGGGGACTCTGCAGCGGGCCCGGGCCGCCCTGGACCGCAGCCGCGACGAGTCCGGCGGCGCCGGGCACCGGCTGCCTTCTCCAGATGAACGCGCGGTGGCCCGCCGGTTCGCCGATGCCTACGTCGCCGCCGACATCGACGGCGTGATCGCGCTGCTCACCGACGAGGCCTGGCTATCGATGCCGCCGGCCCCGCACGAGTACCGCGGCCACCCCGCGATCCGGTCCTTCCTGCAGGCCAGCTTCGGCTTCCGCGGCGACCGCCGGATCCAGTTCGTGGCCGTCCGGGCCAACACCCAGCCCGCCCTGGCCAGCTACATCGGCCCGCCGGGCGGGACGGCCCGGCCCGGCGGCCTGTTCGTCCTCGGCCTGGACGGCGCGCGGATCCGCGCCGTCACCCGGTTCCATGTCGACGAGCTGTACCCGCGGTTCGGGCTGTCCGAGTCGCTCCCCGCGTCAGCCGGCTGACGCGGGCGGCCCGGCTGCGGGACGCCGGCCAGCCCAGCTCCGTTCAGTGCAGCGCCGCCCCGCCGAGGGCGGCGAGCAGGGCCAGGCCGGCCGCCAGCCAGGTGACCTGATCGCCGACGAGGCCGCTGTGCAGACGGCGCAGCCATCCGGTGCCGGCCGTCAGCACCCGGCGCAGCCCGTGCGCCCGCCGGTTCAGGGCGATGCCCGCTACCGCCAGCGCGACCAGCACCTGGCCCAGGTCGGTGAGCACGCCGCCCGCGGACATCGCCGCCGAGGCCGGGACGGCCGGGCCCTTCGGGGGGATCGGGCTGCCGTGGATACCGAGCACCCCCGCCGCGTAGGACGCGCGGTCCGAGAAGGCCGCCGCGGCCGCCACCGCGTGTTCCTCGATGCCGGACGCCAGCCCGAGCCCGAGCCCGATCGCGAGCAGTGCCAGCGGCGGCAGCACCATGGTCAGCGGCACGCGCTTGCGCCGCCCCGACCGCTCCCGCCCGTCGCGACCTTCGGCCGCCCCGGGCTTGCCTTCCCTACCGGCCGTGTCGGACTGGTCCTCGCCCTCTTCCCCGGGGTCGTCGGCGGTACCCGTGTCCGGCCGGGAGCTCTCGCGCGACCCCCAGCCCAGCCAGATCCGCCCCGCCGCCCGCAGCACGGCGCCGCTGGACAAGATCACCGATAGCGCGATCACGAGCTCCATCCACGGCATGCCCGCCTCGTCCGCCGCGTCCACCAGCAGCGCGTGCCCGGCCGAGGACACGAAGGGCGGCAGGTCGGCCAGGACCAGCGCGCCCAGCACGACGGTGACGCCGGTGACCGCCAGCCCGCGGCCGCGGCCGTGCAGCTTGAGCTCGCTGACGCTGGCCCGCTGGTGCTGCACGACGCCGGCCCCGAGGAACAACGCCGACTTGGCCAGGCCGTCACCGATCACCAGCAGCGACGCGCCGGCCAGGCCGAGCGGGGTCAGCAGGCCGGCCCCGATCAGGTAGATACCCAGGTGGCTCATGGTGACGAAAGCCAGCATCCGCTTGAGGTGGGTCTGGGCCAGTGCCATCACCGCCCCGACGATCGCGGTGACGATCCCCAGTCCGACCAGCACCGCCCGCATCCGCGGGCCGACCCCGCCGGCCAGGCCGGAGAAGACGGTGTCCCACACCCGGATCACGGCGAACAGCCCGAGCTCGCTCATCACCCCGGCGAACAGCACGCACACCGGGGTCGGGGCCGAGCCGTAGGCGTCGGGCAGCCAGAAGTGGAACGGGACGACCGCCGCCTTGACCAGGAAGCCGCCGGTCAGCAGCGCGAACGCCACCACGACGAGCCCGTCGGCGTGCCGCCCGGCCAGCGCCTGGCCGATCTGGGCCAGGTTCAGCGAGCCGGTCCGCGCGTACAGGAACCCGACGCCCATCAGGACGGTCATGCCGCCGAGGCTGTTGGTGACGGCGAAGCTGATCGCGCCCTGCAGCGGCGCCGGATTCCCGGCGTTGTAGCCGGTGAGCACGAAGGCGGTCACCGCGACCAGCTCGAACGCGACGAACAAGTTGAACAGGTCCCCGGTCAGGCAGAAGTCCACGCTGGCGGCCAGGAAGATCAGGATCAGGGCGTGGTGGCGGCCCCGGGCGCTGTCGAAGTACCGCCAGCAGTAGACCAGGGCCGCGCTGGCCAGCACCCCGGCCAGGGACGCCATGCCCGCGCCCAGAGGCCCGGCCGCGTAGTCGATCCCGATGACCATGCCGTGCGACGGACGCCAGCCGGAGAACCAGTAGATCATCGGGTGGCCGGCGCTGGCGGCTACCAGGATCAGGGTCATGGCGGTGGTGGCGAGCGCGACCGCGATGGCGATCAGGTCCCGGACCCGCCGCGGCAGCAGCCAGCTGAACCCGGCCAGCACGGCCGCCCCGCCCAGCGGGACCGCGGCTGACAGGGGCAGCAGCACGTTCGTCGACACGAGGCCCACGCCGGTCACTCCCTGGTCGCCCGGAGCTCGTCGGGATCCAGCGTCCCGGCCCGCTTGTGCACCTGCACGGCCAGCGCCATCAGCAGGGCGGTGACCGCGGCCCCGACCACCACGTCGGTGAGCGCGAGCGCCTGCATGACCGCGTCCACGGCCGGGCCGGGGTGGGGGGGCAGGTCGACGAACACCGGGGCGTGGCCGCCGGTGCGGTAGCCGATCTCCAGCAGCAGGACGTCGGTGGCGGACTGCGCCACCGACACGCAGACCACCAGGTGGATGAGGTTACGGCTGGTGACGACGCCGTAGATGCCGACCAGGAAGAGCCAGGCGACGACGCCGTAGGCCAGGACGCTCATCGCTGCCCCGTTTTCGTGCGGATGACCGCGGTCTGGTCCAGGAACTCCGACGCCAGGATGGCGAACCCGCCCGCCACCTCCAGGCCGACGGTCAGGTTCAGCAGCGGGATGGTGCCGCCCGAGATCGGGTTCCCGGTGACGCCCAGGCCGACGACGTTGGTGAGGAAGACGTCGCCGGCCATCAGGCCGAGCAGCCCGATGAACACGTACCCGAAGGCGCCCACCCCGTCGGACGACTCCAGCAGCGCGTCCGGCTGGTAGCGCTCGACCGTCCGGTAATTGGTGCCCAGGTAGACCACGTACAGGGCGCTGGCCAAGATGACGCCGCCCTGGAACCCGCCACCCGGGGTGAGCGTGCCGTGCGTGACCGTCTCCAGGCCGGTCAGCACCAGCAGCGAGCTGAGGAACACCGCCAGCAGCCACACCGCCGGGCTCGGCGGCGGGATCGTCCGGTCCGGCGCCTTGTCCTCGGGCAGCTCGCGGGTCTCGTCGCTGAGCGGCCGCAGCAGCACCGAGATCCCGGTCACCGCGGCGAGCAGGATGAACTCCTCGAACAGGGTGTCGATGCCGCGGTAGTCGAAGGTGATGGCCGACACCACGTCGGTCACGTGCCGCTGCGGTCCGGACACCGCGTTGAGCATCCGGGCGTAGGCGCTGACCTGGCTGCCGAACGACGGCAGGCCGGCCAGGCCGACTCCCAGGGTCACCGCCAGCGCGGCCGCGGCCACCGCGAAGAACATCAGGCGGGCGCGGCGGCTCATTCGCGGTCCTTCCGCACCTTGGCCATGGCCAGCAGCACGATCAGCGGCAGCGCGATGGCGCCCACCACGATCTGCGACAGCGCCACGTCTCCGGCCTGCACGGAGAGGTAGAAAAAGGCCAGCGCCAGCCCGAAGAACCCGGCCACGAACGCCTGCCGCAGCGGGTCCCTGGTCAGGACCACGGCCGTGCCCGACGCGGCCACCCAGACCAGCGCGACCGCGATGATCGCCTCGCTCACTGCTCCTCCTCCGGAGCGCCGGTGACCTCGTCCTGCCGGTCCGACCAGGTGGCGCCGCGCCGGATCGCGACGGCGCGGGCGACGGCGTGGCCGGCCAGCGGGTTGACGGTGATCAGGATGACGGCGACGCCGATGGCGGCCAGCCCGGACGCGGACAGGCCTTCGCGCACCACGATCGAGGCGCAGATCCCGGTCGAGCCGAGCATCGCGGCCGGGGTGGTCAGGTGCATCCGGTCCAGCGGGTCGTCGAGCACGGCCATCCCCACGCACGAGCCCACCACGATCACCAGCCCGGCCACCAGCAGGACGGCCGAGACGACCCCGGTCACAGCCATCGCTCCAGGAACCGGGCGAAGGCCACCGAGCCGCCGCTGGACAGCGCGGCCAGCACCACCGCCAGCGACGCCAGCCCGGATTCGCGGTACCCGACGGCCAGGCACAGGATGGCCAGCGCCTGGACCGTGCCGGCCAGTCCCAGGGCGACGATCCGGTGCTCGGCGTCGAACCGCCAGCACACCCACGCACAGGGGATCAGCGCTACCTGGAGCACCAGTGCCGCGGCGAGATACCAGGTCATCGCGGCGGCGCCGGGTGCGCGCCGGGCTCCGCGGCGCTGGATTCCGCGGCACCGGACTCAGGGGCGCTGGCCAGCCGGTGCACCAGCGCGGTACCGGCGTCGGCGTCGATGTCGATCACGATCGTGTTCGGGGCCGCGGACATCAGCGCGGTCAGCACTGCTTCCCGCCGCGCGGCCGGCCAGTCGCCCGCGTCCGTCCCGAGATCCACCGGCACGGTGCACAGCGCGCCGGGCCGGACCGGCCGGCCGGCCGCCTTGCGGGCGGCCAGCGCGAAGACCTGGCCGGTTTCGGTCACCACCTGCCACGGCACGGCCGCCAGCGTGCGCAGGTCGGCCCGCCGGACGCTCGGCACCATCGCGCCTCGCTGGCTGACGAGGTATCCGGCGCCGACGGCGATCACGGCCGCCGCCGACCCTCCGACCAGGTCCTGTATGTCCGGCGTCCCGGCCTGCACGATCCACATGCCGAGCAGCATGCCGGCGTAGATCAGGCCGCCTGCCGCCAGGAGCAGCCAGCTCGGCCGCTTCGGTCCGGACGCGGCGGCCTCCCGCTGGCCCGCTTGGTTCCGCTCGGGCATGGAACCTCCTCCAGGCGAGTGATCAGGCCCGATGCTAACGAACCGCGGCCCGCCCCGGCGGGAGCCTGGCCCGGCATGTCCGGGTTAGCTGCCCGGCGCCGACGGGGTTATCCCCGCCGCCGAGGCGATCCTCGCCGCTTCCGAGGCCGGGTCGCGGCCCTCGGGCACGCTGATGATGAAGCGGCTGAAGCGTCCCGACGACGCGTTCACCTGGACGGCCGGCTCGTTCCGGTGCAGGATGCAGAAATCGAAGCCCTCACCGTGCTTGCGGGTGCCCAGCACCGCGAACCCGGTCAAGGCGACCCCTGTCATCCGCCATCCCCGCAGGCCCAGCGAGGGCGTGGGGTCGGGCGCCACGGAGACGATGTCGGTCAGGCGGACCCGGATGTCATTGTGGAAGCTCCAGATCTTCTCACTCAGGGTGAGGTGGACGACGAGATTCCAGTTGTCGACGATCAGCTCGGCCATGTCGGCTGACAATACGCTCGTGCGCGCTCAATAGGCACGCTGGGCGCGAGCCGCCGGCGTCAGTGCCTCGCCGACCGCCTCGACCAGCAGCGTCATCTCGTAGGAGAGCAGGTCCGTGTCGCACTCGGGAGCGGCCAGGACGGCCAGGCTGGAGCCGTCGCTGATGACCTTGATGAGCATCAGGCCGCCCTCCATCTCCACCAGCCCCTGGGTGGGCATCCCGGCCTCGAAGATCCGCGCGGCGCCCTGCATCAGGCTGGCCAGCCCGCAGGTGATGGCCGCGAACTGCTCGGCGAAGGCCCGCGGGATGTCCTGCGACATCGCCAGCATGAGACCGTCGGCCGATACCACGACCGCGTGCGCGGCGTCCGGGACCCGCGTGGTGAAGTCGGTGACGAGCCAGTCCAGATCGCGGCGGTATGCGTAGCTCAACGGTCTGCTCTTTCTCCTGCGTGGGGTGTCTGACCCTCGGCCCGGCGGGCTCCGCGCTGGAAGCCGCTCAGCCGGCTGCGAGCCAGCTCGGGTGATCGCTGCGGCAGCGTGGCCTGGCCGCCGTGACCGCCGTCCGGGCGCCCGGCGGCGCGCTGGCCGCCGTCCACCGATCCGGGCAGGAGGTTCGCGTGCGGGACGCGCACCGGCATCCCGGCGACCAGGCGGTCACCCAGGACCGGATTGGCGATGATCTGCGCGGCCTGCAGGCCTCCGGCCCAGCTGTCGGTGGCGGACGGGCCTCCGCCCCAGCCGTCCGCAGCGGGCAGCCCGCCGCCGGCCGGCTGCGGGACCGCCTCGGGGGACCGGCGGTTACGGAACCAGCCCGACCCCGAGCCGGCGGCCGGCCCCGTCTCGCGCTGGACCGTCTCGCGCTGGACCGTCTCGCGCTGGACCGTCTCGCGCTGCACCCTCTCACGCTGCACTGTCTCACGCGCGGCCGGGCCGACTCGCAGGGCCGTGGCCGGGGCTACCGTATCCGGCAGCTCGCGGGCGCCCCAGCCGGCGACGGCGGGACCGGGAGCGGCGGGACGGTGCCCGACGGGACTGTGCCCGGCCGGGCTGGGGGCGGCATGCTGGCCGGGCGTGTGCCTGGCCTGGGGGCCGCCGAGCCGCTGGGGCATGTCGCCGTACAGGATGTTCCCCCGCTCGGCCAGGCTGTCCGGCAGCCAGACCAGCGCGGTCAGCCCCTGCGGGGTCCCGGCCCGCAGCCGGACGCGCACCCCGTGCCGCCGGGCCAGCCGCGCCACCGCGAACAGCCCCATGTGCCGGGATACCGAATCGTCGATCGCGGGCGGATCATCGAGCCGCCGGTTGATCTCCGTCAGCCGGGCCGGGGAAATGCCGACGCCGCTGTCGCTCACCTGGATCAGCACGCCTCCGCTGGTCAGCTCCTGGACCGACACCAGCACCCGGTTGTCGCTGGAGGAGAACACGGTGGCGTTCTCGATGAGCTCGGCGAGCAGGTGCACCACGTCGGACACCGCGTGCCCCGAGACCATGACCCCGGGCTGGATCTTCAGCACCACCCGGTTGTACTGCTCGATCTCCGATATCGCGGCCCGGGTCACGTCGGTGAGCGGAACCGGTTCGCTCCATTTCCGCGCGCCCTCGTGCCCGGCCAGCAGGAGGAGGTTCTCGGAGTTGCGGCGCATCCGGGTGACCAGGTGGTCCATCGCGAACAGGTTGGCCAGCCGGCCGGGATCTTCCTCGTTCTGCTCCAGCGAGTCGATCATCCGCGCCAGCCGCTCGATCAGCGACTGGCTCCGCCGGGACAAGCTGACGAACACCGCGTTGAAGCTCCGGCGCAGCAGCGCCTCGTTGCCGGCCAGCCGCACCGCCTCGGCGTGCACCTGGTCGAACGCGCGGGCGACCTGGCCGATCTCGTCGACGGACAGCACGTCGATCGGCGACACTTCCAGGCTGGGGGCCGGGTCCGGGTCCTCGTCGAGCTGGCGGACCCGCTCCGGCAGCTGCACCGTGGCGATGTCGAGCGCGCCTTCGGCCAGCCGGCGCAGCGGCAGGACCAGGGACCGGGCGACGGCAAAGGTCGCGATGAGCACCAGGATGAGGATCGCCGCCGTCAGGAGGCCGATGAACAGCGCGGACCGCTCCGCGCCCCGCTGCAGGACCTGGGCCCGGGCGACGATATTGCCGGCTATGCCGAGCTCGACGGTCTGCATTTTGTCGATCGTGTCGGACACCGCCGCGTACCACGCGCCGGGCGCCTTCTGCGCGCTGATTTCCAGGGCGCCCTTGCCGATGTCCAGTCGGCCGGTGCTGGTGACGAACTGCTCGATGTTGATGGCCCGCGTGACCTGCGGCCCGGTCACGACGCGGGTGAAGGCGTTCCGCTCGGCGGGCGTGGCGGTCGCGTCGAACGCCGTCGCGTCGGCGCCCTGCCCCGCCACCACGGTGAACAGCGCCTGCTGCTCGGCATTGGCGAACCCGCCCTGCGTGAAGGCGTCGAAAAGGATCGCGCGCTGCTGGGCGACCTGGTCTTTTTCCTGGGCCAGCGCATTGAGAGTCTGCACGTCGTTGGCGAGCGCGGGATCATCGGCGCCCTGCGCGATCTGGCCGTTCAGGGCCAGCATGGCGTTGATGGGGACGGCGTAGTCGGCGATCACGGCCAGCACCGTCGTGCGGGTCTGGGCCACGTCGCGCCGGCCGCCCAGGCCAGTGATCGCGGAGCGCATGGCGGCCACCTTGGCCTGGATGTCCGCCGGGAAGGAACCGCCGACACCGGCGGCCAGCGCCTGGACCTTGGCCGCCGCCGTGTCGGTCGCGTTGTACAAGGGCGGGAGGGCCCCGGAACGGCTGGCGTTTTTGTACGTCCGGTCGCGTTCGTTCTCCAGGGCCTGGATCAGGACGGTGGACTGCTGGCCGAGGCTGGCGAGCTGCGATACGCGGTTGAACTGGGCGGCACTGTCCGTCGCCGCCGCGACCCGCAGGCCGCCGAAGGCCAGGCCCACGGCGAGCGTCAGCATGATCACGGCGAACAGCCGCCACGACACCGGCCAGTTACGCAAGGTAAAGGCCTGCGAGCTCAGCAGCTTGAAGCCGGTCGGCGTCTTCGCGAGCCGGCCGGCGGCGGCATCGTCATGAGGCCTGGCGCCGGTTCCCCCGTGGTTTCCCATCGATCGCATCCTCGCTCGCACGACCCTTTTCAGGCTCTTGACCGCCATCAGTACGCGTTGCCGCGACTGTAATGTGATCATGTCCCAAAAATTTAAGATTTGGGTGCGTAACCTGCGATCTCACCGGGGACGGGCGGGAGGAAGTGCCGACGCCGCCAGACAGCACTACGGTCGGTGCCCATACCGGGCACCGACCGTACGCACCTCATGCGTCCATGAGGGATTTTAGAGATTTTAATGCCGAACGGGGGATGGCCTTTCCCGTCGGCCAAGCCTGGTTCCGGGAGCTGGCCCGGCGCGCGGGGCGCGGGTGGCCGTTCTTCGGCCAGCAGCTCGCACTCCGCGGGGTCTGGAGGGCGTCCTTGGCCGCGAGGCACAGGACGAGGTTCTTCACGACCTGAGATCGGCGGCGGGCCAGGACATCACGTCCTCGTCCTGGACCCGCGCCGCGGAAGCGTTCTCGCCGGTTGCGGGCTCACTACCTGCGCAGGGCCAGCACGACGATAACGATGATGATGATGAGAACGACGGTCCCGATGCCGATATACATAGGGGATTTCCTCTCGCTGGGCGGTTGAAGACTCCCATGAGCTGCCCCTGGCATGGCGACCCAAACCGTTCCGTGCCGCCGCGCTGCCTCATCGGCGCGTTTCCGCAGGTAGCAAGCGGCTGTAAAAATTAAGAACCCAGGTTGTAGGCGATCGTGGCCCAGTTACCGGGGTCGTCCTGCCGCTGGAACGAGATCCCGCTGCAGTTGTCCGGCAGCGTGACGGTGACCTTCTCGGTCGCCGGGCCGATGGTCACGGTCGTGATGCCGGCGAAGCCGTGGGTGGTATTGGAGAACGGGGCCACCCGCAGCTTGTTCGCGGTCTTGCCCTCGCCGCCGGGGTCGCAGAAGAACGCGATCCACTTGAACTGGCCCCCGCCGAACGAGACGGCGCCGAACTTCTTGTCGTTCGGGATGTGCATGTCTTCTTCTTCCTCCGGAGATAGCTGGCTCCGGTTAACCGAGGGGTGCCAGCCCAGGGCGGACAGGCTGGCGAGCGTGCCCGGGTAAATCGACGTATCGCAGAAGCCGCAGCCGCTCCAGCTCGTCCGGTTCGCGCCGACCTGGCCGTTGGTGCTCTGCCACAGGGTGTGCGGCAGCAGCCCGGCCGGGGATGACTGGTATGCCGCTACCCAGGTCCGGCGGGCCGAGTTGAAGATGGGCGCCAGCCCGGCCGTGTTCGCGAAATTCTGGCCGCTGTACAGCCACGAACGCTGGCCGGGCGGCAAGGACGTCAGGCCGTAGGCGCCGTCCACGATGCCGAACCACTGGTTGGCCCGGGCCGACTGGTTTCCCGCTCCCTCTTCCAGGTCGAGGATGGGAATCTCCCCCTCGTTCAGGGTGGGGCCGACCCAGTCGATGAACGCATTGGCCTGCGCAAGCGCATCCTGGCCCGCTCGCAGGTACTGGTACAGCCCGCAGAACGCGAACCCGTGCGATTTGATCGCCGCGCGGTTCGACGCGAGCATTCCGTCGAGGTGGTTATTCCCGTACCCGACCCGGATGATCGCCGCCCCGCCGTTCTGGGACTTAATCCCGGCCCAGTTCGGGGCGTTACCGCCCGCCGCCGACTGGAACTCGCTGACATCCGGCAGCGTGATAGCCATACCTGTCGCCTCCCTCCCGCTCCCCAGGTGACAAGGGTCAAGGGTAGCCATGGGCGGCCCGCCATGATCGGGGTCGGCAAGATCCGGGTGCCACGCGGTCCAGATCAGCTGGGCGTGCTCGGCGTCCACGCGGGCAGCCCTGGGCCAGCAGGTCTGGTGATGCCCGTGATGTCTGTGATGTCCGTGGTGTGTGCCTGATGTCTGTGATGCCTGTGATGTCTATGATGCGCCTGGTGTCCCGTCGCATGTCCCGGATGCCGCCGCTAACAGCATTGATGGAGCATCCATGTCGCGATCGCGGCATCGATGGAGCATCCATGTCGTTGGCGGAGGCCGGGTAAGGGCCGGGCGGGTGACGGGTGCGGGCGGTGATGCCGATGCGAGTGCTGAGGCGTGGCCCGGTACCAGCCGCCGGCGGGATTGCGGACGACGTCCGGGGACGGGCTAGCTGATTGCTAGTCAATTGCTAGCGATTGCTATACGATTTGAAGGGTGGAGGATCTCCAGGACGTAGCGGCCGCGCTCCGGCAGATCGCCCGGGGCTTCGAGGCGCTGGCCGACGCGGTCAGCTCCAGCCCGGACCAGCCGCCCGAGCCGGTGCGGACCGCGGCCCTGCTCCGCGAGTGGGGTGAGCGGGGCCTGACCCGGGCCGAGGCGAGTGCGCTGTTCCGCGGGCACGGCTTCGCCCCCCAGACTGCTGGCGGCTGGGCGCGAGGCGACTGGATCGAGACGCGCGCCGACGGGCGGCGCTACGTCACCGGCCGCTCCCGGCTATGGCTGGCTGAGCAGGAAGACGCCGATGGCGGAAGATAAGCCCTTCACCGTCCGCATCGTGGCCCGCGGCTATGAGGTCGACTCCAACGGGCACGTGGCCGGCACCGTGCTCCTGCAATACGGCCAGCACGCACGCTGGGAGTGCATGCGGGCGGCGGGAATTGACCAGGCCGCGCTGGCCGCCAGGGAGATCGGGCCGGTGAGCCTGGAGGAGCGGATCCGCTTCCACCGTGAGATCCGGGCCGGCCAGGAGATCGTCGTATCGTGCGAGTTCGCGTGGGGCGACGGGAAGTCTTTCCGCATTGAGCAGGAGATCCGCCTGCCTGACGGGACGCTCGCCGCCGAGATCGCCAATGTAGGCGGGCTTCTCGACCTCAAGGACCGAAGGCTGGTACCCGACCCTGGTCAGGTCTGGAGGTCGGTCGCCACCGCGCCCCAGCTTCTCGGCCTCTGAAACGGCGCCAGAGTGCCGGCTATGGGCATGCGATTCGTCCCGCCGTACGCGGCTGGCTCGATGACTCGTGACGGCGCCGAAATCCACCGGATCTGTCAGGCCGCGGACCGCCACGACATCCACGTGGTGCTCGGGTTCAGCGAGCGGTCCGGCGGCAGCCTCTCCATGGCCCAGGCCTTCATCTCCGGCACGGGTGAGCTGATCTCGGTGCGCCGCAAGCTCAAGCCCACGCACGTGGAGCGTTCGGTATTCGGCGAGGGTGACGGCAGCGACCTGCAGGTCCACGACACCGTGCTCGGCCGGGTGGGCGGGCTGAACTGCTGGGAGCACCTCCAGCCGCTGACCAAGTACGCCATGTACAGCCAGGGCGAGGAGATCCACGTCGGGGCCTGGCCCAGCTTCTCGATCTACCGGGGCGCCGCCTCGGCCCTGGGACCGGAGGTGAACACGGCGGCCAGCCTGATGTACGCGGTCGAGGGGCAGACGTTCGTGGTGGCCCCGTGCGCCGTGATCGGGGAGGCCGCGCTCGAGCAGTTCTGCGATACCGACGTCAAGCGGCAGCTGCTCCAGCCGGGTGGCGGGTTCGCCCGCATCTACGGCCCGGAAGGTCCCAGCTGGCCGAGCCGCTGCCCGAGACCGAAGAGGGCATCCTCTACGCCGACCTGAATCCGGACCTGATCGCGATCGCGAAGTCCGCCGCCGATCCGGTCGGTCACTACTCGCGGCCGGACGTGCTGCGGCTGCTCGTCAACCGCAACCCGGCCCCGGCGGTCGTGGAAGCGCCCCCGCGGAACCGGCGACGGCCGACTTCCCGCCGGCCATGACACCGGCCTGAAGACGAGACCCGCGATGGAATCCGCGATTCCCGGGCATCTGACGGCGCACCGCACGCAGCCGACCCGGATGAAGCCGGACTGGCAGCCACCG
>JAICWX010000594.1 GCA_025934635.1 Streptosporangiaceae bacterium | reverse complement strand
GGAGCAGTTCGTCGACGCGCCCACGGACGCTGTCTCCGGAGCGCAACTGCTGGTCGCCGCCGTGATGACCGAACGCGGCTACCCGGCCGAACATGATGACCAGGTTCTGGCCGACTTGTCCGTCGAGCACTCAGGCACCCTGGACCGCTACCGGGCGGCCGAGGAGATCAGCCAGCGGGCCGCCGCGGGCACCGCCTCCACCGAGGACCTGCGGCAAGCCATGGTCCACTACCGTGCCCTGTTCGGTGATCTCCTCGGCGAGCCCGCGGATACCGGATCCGGATCAGCCGCCGCCACGGCCGCGAGCGGGCAAGTCAATGGATCTGACCCGAAGGAGATGGAGAATTGACCTCGCCAAGCGAGCTGGCCGCCGGCCGCAGCTGGCAGAAGATCCTCAGCCGGCTGCCCCGGTAGCGACCTGGCATCCGGGCGCTACCGTGATGGCCAGCCACGCGGACGAGTCGAAGGTCGCCGGCCATGGTGACGCGGACAGATCCATGACTTTCTCAGTACCCGGCGCGGAGCCCGAGCCGATCCCCGATCCCGCGCCACCGCAGGCGAGGGCACGAGCTGGCACGAGATCCAGGTGATGTTCGTCGATGATCCGCGCTCGGCTGCCGGATTGGCGGCTGGTCTCGTCGATGACAGCAGCCAGGCGCTCGTCGCGTTCGTCCAGGAGCAGCAAGATTCGCTGCTAGCCGCCTGGCAGGGCGAAGACGCGGGAACCGAGGAATTGCGCGTTGCCTTCCAGCATTACCGTGCGTCCGGGACCCGTCTCGCAGATTTCTCTCGCGAAACCTGAGCCGGGAAGGCGCACGCGCGCGGCCGACGACTCCGGCCACGTACGCGCCGTCGTCCACAGCACGACAGCACCGCCGGCCGGCCGCCGGGCGACTACCTTCCAGTCGCCGACAGGGCGCGGGCGCTGCGGAACAGCGCGGGCGCCCGCGGGTGCCGGAGCCCTTAGCTTCGCAGACACCGCAAGCCCCCTTCACAGACCAAGCACGGGCTGGAGCTGTGGGGCGCGCACCCCGGTGAATGCCCGGGTCAGACCGCACATGGCCTCGCCACGTACAGAATTTCGTGGTAACTGCGCTATCCGGGCTCGACCTGGCGCCAGCGTGCCTCGCAGCCGGAATAGACGCCGAAGACCACCAGCCCGAGCGCGACGGCGACGAGCAGTCCCGGGCCCACCGGTGTGGTCGCGAGCTTGAGCAGCGATCCGTCGACGCCCTGCGCCTTCTGCGGGCTGAAGCTGACAGCAGCGTCGACAAGGAACCCGCCCGCGACGCAGAAGACCACTCCGCGCGCCACGTAGCCGACAAGGCCCAGGGTTTTGACCACCTTGGCGGTCCGGTGGCTCATCTGCGCCATGTGGAGGTGCTCGAGGAACTTCCTGCGAATGCCGTAAACGGCGAGGGCCACTCCGCCGATGCCGATGCCTATGCCGATCAGCGCGACAAGCCACCGGCCGCCGCCGTGAGCCATGAGCGTCGCGGTCGCGTCCTTGGACTGCGTGTTGCCAGACTTGTTGCCGCCGGTACCCAGGATGAAGCTGACGACGGTGCCGCAGATGAAGGCGTACATGAGCGCGCGCGCCAGCGACCCCAGCCGCTTGCCCGCTTTGCGGCCGCCGGGGCCGGCCTGCCCGTAGGCGACCTCAGCGAACCGCCAGATGGCAAGCCCGGCGAAGCCCACCGCCAGCAGCCACAGCACGACGATTCCGCCCGGGTGCGCCGCGACGGCGCGCAGCGCGCCGGAGGTGTCGGCCTGCTTGCCACTGGAGCCGAACGCGATCTGCACCGCCAGCACCCCGATCAGCAGGTACATCGCGCCCCGGGCCGCGAGCCCGCCGCGGGCCAGCCACTGCAGCCAGCGGCTAGACGCCGCATCCCGCCCGGCCGATCTGGCGGTACGACCCTCCCTCGTTACCGTCATGACGACCAGCCCCGCAGGCCGGGGCCGAGGCCGAGGGCGATCCACGCGATGATGCCCATAACCGGGCTCCTGTACTTCGATGTGATCGGTCTAGTGCCGGATCGCGGCCGGGCGGGTTGCCTGGCCGCGGCGTCGCGGTACCTTGCCGTCTGGCTGTCACTTGCCGTCTAGCTGTCACTTACCAGCTAACCCCCGCCGCCCCGCGGCGGAAACAGGCATAAACCGTCAACATCATCACCGGGGGCGATAACGGCTGGCGGCCGCGGCGGTGCTGCTGCGTGTGGCGGGTGGCCGGGACCGGGCGGGAGCGCGGTGGCTACGTAGAACGTGATCATGGTGCCGGGGGGGACGTCACCTGCGGGGGTGATCCCGATGACAGTCCCGGCAGGCTGGCCCGGCACCGTGACGGACCGTACCTGGGTACACAGTCCGAGGGCTTGCAGGCGCTGCGCGGCGGCTGCGGCGGGGATGCCGTAGAACGCCGACGGACGACGGGCACCAGGTCTGGCCCGGGAGCGCCAGCTCGTGCGGTAACCGTGACGGCTGCCGGCGGGTCGCCGAAGCGGTACTGAGCGGCCCAGCCTGCCTGTACGGCAAGCAGGAGGAGAGCAGCGGCGGCCGAACTGCGCAAGAGCCGGCGGCGCAGGCTCCTCGTTACGCCCCATCCGGGTCCTGGGGGGATGAGAGATACGCCGGTGATGACGGGGCCGGCGTTCGCCTGGGCGACCTGAGGGCTGGCCAGGACCCGCCGGGCCCGGTCAGCGGCTCAGACGGGACGCTGGTGGATGTAGCACAAATCTCCAGGGCGATCCTGATTCGCGGCGGGCGGGTAGCTGGTTTCCTGGCCGTGCGCCGAGGTGCACACTCCAGCGGCGCCGAGCCGTTCAGGCTGATGGCGGGCGTGCCCAGGGCCAGGTGCAGATCATGACAGGGCCTCTACCGTGGCGCAGGTGCCAGGTGTGGCCCGGCTGGTTACTGGTAAGTCAATCCCGGTAGCGGCGCGGCGGAAACGGGTGCTAGCGGCCACGAAAAAATGCGGGTGTGCGGTCAGTTAGCTCCAGGTTCGCGGTCATGAGAATTCCGGTCCCGCGGCCATCTGCGGTCCGGGTGGCTGGCCATGTGTTCTCTGCCGGTGTCCGGCGTGTCGTGATGCT
>JAICWX010000163.1 GCA_025934635.1 Streptosporangiaceae bacterium | reverse complement strand
CCTTTGCGGCACAGCCCGAAGTGGCATAGTGGCCGTTATCAGCGAAACGGGGTCAGACCAAAAGCCACAGTTCAGAGGAGAACCGCAGCATATGGCGCAAGCAACGGCGCAGATCGGCGTCACCGGGCTCGGCGTGATGGGCCGTAACCTGGCCCGCAACTTCGCCCGGCACGGGTACACCGTAGCTCTGCACAACCGCACCGTCGCCCGCATGACCGCCGTGATCGAGCAGTTCGGCGACGAGGGCACCTTCGTCCCGGCCGAGACCGCGGAAGACTTCGTGCAAGCCCTGGAGCGCCCGCGCCGCCTGGTCATCATGGTCAACGCCGGCCAGGCCACCGACGCGGTGATCGACGAGTTCGCCCCCCTCCTGGAGGAGGGCGACATGATCATCGACGGCGGCAACGCGCACTTCGGTGACACCCGCCGCCGCGAGGCCAAGCTGAAGGAACAAGGCCTGCACTTCGTCGGCATGGGCGTCTCCGGCGGCGAGGAGGGCGCGCTGAACGGCCCGTCCATCATGCCCGGCGGCAGCCCGCAGTCGTACGAGAGCCTCGGCCCGATGCTCGAGACGATCAGCGCCCACGTGGACGGCACCCCGTGCTGCACCCACATCGGCCCGGACGGGGCCGGCCACTTCGTCAAGATGGTGCACAACGGCATCGAGTACGCCGACATGCAGCTCATCGCCGAGGCCTACGACCTGCTCAGGCACGGTATCGGCTTCGAGCCCGCGCAGATCGCCGAGACGTTCCGCACCTGGAATACCGGCCGCCTCGACTCCTACCTGATCGAGATCACCGCCGAGGTCCTGGCCCACACCGACGCGAGCACCAAGAAACCCTTCGTCGACATCGTGCGCGACCAGGCCGAGCAGAAGGGCACCGGCCGCTGGACCGTCCAGGACGCCCTCGACCTCGGCGTCCCGGTCAACGGCATCGCCGAGGCCGTGTTCGCCCGGTCCCTGTCCGGTCACGCGGACCTGCGCCGCGCCGCCCGCGGCCTGCCCGGCCCCAAGACCACGGGCACTGAAGCCGCCGGGTTCGCCGACCAGATCGAGCAGGCCCTGTACGCGTCCAAGCTCGTCTCCTACGCCCAGGGCTGGCACATGATGGCCGTGGGCAGCGGCGAGTACGACTGGAACCTCGACCTCGGCCAGCTGGCCACCATCTGGCGCGGCGGCTGCATCATCCGGGCGAAGTTCCTCGACCGCATCCGCGCCGCCTACGAGAACAACGCGGAACTGCCCACGCTGCTGATCGACGACGACTTCAGCAAGGACCTCGCCAACGCCCAGGACGCCTGGCGCACCGTGATCGCCACCGCGGCCCGCCTCGGCATCCCGGTCCCCGGCTTCTCCGCCGCCCTGGCCTATTACGACGCCCTGCGGGCCGAACGCCTGCCCGCCGCGCTCATCCAGGGCCTGCGCGACTTCTTCGGCGCCCACACCTACCGCCGCACCGACCGTGACGGCTCGTTCCATACCCTCTGGGCGGCTGACGGCCGCGCCGAGGAAACCCGCTAAAAACCTTCATCCCGAACGGGCTGGGTTCCGCCTCCCGGTGCACCCAGCCCGTTCCGCTTTTAGCTGCCGTCCCCGATCGTGCTCTTGACCTTGGTGAAGGACAGCAGTTCGGAGGTCGTGAGCCCGGCCGCGCCCGCCCCGTAGACCTGGATCTGGGTCTTGACCGTGCCGATGCCCTGCACGATCCAGGCGGTCACCACGATCGTCTCGCCCTTGGCGGTGATGGTCGTGACCACCACGCTGGCCTGGTACGTCCCGGCCGGGACGGTGACGGTCTCGGTGCCCGCGCCGTAGACGTTGACGCCCGCGGTCTGCTGCGTCCCGCCCACCTGGAGCTGCAGCGTCGAGTGGTAGGCGTGGCCGGAGGCCAGGGCCGTGGCGTTCGGCCAGCGGATGCCGCCGCCGGTCACCGCCACGCCGCTGACTGAAGGCGCCGGGTAGCCGATCGTCCCGTCCGGGTAGAAGGTGTACCCGGACGTGCCGTCGCTGCCCGAGCCGGGCAGGCTGGTCGCCGACGACATCGTGACCAGGTACCCGGCCGATCCCGGTCCCGCCGCGACGATCCTGTTCGTCGTCCGGCCGGTCGCGCCGCCCGCCTTCGTCTGGTACACCCACGTGTTGCCGATGGCCACCGGGAACGGGATCGAGTTGGCCTTGGCGAACGTCTTCGACGCCGCGCCCGGCCGGATGGCCGGCTGGCTGCCGGCGGCCGAGCCCGTGCTCTGCCCCGCGCTGCTGCCCGGGCTGCTGGCACCCGGGCTGCTGCTTCCGGGGCTGCCGCTGGCGGCCTGGGTGCCGTTTCCTGACGTCCCGGCGGTGACCCTCGGGGAGCTGGCCGAATTACTGGTCACCTGGGGCGTGGTGCCTTTCGGCACCGAGCCGCTGCACCCGGCCAGAACTAGCCCGGCCAGGGCCATACCGGATAGGGCGACGGCGGCCGATCCGTGCTTGCTCATGTAGCTGCCTCGTTCTGGGGAGTCACGCTGGCGGCCAACACTGAAAGTTAGAAAGCACTAAGAGTAAGAATTCTGACGGCCCAAGTCACCGCGCAACGCCGCAAGGCACCCGAACGCCTGAGGTTCCTCTATCCCAGGTACAAACAGAAGGGGTGCCCGGCCGGGTCGAGGCAGACCCGGACGTCGTCCTGCGGCTGGAAGGAAGGCAGCGTGGCGCCCTGCGCAACGGCGTGCGCGACGCCCGCCTCGAGATCATCGACCGCGATCTCGAGGTGCATCATCATCTGCTGATCGCCCGGGGCGGCCGGCCAGACCGGGGGCACGTAGCGCTCCTCGGTCTGGAAGTTCAGCGTGTGGCCGCCGCCCGGCGCCCGCAGTACCACCCAGCCGGGTTCCTCCGTGCCGGTCACCCAGCCGAGCAGCCGGCGGTAGAAGCCGGCCAGCGCGTTGGCGTCGGGCGCGTCGATGTTGGTCCCGGTGACGGTCATCCTGGGCCGTGGGCTCACCGCCGCCTCACCCCTTCGTGAAGGTAAGCAGCGCCTCGGTCGTGGTGATCTGGCTCTGGCCGGCCGCCTTGATGAACTCCTGCGACTTGACCGGGCCGGTGCCCGGCGCGGTCCACTCCTTCACCGTGATGGTCGTGAGGAAGCTGCCCACGTGGGTGACGATGGTCATGTTCACCAGCGTGGCCTGGAACGTCCCGGCCGGGACGCTCACCGACTGGGTGCCGCCACCCTGGACGGTGACGTCCGCCGTCTCGATCTGGCCGGAGCTGAGCTTGATCTTCGACGTCGAGTGGGTGGCCTTCCCGGCGGCGAGGTCCGCGGCGTTCGGCCACACGATCCCCTGGCCCGATAGCACCGAGATGCCGTGACTCTGGCTGATCGGGAACCCGATCTGGCCGTTGTCGTAGAAGACGTAGTTCTGCGTCACCTTGGCCGAGCCGGGCAGGACGGTATCCGACATCACGACCTGGCGGCCGCCCGTCGTCGGGGTCACCGACAGGACCTTCTTGGTGTCGGTCGAATGCGCGCTGTTGATGCTGGTGACCGCCTCGTATACCCAGGTGTTACCGACCGCGACGGGGAACGGGGCGGAGACGCCGGCCGCCCCGGTCGGGCTCGCGGTGGCGTCCGCGCTGGTCGTGGCGCTGGCGCTCGCCGTACCGGACGTGCTGGCGGCCGGGCTGCCGGTCGACGCCGCCCCGGTCGTGCTCGCGGCCGAACCGCACCCCGCCAGCGCGATCGCCGTCACCCCGGCCGCTCCCGCGAGGGCCACCCGCGCGGATATGTACTTGCCCATGTCTGGATGCCTCGCTCTGTGAATAACGTCGTGAGATAACGCCGTGAAGTCGTGGCTGCCGGCGGACGGAGCCCCCCGTGCCGGAAGCATCCTTAAGGGTAGGGCCAGCGTCACCGCAAGGCCCCCGAATCCGCCCAATCCCAGCCAGCGGCGCGTGTCCCGCCCCGTTCGCAATCGATGCAACCTACTTCGCCACCCCCTGACCCACCCCGCCCCCCCGCCCACCCCGCAGCAACCCCTTGCGGTCGATCGTTCATGATCGCGGGCACTTTTGGCTCCTATGCGGCCATTTCTGCCCGTGATCATGAAGTCGACGGGAATCAGGCATCGGCGGGGAGCGGCGGGCCGACGATGCTCAGGCCGTACCGGGGCGCCGTCTCCAGCCAGCGGTGCACGTCCGCCATCAGCTGCTCCTGGTCGGGCGCCGGCAGCTGGTAGGTCATGGTCCCGTCGAGCAGGTAGAAGGCCTCGTCCTCGAGGGTGTGAATGTGCACCGGCGTAGCCGTCCCCGGCGGCTGGGTCACCAGCGACAGCGCGAACCCGCCCCCCGTCTCCTCGCCGGACGCCAGCCGCTCGAACAGCGAGCCCAGCGCCCACGTCCCCGGCCCCTCGCCCGGCCCCCGGACCAGGACCGAAGCAGGCCCCGAGCCCGGCCCCGTCGTTCCCCCGCCGACCTCGCTCGTGCTGCTCATGCTCATCATTTTCTCCTCCCGTAAATTAATCCGAAGTATCATCGGATCAATACAGGGTAATCTAGGCGGCATGAGCGAGACCGTCAAGCCCCGGACCTACCGGTCGTCGGTACGAGAGGAGCAGGCCCGCCGGACCCGGCTGGCGATACTCGACGCGGCCCGCCTGCTCTTCACCGAGCAGGGCTACGCCGCCACCACGATCGCCCAGATCGCGGCCGGGGCCGGCGTCGCCGTCGACACGGTCTACGCCGCGGTGGGCACCAAGCCGGTGCTCGCCCGGCTGCTGCTCGAGACCTCGATCTCCGGCACGGACCAGGCCGTCCCCTCCGAGCAGCGCGACTACGTCCAGCAGATCCGCGCCGCCGCCACCGCCCGCGAGAAGATCTGCATCTACGCCACCGCGGTGACCGAAGTCAATTCCCGCCTCGCCCCCCTGCACCTCGTGCTGCGGGACGCCGCCGCCCAGGCGCCGGAACTCGGCGAGCTCTGGGCCGAGATCGCCACCCGCCGGGCCGCCAACATGCGCCTGTTCGCCCAGGACCTGGCGGTTACCGGGGAACTGCGGCCCGGCCTCGGCGTCGAGGAGGTCGCCGACGTGGTCTGGAGCATGAACTCCTCGGAGTACTACACCCTCCTGGTCCGCGAGCGCGGCTGGCCGCCGGCCCGCTTCGGCACCTGGCTCGGCGACGCCTGGTGCCGCCTGTTCCTGGCCGCTGCCGCCCCTGACGGCGGCCAATAACCCTTGTCCGCACAGCGAACAGGGCCGGTCAGCCGCTAGACTCAGCCAGATACGGGCTGTAGCGCAGCTTGGCTAGCGCGCGTGCTTTGGGTGCACGAGGTCGCGGGTTCGAGTCCCGCCAGCCCGACCATGACCTGACTAGCTGAACCATGGCCTGCAGGAATCGATCCACGGTCTACCTTCACTTGGATGATGACTCCCTGACGTTGCCGCCAGGAACTCTCCCTCGGTGCCGTTGACGCCTGCTATCAACTGCGTCACCATGGTCTGGAACATTCGAGAAGTTTCTTGCCTTCCTGGAGGTAACATGCGTGCTCGCTTCCTCGGTAAAGACCCAGAGTCCAACGTCGGCGACTCGCCCACGTTGTTCGCCACCGACCGTACTGACCGGAGCACCTTCATCGCCCAGGGCTGGAAGGTGACCGACCCCCAAGTGCTTGCTGACGTCGGCGACATCCCCGACCACGAGGGGATCATCGAGATTCCCGAGGACGTACTCAAGTTCTACGTCCGCAAGTACCAAGGGGAGGCCGGGCGCTGAGCCAGCTCATCGAGCCGAGCGCCTTCGCCGCCTTCGGCCCGCTGTTCACCAGCTTCGAGCACACCGCTTTCCGCATGGAGGTTCGCAGCCGGTACAACCCCGCTTACGAAGGTGAGACGCTACGCAAGTTCCTGGCAGGTGCGCCGATTGACTTGTCATGGATGCAAGACTGGCTGCGCATGGTCCGGGAAGCCGCGACTGAGGGGAGGCGCTTTGCTCGCGTGCGGGTGGTCGATCTACCGATGAGCGACTGGAACCGCTACAGCCATGCCTTGGCCCAGCACAACATCGCGGCTGGCGAGGACATCCGCTACCTGGACCGCGGCAACGCCGCCGACCTACCCGACTGCGACTACTGGCTCTTCGACTCGTCCACGCTCGTCGTCATGCGGTTCGATGAGACCGACCGCTTCCTCGGTGGAGAGAAAATCGAAGACCCTGCCAAGATCGTGAAGGCCAACTACTGGCGCGACGCGACCCGGCACAAGGCAGTGCGACGAGACGATTTTGCAACCGAACTCCCTATCCGGCACTAACGTCCAGGAGGCGCGCAGCGTCCTGGGCCAGCGACTCCGTGAGCTGCGCATGTCAGCCGGGATCACCGGCCGACAACTCGCCGAGTCGTTGTCGTGGCCTGCCTCGAAAGTCTCGAAACTAGAGAACGGGCGGCAGCCACCGACCGACGAAGACCTCCGCGGTTGGACCCGGATTACCAGCAGCGAGACCGAAACTGAGGCGTTGCTCGCGTCGCTGCACACGCTGGAAAGCCAGCACGCCGAGTGGCAACGCCAACTGCGCGGTGGCCTTCGGCCGCATCAGCACGAGCTTGCCGAGATTGACGCCAAGACTCGTACGTTCCGAGTCTTCGAGCCTGCCACTATTCCGGGGTTGCTCCAGACCGCCGAGTATGCCCGCGCCCGCTTTGCTGAGGGCGTGGTGCTGTTCAACATGCCCAACGACATCGACTACGCCGTGCGTACCCGTATGCAGCGCCAGGAACTGCTCTACCGTCGCGACAAACAGTTCCACTTCGTACTGACCGAAGCTGCGCTGCGCTACCGGCGCTCCTCGCTCGATGTTCAGCTCGCTCAGCTCGACCGCCTCATGACTCTCTCCGCGCTGCCAAACGTCAAGCTCGGCATCATCGGCTTCGAAACGCAATACGTGGTCGGCCCGTGGCATGCCTTCTGGATCCGCGACCAGGGTCGCGTCACCATCGAGACGTTCTCTGCTGAGCTGAACCTTGCCCAGCCGCAGGAGATCAAGCTATACGCCGGCATCTTTGAGCAGATGGCTGCTGTTGCCAGCTACGGCCGATCCGCGCGGGCGATCGTCACGCGCGTCCTTGACGATCTGGTGCCCGAAGCCCATGACAGAAGCGCCGAATTGCTTGAGTCTGATGGCGCAGAGTAAATTGCGAGAAATCTTAAGAAACTTTCTTCCTTGGTCGTATGTCTGGGATCTACGCTGCCGAAGCTGGCCGCCCGATTCCCGTAAGCGCCCCCAGAGAAGAGAACCAGGTGAGCATCACCATCCCCCTACTTGGCCCGGCCGAGCGTGCATCGCTGCCTGAGCGTGCCGGTGAGGTCGTCGAGTACCGCAAGAGCGGCTTGAGCCTGAACCACATCCAAGGCCGCCCGCTGGACTGCGCCTACTGCATTCGTCACACCTACGGCCTGTGGGATGAGCGCCAGCCGCGGGCCTTCATGTCCGACGCCGAAGCGGTTGAACGGCTCGTCAGTCATCGGGACTTCCAAGCCCACGTAACGCCGCTCCAGCTTTTCAACCGGGCGACCGATCCATTTCTACCTGCTGTCAGGCCGCACACCTTCGCCGTGCTCGAAGCCCTTGACGGGCGCGGTTTGCGCAACCATGTGCTCGTTATCACGCGGCATCAGATGCAACCGGACGATATAACTCGGTTGAACCAGCTTGGCAGCCTCAAGGTCACGTTGCTGTTCACGTACTCGGACATCGAGGACAAGCGAATCGAGCCGTACCCGTCGTCGGTGGCTGCGGACTCGCTGAAACTCATGAGCGCGCCGGTCGTTCGGCGCTACCGAACGGTCCTGTACTGGCGTCCGCTGGTACCGGGACTCAATGACAGCGACGAGCACCTAGATCGCGCCTATGAGCTACATCATTATGCCGACGCCACGGTATTTACCGGCCTGTTCTACCGCGAGCAGATCGCGGCCTACTATCAGGCGAACGGCCTGCCCGAACCTTACGACCTGACGGCTCGCCGCAAGATCGTGCCCGAGACCCTGGAACGGCGGATACTCACCGCGTTCGCGGACGCAACCTCGCTGTTTCGCAAGACCTCATGTGCAGTGTCGTAGGTTCATGGATTGCCCGACTACAACGGCCATGTCGGTATTCGTGAAGTCTGCGACATCTGCCCGCTCACGCAGCTCGACCTCTGCCGAAACGCGCATCAAGTGCCGACGCTGAAGCAAGTTCATGAGATCGCCTGTCCGCTCCCAGAAGCCCGTAGCCTCCGAGTCATCGACATCACTGAACGGGCAGCCGTCGTGTCTGGTTTGGCGGACGAACAGCCGCGCTACTACCTGCAGCACGCGCTCGGCTTTCAGGTACACGATGTACGGCATCCGCACTATGCCCACTGCCATGGCCGGGCAGACATCGGATGGAAGGACGAGGCAGTCTCATGACCGGCTGGACCAACCTTGACTACGCCGTGGTCGATGTCGAGGGCAACGGCCAACAGCCGCCCGACCTGGTAGAGCTCGCCGTGGTGCCGATCGCCGGTGGCGAGATTCAAGAGCCGGTGAGCTGGCTCATCAAACCCAACCGGCCAATAAAGTATTTCGCCACCCGCATCCATGGCATCACCATCCAGGACGTAGCCGACGCGCCGGTCTTTGAGACGGTCGCAGACGAGGTACGCCAAGTACTCGATGTGCCCGCACTAGTAGCCCACAACGCTCACGTGGACGTCGGCGTACTCAAGCGTCATCTGCCCTCGTGGGAGGTACCCGGGGTCTTTGACACGCTCAAGCTGGCCAGGCGCCTATTGCCGGATCAGCCGGGCTACCGGCTTGGCATGCTGGTTCGGGCGCTCAACCTCGACGAAGGACTGCCCGACGACCTGATGCCGCACCGGGCGACCTACGACGCACTGGTGACTGCTCGGCTGTTCGTCTACCTGGCAACCATGGCTGAAGGCCACCCGCTGACGCCCGACGCACTGCGCAACGACGCACAGAACCGGAACGGCCATGAAGCTTCGACCTTGTTCTAGTAGCGAGCGCGGAGTGTTCGTCAGCGTGGACGGCCCGAGCGGTGCGGGTAAGTCCACGATCGTCTGGCACTTGGCGCAGATGCTCGTTTCCGCAGGTGCAGACGTGCATGTCACGGCCGAACCGTCAAGCGGACCAATCGGCATACTGTGTCGTGAACTGACAGACACGATAACGGGATACGCGCTGGCCTGCCTGTACGCCGCTGACCGGTACCACCACGTCGAAACTGAGATCCGTCAGTACTGTGCTACGGGCAAGGTCGTCATATCCGATCGCTACCTTGCCTCGGGCCTGGTCATGCAGCGTTTCGACGACATCGAGCTGAGTTTTCTGTGGCAGCTCAACGCGCGAGCCGAGCAACCCGGCCTTGCCGTCATCCTCGAAGCTGACCCAGAAATTATCTCGGAGCGCCTGAACGAGCGCGGTGCACACAACCGCTTCCAGCTCACTCCCGGGTCCAGCCACGACGAGGTCCGGTTCTACAAGCAAGCGACCGAGTTGCTCATGCGGGCCGGGTTTGACGTGCTGCGGGTGGACTGCAATGAGCGTCCACCCGAGCAAGTCGCCACCGTGGTTCACGACCACTTCATGACCCGATTCCCGCTTCCCGAGGGGATGGGCCCGTCGTGACTGCACCGGACGTCAGCCGACCGCAGCTCACGAGCGACCTGACACTTGCCGCAGTGCCCACGGCAGTCTGTTGCGCGCGGCTGTTCGCCCGGCAGCGCCTCTCGCAATGGGGCCTCAGCCGACTGATCGAGAACACCGAGCTGGTGCTGTCCGAGCTCATGACCAATGCGGTTAACGCCACCGGCACCACCAACCCGCGACCGCGCAGGAGTGACCTGCGCGACCTGGCGCTCATCACGGTACGGCTCGTCGCTACCCAAGACAGCTTGATCGTCGAGGTCTGGGACCGTCATCCCGGCCCGCCTGTGCCCAAGCATCCAGACCGGGCAGACGAGAGCGGGCGTGGTCTGCTCATCGTGGAGGCACTGTGCCGGCGCTGGAGCTACTTCTTCCCGGCATCAGGCGGAAAGGCTGTATGGGGCGAGCTAGTCGTCCCGTCCCACGACTTAATACCGCCTGGGCTGCCGAAACGACAGCAGCCTCGGATTACATCGGCGTACCAGGCTGATGACGCGCCGAGCTACGAGATGCTGGCGCGGGTGCTTGAGGGGCTGCGGAAGTGGTGAGGCATCTCTGCATCCCGCCAGTCCGGCTAGTCAGCCCTGCAGGGTGAGCCGCTGGCCGGGGCCGAGCACGCCGAGCAGGGACCGGATCGCCTCGCTGACCGGCCTGAGGATCTCGTCGTCCGGCAAGCCGGGTACCTCCGCCAGTTCCGTTCCCGTCCGCGCCGCCGCGCTGACCGCCCGCAGGGCATCACCCAGCCGCCGGACATCATCCGGCGGCACGGCGTTCCCCGGGTTGCGGCTCACGGCCAGCCCGGCGGCGGTAATCGCGTCCATCACCTGCTCCAGGCCGATCACCGCAGGCCACCAGGCCGCCGCGCGCCTGCTGATGGCCGGCGGCTCGGACATGGTGCGCTGGAACTCGGCCCGCAGGTCGGCCAGCGCCCGGTAGGTCGGCCGCCGCAGCCGAGAACGGGTCGCCGCCCCCGGCGCAGCCCCAGAACCCAGCACTTCCTCCAGATACCGGCCCATGTCCAGCGTCGTCTGCGCGAACTGCCGCGGCAGGTGCGAGTACCAGGCCATCGGCCATGGCGCGAACCCGATCAGCAGCACGATCGCGCAGCCGACCAGCGTGTCGATCAGCCGGTCCTCGGCCAGCTGCCAGCCGGCCGGCCCGAGCAGGTCGATGAGCACCACCACCAGCGGGGTCAGGAACGTGGCGAGCAGCCCGTAGTTCCGGCTGCGCCCGAACGGCAGCAGTGCCGCCAGGATGCCGAACGGGATCAGCAGCCACGTCCCGTGCACCAGCACCAGCAGTACGGCCCCGGCGACCGCCCCCACCACCGTGCCGATACCGCGCTGCAGCGCCCGGGCGAAGACCGAACCGTAGTCCGGCTTGAGCACGATCGCCACCGTCAGCGGCACCCAGTACGAACGCTGCAGCGGCAGTACCTCGCTCACCAGCCCGGCCACGCCCATGCACACCATCAGCCGCAGCGTGAAGATCCTCCCCAGCCGCCCGGCGCCGAACTCCTCCGCCAGCGATGTCCAGACGGACCGCCGCGGCCGCGTCCGCACTTCCCCCTCAAAACGGTCACGGGACAGCACCGACGCCGCCCCGGCCAGCGCGTCGCGCAGCGCCAGCGTGGCCGGGGCGTCGTCCCAGGGCGGCGGGATCATCGGCGGCCCGGCCTGGTGCCTGATCGCGTCGGCCAGCCGGGACACCACGGTGATGACCAGCGGCGGCGGCCGGGTGCCGGCCAGTCCGGCCGCGATCGCCGCCTCGGCCACCGGCAGGCTCGCGTTCAGCGCCCCGAGCAGCCGCGCCCGCGGCCGGTTCGGCCCGGTCGCGGCGGCCCGGGCCGTCAGCAGCTCGTCGTAGGCGGTGTCGAGGGCGGTGGTGACCGCCTGCCGCCGGGCGGTGAGCTCGCCGCCGCCCACCGCCTGGAGCTGCCCGGCCAGCGCGTCGTAGACCGCGGCCACGTCCCGCTGCTCCCGCCCGTACGGCGCCCGCAGCCAGCCGGGCACCAGCAGGATCAGGGCCCACAGCACCCCGGCCAGAAACCCGGCCGCGGTATGCCAGAGCGGCCGCAGCGCCCCCACCGGGCCGGCGCCCAGCGCGGTGTATACCAGCAGTTGCAGTCCGGTCACCGAGCCGAGATCGCCGGCCGTGCTGAGCACGCCGGACACCCCCGCCACCACGACCAGCGCCACCACCGCGAGCCAGCCGCGCCCGTGGGTGACCGCGCCGATGGCCAGGCCGGCCGCGCCGCCCACCGCGGCCGCGCTGCAGACCCGCTTGACCCGGCTCAGATAGGGACCGCCGGTGTCGGCCAGCGTGCCGATCAGGCCGCCCATCGCGGGCAGCACGCCGAGCGACCCGCGGCCCAGCGCGAGCGCCGCCGACAGCGGCACGCAGATGGCCAGCGCCGCCCGGATCATCTCCGGCCACGGCACCGGCGCCCGCCGCGGCCGCACCACCTCGGCCAGCCAGCCGGGCACGACCGCGGCCCGCACGGCCGCGGCCCGGCTCAAAGCTTCCCGCCGCACCCCCTTATTTTGACCGAACGGGCGGCGCTCACCGCCCCGGTCCCCGGTAAAAGCACCCGCCCGGGCGTGCAACCGGGCGCGTGCAGGGTGCGTCGAAGTGACATGAACCGCCACCTTGTCCCGGGCCTGATGCTGGCCGCCGCGTGCGCCGTCGCCACCCTGTCAGCCTGCGGGAGCCAGGTCGCCGGCGGCCCCGCCGCGGCCGGGACCGCGAGCACCACCGCGCACACCGTCTCCCCGCGGCTGCGGGCGGCCGCGGACGCGGCCCGCATCAGCGCGGACTTCCGCCGGCCGCCGGGAGCGGTCCGCACCGGGCTGATCGCGTCCCTGAACAACCCCGCGGTCGGGATCGGGACCACGGACGTCGTGACCGCCACGCGCTGGTGGCGGGTGCCCGGCCAGCCACGGGCCGTGCTGTCCTGGATCAGCGCGCACCTGCCGCCCGGGTTCAGCGCGTCCGGCTCCGGGTCCGCGACTTACCGGAGTTCCACCGGGGCGCTGATCGAGTCGCGGGGCGATGTGTTCGCGCTGTCCCCGGTGCCGGGCGTGCTGCCGCAGCGCCAGCTGGTGGTGACGGCCATGCCCGACCGGGGCCAGACCGCGCTGCGGACCGATGCCCAGGTCGCCTGGCTGCCGGCCAGGACGGCGGCCGAGCGGATCCCGCCCGGTGTCCGGGCCGTGACCGTGACCCCGGTCCTCGGCTTCAACCCGGACCCCGGCCGTGACCGGCTCGACCGCGCGTTCACGGTCACTGATCCGGCCACGGTGGCCAGGATTGCCGCCCTGGCCGACGGCCTGACCGTTTCCCCGCCCGGCGTGCGAGCCTGCCCGGCCGACTTCGGCGGCGCCATGCGGCTCGTCTTCCTGACCCGCCCGGGCGGCCGGGTACTGGCCCGGTTCACCGCGCAGTACGGCGGCTGCGGGATCGCCTCCGTCCGCATTGGCGGGAAGACGGAGCCCGCGCTCAGCACCTATACGACCGCCGGGCCGCTCTTCCAGGACCGGGTGCTGGCCATCGCGGGCGTCCGCTGGCCGTACCAGCCGGGCCTGCCGCCCGGCGCCGGGACCTGACCGCCCCAATGGCAGTAATGACACGGTTGGATGACATCCTGCCAACCCGTTTGGCATACTTGCTTGTTGTGTTGCGCAATGTCGCCGTGGTGGTCGTCAACGGCTTCCTGCCGTTTGAGTTCGGCACCATCTGCGAGGTCTTCGGCATCGACCGGTCCGACGACGGGCTGCCGTCCTACGACTTCGCCGTGGTGGCCGGCGAGCCGCCGCCGTTGCGCTCGCACAACGACTTCACCATGGCCCCCCCCTGCGGCCTGGACCGGCTGGAAGCGGCAGACCTGATCGCGCTGCCCGCCGTCGGCGACGAGCGGCTCGGCGACAACGCCCCGGCTTTCCCGGCCGAGCTGCTGGCCGCGCTGCGCCGGGCCGTCGGCCGCGGCGCGCGGGTGCTCAGCGTGTGCAGCGGGGCCTTCATCCTGGGCGAGGCCGGGCTGCTGGACGGCCGCCGCTGCACCACGCACTGGCGCAGCGCCATGGACCTGGCCCGGCGCTACCCGGCGGCCAAGGTCGACCCGGACGTCCTCTACGTCGACGACGACCCGGTGATCACCAGCGCCGGCACGGCGGCCGGCATCGACGCGTGCCTGTACCTGGTCAGGAAGGAACAGGGCGCGCGGGTCGCCAACGGCATCGCCCGGCGCATGGTGGTGCCGCCGCACCGCGACGGCGGCCAGGCCCAGTACGTCGACCAGCCGGTGGCGCCGTCCTGCGCCGGGACGCTCCGTGACCTGCTCGAGTGGCTGACCGCGCATCTCGACCAGCCGCTGACCGTGCGCCAGCTGGCGGCCCGGGCGAACATGTCCGAGCGGACCTTCGCCCGCCGCTTCGTGGCCGACACCGGCACCACGCCGCAGCGCTGGCTCATCGGCCAGCGCATCCTGCTGGCCCAGCAGCTGCTGGAGGAGACCGACGAGACGGTGGACGCGATCGCCGACCGGGCCGGCTTCGGCAACGCGACCGCCCTGCGCCACCACTTCCGCTCCTGGCGCGGCACCACCCCGAACGCCTACCGCCGCCTGTTCCGCGGCGACCCGGTCGGCCCGCTGAGTGCCTGACGGACTCCATAAAATCTCCATACGGCCTTCACCCCTAGTCGAGTAATATCTGGACTATGAGGTTCCTGCTCCGGCTGCTCGTCTCCGCGGCCGCCCTGGGTGTCGCGACCTGGGCCGTCCCCGGCATCACCCTGCCCGCCGCCAGCGGCTGGTCCAAGTTCGGCACCCTGATCGTGGTGGCCCTGATCTTCGGCCTGATCAATGCCATCCTCAAGCCGGTGATCAAGGTCGTCGGCTGCGCGTTCTACATCCTTACCCTCGGCCTGGCCGCGCTGGTGGTCAACGGCCTGCTGCTGTGGCTGGCCAGCGTCATCGCCGGCGACCTGACGCTGCCGTTCCACGTGACGGGGTTCTGGGCGGCCTTCTGGGGCGCGATCATCGTGGGCCTGGTGAGCTGGCTTCTGAACATGCTGATCGGCGATAACCGCCAGCAGGACGACGAGCCTCCGCCTGTTCGCGTGGTCAGGGTGCGCTAGCCCCTAGACTGACGGCTTAGACTTCTCTGCGATCCATCGCTGAGTTACCATCCTTAACCCCGGAGTGAGACGCGGACGTGAAGACTGACGTCGAAGAGCTGAGCCCAACCCGAGTCCGGCTGAGTGTCGAGGTGCCGTTCGATGAGCTGAAGCCCAGCCTCGACAAGGCCTACCGGGAGGTCAGCCAACAGGTTCGCATCCCGGGCTTCCGGCCGGGTCGCGTACCGCCGCCGGTGATCGACCGCCGGGTCGGCCGGGACGTGGTGCTGAGCCAGGCGGTCAACGACGCGATCCCCGACCTGTACGCCAAGGCGGTCGCCGAAGGTGACGTGTTCGCCCTCGGCCAGCCCGAGGTGGAGATCACCAACCTGGACGACGGCAAGGAGCTGACCTTCACCGTCGAGGTCGACGTCCGGCCCAAGTTCGACCTGCCCGACCTGTCCAGCGTGGCCGTCACCGTCGACGACACCCTGGTCACCCCGGACGAGGTCGCCGAGCGGCTCGCCATGCTGCAGGACCGGTTCGCCTCGCTGAAGGGCGTGCAGCGCCCCGTCGAGGACGGCGACCACGTCTCGATCGACCTGTCCGCCTCGGTGGACGGTCAGCCGGTCGAGGACGCCCAGGCCAGCGGCCTGTCCTACCCGGTCGGCAGCGAGTCCATGCTGGACGGCCTGGACCAGACCCTGATCGGCATGTCGGCGGGCGAGTCCGCCACCTTTACCTCCGAGCTGGCCGGCGGCGAGTTCGCGGGCCACCAGGCCGAGGTGACGGTGACCGTGCACAGCGTCAAGGCCAAGGATGTTCCCGGCCTCGACGATGACTTCGCCCAGATGGCCAGCGAGTTCGACACCCTGGGCGAGCTGCGCGCCGACACCAGGACCCAGCTGGAGCGGGACAAGACCATGCAGCAGGTCATCCAGGCGCGCAACCTCGCCCTGGAGGCCGTGCTCGACCAGATCGACATCCCGCTGCCCCAGAGCGTGGTCACCGACGAGGCCAAGCACAACCGCGACGCCATCATGGACCAGCTCACCCGGGCCGGCGCCAGCCTGGACGGCTACCTCGAGATGACCGGCCAGAACGAGGAGCAGTTCGAGGCGGACATCGACGAGCGGGCCCGCCGCGCGGTCAAGGTCAGCCTGGTCCTGGACCAGCTGGCCCGCAACGAGGAGCTCGGCGTCGACCAGGCCGAGCTGTCCGGCTACGTGACCCGGCAGGCCGAGCAGATGGGCGTGGCGCCCGACCAGCTCGCCCAGCAGCTCGTCGACAACGGCCAGCTCAACTTCGCGGCCGCCGAGGTGCTGCGCGGCAAGGCCATGAACGTGATCGCCGAGCGGGTCACGGTGACCGACAAGGCCGGGAATCCGGTCGACATCGGGGCCGCCCTGAACACCCCGGTCGGCCCCGGCGGCGAAACCGAGGGCGAGGTCCTGGCCGAGACCGACGCGGACCCGGACGCCGAGACCGAAACCGACGCCACCGAAGCCGCCGCCGAAGAAGCCGACGCCAAGGCCTGACCCAGCGACGCCATAACCTGACCCGGACCGCCATAACCTGACCCGGGACCGCCGAAAGGCCTGCCCCCGGGTCAACCCCACCCCGGCACCCCTGAACCCAGCACCGGGGCGGCCGTCACACCGTGACGGCCGCCCTCCGGCGTCTCACCCACCGTCCTCCACCGCCCTCCAGCGCCTCGCCCACCGCCCTCCCCCGCCCCCCGGCGCCTTGCCCGCCGCCCCCGGTGTCTCGCCCACCGCCCTCCGGCGTCTCGCCCACCGCCCCCCGGTGTCTCGCCCACCGCCCTCCGGCGTCTCGCCCACCGCCCTCCGCGGTCTCACCTGTCACCACCTCCCGGCCAGTCCCACCCATCACCACCGTCGGGCTGCCTTGCCCCGGGCTGGGCGCAGTTAACGACATCGATGGAGCATCGATGCCGTCATCGCGACATCGATGGAGCATCGATGCCGTTGCGGGAACCGCAAATGATCGCACCTGAGGGTCCCTAGAGCCCCAGAAGGCCATCCCGTCGCTCCTGACACCTGCGGGTCGCGTTGTCGTGCCCGCGCCCGGGGACCTCCGCGACCCCGAAGAGCCGTCCCCTCGGCTTCCCGGGACCCCGCGCCGGCCGCTGGTAGCGGTCTGGCAGCGGATGGCAACTCGGTGCGCCAGTAGCGAACAGGAGGCTGCGCGGGACGATCGGGTTCCGCGCCGGCGTTATGGTCCAATCAACGACACCAGCAGATGCCTCCAAAAAGGAGCAGGTGAATAAGCGTGACTCAGCCCCTGTCGAACCCGGCGCCGCCGTCGATCGCGGCGGCCGCGGAGCCTCAATTCCCGCCGTTCGGGGACCCGTTGTTCCAGCGGCTGCTGCGGCACCGCATCATCTTCCTCGGCCAGCAGGTTGACGACGACATCGCCAACCGCATCTGCGCCGAGCTCGCGCTGCTCGCCTCCGAGGACGCCAAGCGCGACATCAGCCTCTACATCAACTCCCCGGGCGGCTCGGTCTACGCGGGGATGGCCATTTACGACATGATGCAGTACGTGCCGAACGACGTGTCCACGTACGCGATGGGAATGGCCGCGTCGATGGGGCAGTTCCTGCTGACGGCGGGCGCCGCGGGCAAGCGGTTCGCCCTCCCGCACGCCCAGATCCTGATGCACCAGCCGTCGGGCGGCATCGGCGGCACCGCCTCCGACATCAGGATCCAGGCCGAGCAGATGCTGTACATCAAGCGAACCCTGTTCGAGCGCACCGCCTTCCACACCGGGCGGCCGATCGAGCAGATCGAGAAGGACGCGGACCGCGACCGCTGGTTCACCGCGGAGGAAGCCAAGGAGTACGGCTTCGTCGACAAGGTGATCCGCAGCGCCGTCGAGGTGCCGACCGTGGGTGCCGTGTCATGATCAACCCAAAGGAGCCGAACGTGAGCGACCACGGCTTGCGGAGCCCGCAGTCCAGGTACGTGCTGCCGTCCTTCGTCGAGCGCACCTCGTACGGGATCAAGGAGATGAACCCGTACAACAAGCTCTTCGAGGAGCGGATCATCTTCCTCGGCGTCCAGATCGACGACGCCTCCGCCAACGACGTCATGGCCCAGCTGCTGACGCTCGAGGCGATCGACCCGGACCGCGACATCACCATCTACATCAACTCGCCCGGCGGGTCGATGACGTCGATGATGGCGATCTACGACACGATGCAGTTCATCCAGCCTGACATCCAGATCTGCTGCATCGGGCAGGCCGCCTCGGCCGCCGCGGTAATCCTGGCTGCGGGCACGAAGGGCAAGCGGATGGCGCTGCCCAACGCCAGGATCCTCATCCACCAGCCGGCCACCGAGGGCGGCTACGGCCAGTCCAGCGACATGGAGATCCAGGCCAGGGAGATCCTGCGGATGCGCGCGGCCATGGAGGTCATCCTGGCCCGGCACACCGGCCAGGACGAGGAGAAGGTCCGCCGTGACATCGAGCGGGACAAGTTCCTCACCGCCGAGGAGGCCAAGGAGTACGGCCTCGTCGACGAGGTTCTCACCATGATCAAGAGGGGCAGCGAGCGCACCGCCGAGGTAGTGTCGTCCTAACCGGGAGGATTCAGCTCTTCCTCCTGGGCCGCTGAAGGGGTTTGATGGTGTCCATCGGGACCCAGTAGGCGGTACCGTCGATATGCAAGCGCTTGACGGCCTCGCGGGACATGTCCGCTGGAGGCGGCCATCACGGCCGTCGCGGCGGCACCATGTAAAGGAGTATCTGGGTGGCACGCATCGGTGACGGTGGGGACCTGCTGAAGTGCTCGTTCTGCGGTAAGAGCCAGAAGCAGGTAAAGAAGCTCATCGCCGGGCCAGGCGTGTACATATGCGACGAGTGCATCGACCTCTGTAACGAGATCATCGAGGAAGAGCTCGCCGAGCCCGCCGAGTTCAAGTGGGACAGCCTGCCGAAGCCGCGCGAGATCTACGAGTTCCTCGACGCGTACGTGATCGGCCAGGACAAAGCCAAGAAGGCCCTGTCGGTAGCGGTGTACAACCACTACAAGCGGGTCCAGTCCGGCGACGACCGCCCGGGCGACGAGGGCGTCGAGCTGGCCAAGTCGAACATCTTGCTGCTCGGCCCCACCGGCTCGGGTAAGACGCTGCTCGCCCAGACACTGGCCCGGCTGCTCAACGTGCCGTTCGCCATCGCCGACGCGACCGCCCTCACCGAGGCCGGTTACGTCGGCGAGGACGTCGAGAACATCCTGCTGAAGCTCAT
>JAICWX010000426.1 GCA_025934635.1 Streptosporangiaceae bacterium | reverse complement strand
GGCAGTCGGCGAAGGTGCGGCCGGCGAACAGGCCGCGGCCGAGCGGGCTGGCCAGCTCGCCGGCGCCGAAGCTCTCATACCGCCACTGATCGGAGTGCAGGTAGAAAAAGGACGTGCCGGTCATGTGCCGGGTCGGGCGCTGCCAGTCCAGCCCGAACGCCAGGGTCTGGAAGCCGGTGAGCGGGCGGACCTTCTCCTGGCCGACGTAGTGCGCCCAGCCGCCGCCGTTCACGCCCTGGCAGCCGCACAGCATGGTGAGGGTGAAGAACGTGCGGTAGATCTGGTCGGAGTGGTACCAGTGGTTGGTGCCCGCGCCCATCGCGATCATCGAGCGGCCCCGCGACAGCTCGGCGTTGCGGGCGAACTCCCTGGCCACCCGGGCCGCGGCGGCCGCGGGCACCGAGGTGATCGCCTCCTGCCACGCGGGGGTGTAGGGCTGCGGGTCGTCGTAGCCGGCGGGCCACTGCCCGGGCAGCCCGTCGCGGCCCACCGCGTACTGGGCCATCAGCAGGTCAAAGACGGTGGTGACCAGCCTCCCGCCGACACTGATGACGGGCACGCCGCGGCGGATGACGCCGCCGCCCTCGGTCTCGCCCACGTCGAAGCGGGGCAGGTCCACCGCCACCGCGTCCTCGTGCATGCCGTAGAGCGTGAGGACGGGATCGCGCCCGCCGAGGTCGAGGTTCCACCGGCCCTGGCCGGTGTCGGAGAAGTGCGCGGCGAGGGTGCCGTTCGGCAGGAACGGCTCGCGGGTCGCCGAGTCGAGGAGCACGGTCTGGGAGGCGGCGGCCTCGCCGGCCTGGCCGAGATCAGCGGCGGTGAGAAACCGGTCAGGAACGTAGCCGTCCTCGCGCTCGCGCAGGGTGACCAGGAACGGCAGGTCGGTGTAGGTCTTCGCGTAGCCGGTGAAGTACGGCACCTGCCGGTCCCGGAAGAACTCGGTGAGGATCACGTGACCCATCGCCATCCCGAGCGCGCCGTCGGTCCCCGGGGCGGCGGCCAGCCAGTCGTCGGCGAACTTGGTGTGATCGGAGTAGTCGGGGGAGACCACCACCACCTTCTGGCCCCGGTAGCGCGCCTCGGTCATGAAATGCGCGTCCGGGGTCCGGGTGATCGGCAGGTTCGTACCCCAGATCATCAGGTACGAGGAGTTCCACCAGTCGGCCGACTCCGGCACGTCGGTCTGGTCGCCGAAAACCTGGGGCGAGGCGATCGGCATGTCCGCGTACCAGTCGTAAAACGACAGGATCGTCCCGCCGATCATCGACAGGAACCGGGTACCCGCCGCGTAGGAGACCTGCGACATCGCCGGGATCGGCGAGAAGCCGGCGACCCGGTCCGGCCCGTACTCGCGGATCGTGTGCACGTGCGCGGCCGCGATCAGCTCGCTGACCTCCGGCCAGTCCGACCGGACCAGGCCGCCCATCCCCCTGGCTTGCTTGTACCGCGCCGTGCGCTGCGGATCCGCGGTGATCTCCGCCCACGCGGCCACCGGGTCACCCAGCCGGCCCCGGGCCTCGCGCCAGATCTCCAGCAGCTCGCCGCGCACGTACGGGTAGCGCACCCGCGAGGGGGAGTAGGTGTACCAGGAGAACGACGCCCCGCGCGGGCAGCCCCGCGGCTCGTACTCCGGCGAGTCCGGGCCCGTGGACGGATAGTCAGTCTGCTGCGTCTCCCACGTGATGATCCCGTCCTTGACATACACCTTCCACGAGCACGACCCCGTGCAGTTCACCCCGTGCGTCGAACGGACCACCTTGTCATGCCGCCACCGCTCGTGATAGAACTCCTCCGCGCCCCGCCCGCCAGCCCGGTGCACCTCCCGGAAATCGGCGCTCGGCGTGCCCCCCGGCACGAAGAACTGCGCCCGCCGCAGCAACTGCTCGACCGGCTCCCCGCCCGGCAGCAACGGCGCCAGCAACTCCCGGCCCTCCCCGCCGGGCGGGGCGCCGATGCCGTCCGGGTCGCCAGTGCTCTCATGCCTCGCAGCGGACCTGGCCACTAAGCCACTCCATTCGGTCGGCGACAACAGCATCATGCACGCATGCCCGTCCTCCAGCACAGCCGGCCCGGGTGCCGTCATCTCAGCACTGCCCCGCCGGAGCGCTGCGCCGCCGTACCCCGCCGGGTCCACATTGACCGAACGGGCTTACCGTTTCCTGGCCGTTTCCTTGCAGCCCACCCCGGAGTACCCGGCCTGAGCGCCAAGCTGAATGGGTCCAGGCCCCGGCCCGCGTGAAGCGCCATGGTGTCAGGGTCAGGGCGGGGTGGATGCCGTGCTCGCCGGGGCTGCCTTCCCGAAGGACAGCGTGGCCGTGCTGTACATGCCGAGCGGGAAGACCACGCTCCACAGTGCCGGCTCGTAGCTGAGCGGCCAGCGGCGCCGGACGTGCCGCCAGAGACCGAGCACGATGAGCAGCGGGATCCACCAGGTGCCGAACGCCCACAGCGCAAAGGAGAACCCCTCGACGAATCCGGCCGTCGCGCGGATGACGGGGAGCCCGGCCGGGAGGGTCAGGATCCTGGCGCCCGCCAGCACGCTGATCGCCGTGGCGCCCATCAGGATCCAGTAGGGCGGCCCGAGGGTGGCCGGGGTCATGGGAACGGTCAGCCACCGCAGCAAGATCAGCGAAACGAGCAGCAGGTACAGCATCAGCCCGATGCTCCACAAGCCGGTGGCGGCGGTCGCCAGCAACCCGGATTGCGATGGCCACGCCGGTACCAGGGACGAGGCCGCCTCCGACAGGGACTGCGTGCCGACCACCCACAGCAGCCAGGCGCCGTTCACGCCGCCGAGAACCGAGTCGCGCTCCCGGGTGAGCAGCAGGCTGACCGGCACGCCGTACGTCAGCACGAGCCACACGACAGCAGCCAGGCCAGCCAGGATCGCCGTGCCCAGCGGATGACCCGCGGCCCCGAGCCGCACCCCGAGCACGTCGATCCCGGCCACGATCGTGAAGAAGCCGAACACCCGCTCCGGAGCCTGGATGTCGGCCACCACACTGGAGCGGAACAAGGCCAGCCGGACCACCAGCGCAGCGCTGAGCACGACGAGCCCGGCCGCTGCGGCAGCGAGCAGCGCCCGCGACAGCCACGACGGACCCAGCAGGAACGTGCCCGTCGAGACGATGCCCGTGGCCATCACGAATGCGATGTAGCCCGGGTGCAGATCCCTGATAGCCGTCTCTGCCCGGCCCAGTGATCGTCCGCCTTCGAGGCGCACTACCCGCACATCAAGTGGGGCGGGGAGTCCCGCGGCATCGAGCAGGCCATCCCCGCGCTCAGCAACGGCCAGCCCGAACCGGAACAATACCTGCCCGGTCCGCGCGTACGGCGCTGCTTCGCATCCCGGCCGCTCCTCCGGTGCGCTGACGGCAGCCGGCCGGCGGTCAGCCGGACTGGCCGGTGGCTGGTCAGAGCCCGGCCAGCTCGCGGAGCCGGGGGAGCAGGATCAGGTAGCCTCCCTCTTCGGCCGCGTGCAGCGCCGCCGCGGCGGCGGTCCGGCAGGCCTCGTCCTCGCCGCGGGCGGCGAGCAGCTCGGCGTGCGCCCAGCGGGCCTCGTACCTGGTGAGCGGCGTGCCGGCGGACAGGGCCGCCCGGACATGCGGTGCGGCGTCCCCGGGGCGTCCCTGCCGGGCCAGGCAGGCTCCCAGCCGGGCCGATACCCACGCCGCGAAGAACGGGTTCCCCGCCGCGGCGGTCAGCGAGTCCCGGAACGCCTCCTCGGCCCGGTCCGGCTTCCCTGCCGTGTCCCAGGCGATGCCCAGGCCGCGCAGCGCGGCAGCGGTGCACGCCGCGTGCCGCATACCGGTGGCGATGGCCACCGCCTGCTCGGCCGCCTCAGCCGCCTCGCCGGCCCGGCCGGCGAACGCGAGCGCCTCGCTGCGCCGCCACAGGCATTCGCTCCGGACGGCCGGGTAGCGGGCCGCTTCCGCCTGGGCGAGTGCCTGCTCGATCTCAGCGAGCCCGGCCTCGGGCTCGCCCAGGAACGCGAGGACGTGGCCGCGGGTGGCGCGCGGGCTCCACAGCCCGAACACCTCGGCCGGCATGCCGGGCAGGCCAGCCAGGTCGGCGAGCCGGGTGGCGGCTTCCCGCAGCCGCCCGGCCTTGTAGCTGATCATGGCCTGCCAGTACAGCACCCGCGCCTGGCCATGGGTTTCGCCCGCTTGCTCCAGCAGCGTGCGAGCGCGCCGGAAGCGGCGCCCGGCCCGGGCCAGGTTCCCGGCCGGCAGGTCGATGATCGCGCCGGCGGCCAGCGCCTGGCCCAGGGCGTCCGGCCGTTTGCCGGCCTCGGCGATCGCCAGCTCCACCAGTTCCTCGCCGCGAGCCACGCTGACCGCCCGGGCTTCCAGGATGGCCAGCTCGGCCAGCACCCGGGAGCGGCCCGCCGCGCCGGCGGAGATTTCCAGCGCCGCCTCCAGGTCGGCGCGGGCTCCGGTGAGCCGCCCAAGGCGGCGGCGCGCCTCGGCGCGGGTCTCCAGCAGCAGCGCCCAGGCCGTGGCGGGAGGCTCCAGGCTCAGTCCCGCCCCGGCCAGCTGGATCGCCTCATCGTCGGAGCCCTGCTGGAGCCGGAGTGCCGCCGCGGCCGCATAGGCGGTGGCCGCCCCGGGCCGGTCACCTCCGGCGGCCAGCTGCGCGGCGATCTCGGCGGCGTCGCCGTCGCCGCGCTCCAGCGCCTGGGCGAGCAGCAGATGCACGCGAGGCTGTCCGGCCGGGCCGAGCGTGCCCGTCACCACCTGGCCGGTCAGCGGATATGTGAGACCCCAGCCGTCCTTTCCTGGCTGCGCCAGTCCGGCCCGGGCCAGCCGGTCCAGGCAGTCCAGCACCTCGCGGAGGGTCCGTCCGCTGGCCCGGGTCAGCAGTGCGGGCGGGGCGGGCCGGCCCAGCAGCGCCAGCAGGGCCAGCAGTTCCCGCCACCGGGCGGGCAGCCTGGCCAGCCGGGCCGCGGCCTGTTCCTCGCGGCCGGTACCCGGCACGGGCTCGGCCGGGCTGGCCGGCGTGGCCGCCGGCTCGCCGGGTTCCGGCTGCCTGTGCTGGATGCGCAGGCGCAGTTCCAGCGCTTCGGGGGAGGGAGCCAGCCCGGCCTCGCGTGCCAGCCTGTCGCGGAACGAGTCGAACGCGGCCAGCGCCCCCGCCTGGTCACCGCCCGCGGCCAGCGCCCGGGCGGCCAGCATCGCCGAGCTCTCCCGCAGCGGCTCCCGGGCCGTCGCCTGCTCGGCCCAGGCGACGGCGCCGGCCGGGTCGCCGCAGGCCAGCGCAGCTGCTGCCGCCCCTTCCAGGGCACCGTGGAATGCCATGGACAGGCAGCGGCGGTCCTGTTGCGCCCAGTCCGCGTAGGTATCCTCGGCGAGCGGCTCGCCGTGCCAGAGCTCCAGCGCGCCGCGGAACCCGGCGAGCGCCTCGGCGGGGTGGTCCGCGAGCAGCCCGCGGCTATCGCGGGCCGCGGCGCGAAACGCCTCCGCATCCACCCAGCACTCGCGGCCGCCGGTCAGGCTGTAGCCGCCGGGCCCGGTACGGATCAGCTCAGGGTCGCCCAGCGCCCGCCGGATCCGGCTCACCAGCACCTCGACGTTGCCACGGGCGTCGGCCGGTGGTCGGCACGGCCACAGGGCCTCGGCGATCACGTCCTTGGGGATCAGCGCTCCCCGCCGCAGCGCCAGCAGCCGCAGCAGCTGCTGCGGCAGGCGTCCGCCGAACGCGCGCAGCGGGATCTCCGCCGAGTTCCGCAGCACCGCGAACCGGCCCAGCAACCGGATCCTGACCACCGCGGCCGGCTGCTCGCTGGCATCCTCAGCCTGCCACGATCCGCTGCCTGCCGCGGGCCCGTTCTGCGCGGGAACGAGCCCGGAGAGCGCACGGTCACCGGGAGGGCACTCATCACGCCGCTCGTGGACCAAGCTTGACCTCCACCGGTGATAACGGCCCGCGCTGCCCGGGCCTGTGCTCGGCACCGCCATTATTCACCAGCTGGCCAGTAAATAATATAGCTGCGTAGCCGGCGAATGCACATCCTGGGTGCTGGACTGGGGTGCTTGCGGCGGATCCTGGCTTGCAGGCAATCGGAATCAGCACGATCTCCCCGGCCAGGCGCCCGTAGGCGCTGCGGATGACGTCGGGGCCCGGCCCGTTCAGCGCGGTGAACGGCCGCCACCGGCCGAGCTTGATCTGGCCGTGCATGGTCAGCTCGACGCTGCTCCACAGCGGCGTCCCCGCCGCGATCGCCTGGCCGAGCCACCGCCGCGCAGGATCGCGGAGCCCCATGATGGCGGCCGGGTCGAACGTCTCCGCAGTGGTTGCGCCGGTCATGGCTAGAACACCGGCCCCGCGACAACCGGGGAGATGTCCGGAT
>JAICWX010000395.1 GCA_025934635.1 Streptosporangiaceae bacterium | reverse complement strand
AGGAGACCCGCGGCATCGCCGACGTCATCGAGGCCGTCAGCTACCCGAGCCCCGCCCTCGACGACCTGATGGCCAGCGAGGACGCCCTCGAAGGCGTGGCCGCCTTCGCCCAGAAACGCCAACCCCAATGGCGCAACCGGTAATTAGTATTATTGCTCATGGCCGAGCCACCTTCAGCGAGCCCATGACCGGCACCGCAGCGCTACCGCCGATCCAGTTGAAGACTGTCCGGACGAGTGGAACGTCGATATGGTCCCGCGAAGAGATCTACAACGATAAGGCCCGCTTACCTGACGGTGACTCCCGTGGTGACGGCAGAATGACCGTCACCCTGGCCCTCCCCGCACCACAGGCCTCAGCGCCTTCGCGGACTTAGAAGTTCCTCTCGGTTAACGCGGCGGATTCGGCTTACGCGGTGGATTTAGGCACCCCTGGGGTACCGGATCCACCGGATAAGCCGGATCCACCGCGCTATTCCCGGCCCAGCGGATCAGCACGCGCCTGGATATCACGCTTCCCGCTGGTAACGGCGTCGGAACTGTCGGCCGTCATCGTGGATGCGAACCCGCGGGAAATAAGGGGTAAATATCCACGATCATGTGATCTGGATAACAGGTGGCGGCTCTAGCCGTCGCGCAGCGCAGCCTTGAGGATCTTGCCCGAGGGCCCCTTGGGCAGCTCGTCCAGGAACCGGATCTCCCGCGGGTACTTGTACGCGGCCAGCCGCTCCTTGGTGTACCCGATGATCTCCGCGGCGGTCGCCGACTCGCCCGGCCGCAGCGCCACCACGGCCACCACCTCCTCGCCCAGCCGCTCGTCCGGCTTGCCGATCACGGCCGCCTCGAGTATCGCCGGATGGGCGTACAGGACCTCTTCGATCTCCCGCGGGTAGACGTTGAAGCCGCCCCTGATCACCAGGTCCTTGGCCCGGTCGACGATGAAGTAGAAGCCGTCCTCGTCCATGTAGCCCAGGTCGCCGGTGTGCAGCCAGCCGTCGCGCAGCGTCTCCGCGGTGGCCTCCGACCGCCCGAGGTAGCCCTTCATCACGTTGTGGCCCTTGATGTGGATCTCGCCCACGTGCTCGCGGCCGGCCGGCAGCGCGTTTCCGGAAGGGTCGCAGACCCGCATCTTCACGCCCCACATCGGCTTGCCGATGGACAGCACCTTCTTGTCGCCCGGCCGGTTGAACGAGCACGAGGCCGCGGTCTCGGTCATTCCGTAGCCCTCGAGCACCTCGATGCCGTACTTGTCCTCGAAGGTGCGCAGCACGTCCTCGGGCAGCGACGCGCCGCCGGAAACCGCGACGCGCAGCGCCGACAGGTCGCGGCCGCCGATGTCCTCCCGCGCCAGCGCGTGCAGCATGGTCGGCACGCCGCCGATCACCGTGACCCGGTCGGCCGCCATCGCGTCCATGACCGCGCTGGGCACGAAGCGCGGCAGGATCGACAGGCAGCCGCCGGCCCGCACGAACACGTTGACCACCGATGACAGCCCGAACACGTGGAAGAACGGCAGCACCGCCAGCACCACATCATCGCTGCGCACGCCGAACAGGCCGCCCGCCACCGTGCAGTTCATGTACAGCTGGAAGTGGGTGAGCTCGGCGCCCTTCGGCTTGCCCGTGGTGCCGCTGGTGTAGACGAGCACGGCGGTGTCGTCGGCATCGCGCGCGGTCACGTCGCCACCGGGCTCCTCCAGCGGCTCCATGCTGATCAGCTCCAGGACCGAGCGGGCCCCCTCCGGCAGCGGGTCGTCGTTCAGGCTGACCAGGTAGAGCGGGGTCTCGGTGGTCTCGCAGGCCTTGGCCGCCTCGGCGTGCATGCTGGCGAAGCCCACCAGCAGGGCGGCCGATGAGTCGGTGAGGTGGTACTCGATCTCGGGCGCCATCAGCAGCGGGTTCAGCGGCAGCACCACCAGCCCGGCCTTGAGCGCGCCGAAGTAGGCGATCAGGAAGTGCGGGATATTCGGCAGCTGCAGCGCCACCACCTGGCCGGGGCTCAGGCCGGCCCCCCGCAGCCCGGCCGCGACCCGGCCGGACAGCTCGTCGAGCTCGCGGTAGCTGGTCGTGTTCCCGCTGATCTTGCAAACCGGGGCGTCCGGCGTGGCCAGGGCCGTCTCAGTCAGGATCGTCGCGAGGTTGAAGCTCATTCCCGCCCCTCTCAGCCACCGGGCCATGCCAGACCGGCAGGTGCCATACCGGCGTGTGAGACATATATTAAGTATGTTTCACCCACGTTGCCTAGGGCATCCGACCAGGCGACGGAAGGGAAGGGACCAGCATGATGTACCTCGTTCGAGGAGAGTCCCGGGGGGCTGGTGGCACGGACGGTGCCCGCGAACGCGAGGGCGGACGCCCGGCGGCGGGCAAGCCGGCTACCGGGCTGCTGTTGACCGAGCCGCTGCGCGGCCTAGCCGACCTGGGCGCGCTGCTACTGGCGACACCCGGCCTGCTGGCAGCCCCGCGCGGTGACGGTCACGGGGTGCTGGTCTTCCCCGGCCTGCTGGCCAGCGACTCGAGCACGGTGCCACTGCGCTCGTTCTTGCGCTGGCTCGGCTACGACGTCCGGGGCTGGGACCTCGGCCGTAACCAGGGACCGACCGAGGCGGTACTGGCCGGCCTGCCCCAGGCTGTGCTCAATCATGCCGAACGAACTGGGCGTCCCGTATCCCTGATCGGCTGGAGTCTAGGCGGCATCTACGCCCGGGAGATGGCCCGCCGTCACCCCCGGCGGGTCCGCCAGGTCATCACGCTGGGCAGTCCCTACGCCATGCGCAACTCCAGGCAGTCCCACGCGGCTGGTCCTTACCGGCGGCTGCGGTCCCTGCATGCGCCAGAGGCCAAGATGCCCAGCCTGGAACAGCGGTCCCGGCCCATCGACGTGCCGTCCACGTCGGTCTACTCCCGCTGGGACGGCGTGGTGTCCTGGCAGACGTGCATCGAGCCGGAGACCGCGGTCCACCAGAACGTCGAGGTCCGGTGCAGCCACCTCGGCTTCGGCGTGGATCCGGCGACGCTCTGGCTGATCGCCGACCGGCTGGCCCTCCCGGCGGGCCAGCGTAAACCGTTCCGGCCGCCGTTCGCCCTGCGTCCCCTCTACCCGGCGGTGAGTGCCCGATGACCAGCACCGTACCTGGGACCCGGCCGGCGCCATGGGCGTTCGCCGCGCCGTGGGGGGCGCAGAGCTTCATCACCGACCTCGACGGGCCGGTGCACTGGATCGAATTCGAGGGCAGCGGGGAACCGGCCGGGGACGCGACCCCGATCGTGTTCGTGCACGGCCTGGGCGGCTCGCACCTGAACTGGTGCCAGATCGGGCCCCCGCTGGCGGCCGGCCGCCGCGCGGTCGCGCTGGACCTGCACGGGTTCGGCCTGACCCCGGGCACTCGCACGAACTCCGCCGTCCAGCGCAACACCAGGCTGCTCGACCGGTTCATACGGGAGGTAGTCGGCCGGCCGGTCATCCTGGCCGGGAACTCCATGGGCGGGCTGATCTCCATCATGGAGGCCTCTGCCGCGCCGGAGATGGTCCGCGGGCTGGTGCTGCTCGACCCGGCCCTGCCGCTGCCGGCCCGCAAGCCCGACCGGCAGGTGGCCAGCCAGTTCCTGCTGTACGCGCTGCCCGGCGTCGGCGAGAGGTATTTGCGGTCCCTGCTGTCGAAGCGCTCGCCGCAGGTCGCGGTCCAGCAGGTCATCGAGCTCTGCTTCGCCGACCCGTCGCGGGCCGACCCGGCCATGGTGACCGCGTCGATCGCCCTGGCCACCGAGCGCCAGGGCCGGGCCGGGGCCGGCGAGGACGCCTTCCTGGCCGCGTCCCGCTCGCTGATGCGGGTGGTCGGCCCGCGGCGGCGTTACCAGGCGATGATGGCCTCGGTGCGGGTCCCGGTCCTGCTCATAGCCGGTGAGGCCGACCGGCTGGTGCCGGTCGCGGCCACCCGGCAGGCAGCGGCCCGCAACCCGGGCTGGCAAACCGTTATCCTGCCCGGAGTCGGGCATACGCCGCAGCTCGAGGTGCCCGGCGAGGTCATCGGCACGATCCGGGACTGGCTGGACCGGCACTTCACCCCGGCCGCGGGCTTAGGAGGAACGGGATATGCAGCAACTCTCCGGTCTTGACGCCTCCTTCCTGGCCATGGAGACGGCCAATACCACCGGTCACGTCGGCGGGCTGAGCGTGCTCGACCCCAGCGACGCGCCCGCGCCGCTGAACCTGGCCCGGCTCACCGAGGTCATGGCCGAGCGGCTGCCGCTCGTGCCGGTCCTGCGGCAAAAGCTGCTCGAGGTGCCGCTCGGCCTGGACCAGCCCTACTGGGTCGACGACCAGGACTTCGACATCGAGTACCACGTCCGCGAGATCGCGCTGCCCCGCCCGGGTTCCGACGCGCAGCTGAACGAGCAGGTCAGCCGGCTGCACGCCCGGCCGCTGGACCGCAGCAAGCCGCTGTGGGAGCTCTACCTGATCACCGGGCTGGCCAAGAAGCGCGCCGCCGTCTACACCAAGATCCACCACGCCGCGATCGACGGCGCCTCCGGCGTGGAATTGCTCACCGTGCTGTTCGACCTCAGCCCGGCCGGCCGCGACCTGCCTCCGGCCGAGCCGTTCCGGCCGGCCGCCGCGCCGCCGCTGCCCGCGCTGGCCGCCAAGGCCGCGGCCCGGCTGGCCTGGCGCCCGGTGCAGACCGCGCGGATCACCAACGAACTGGTCAAGGTGATCCCCACCCTCGCCCCGGCGGTGAACACGCTGGTCGGCAACATGCTCGGGCTGAACCGGGGGGACGGCTCGGTGATCGCCACCCGGCCCGGGCGGGCCCCCGCGACGCCGTTCAACCGGTCCATCACGCCGCACCGCCGGTTCGCGTTCCGCAGCGTGAACCTGGCCACGGTCAAGATGGTGAAGAACGCGTTCGGCGTGTCGGGCAACGACGGCGTGATGGCGATGTGCGCCGGGGCGCTGCGGCGCTGGCTCCTCGACCACGACGCGCTGCCCGACCAGCCGCTGATCGCGATGATCCCGGTGTCCGTGCGGGACCCGTCAGCCAAGGGCGCACTGGGCAACCGGGTGTCGGCGATGCTGGCCCCGCTGCCCACCAGCGTCACCGATCCCGCCCTGCGGCTGCAGGTCGTCCACTCCGCCACCCAGGTGGCCAAGGCCCGGCAGGCCGCGATCCCGCAGGGCCTGGTCGACCAGATCAGCGACTTCGCCGTGCCCGCGCTGGCGGCCAGGGCGGCCCGGGTGGTGTTCGCCACCGGAGTACTGCACCGGCTGCCGCCGTTCAACATCACCATCTCGAACGTCCCCGGCCCCAACACGCCGGTCTACCTGTGCGGCGCCCGGCTCCTGGCGCACTACCCGGTGTCGGTCGTCACCGACGGCCAGGGCCTGAACATCACCCTGATCGGCTACCTCGGCCAGCTGCACTTCGGCCTGGTCAGCTGCCGCGAGCTCGTCCCCGACATCGACGTGCTGGCCGGCTACCTGACCGACGAGCTCACCCTCCTCGAGCAAGCGGCGAAAGAGCGAATCGCCGATGCCGCGCCCTGACCACGGTGCCGGTGACGCCCGGGCGATCGTGCCCGGGGGAGCGGCGGCGCCCGCCGCGATCCCGGCCGAGATCTTCACCGCGGCCGTGGACGCCTTCGCCGCCGGGCAGCGGCTCGACATGCGGTCGCTGGCCGGCCGCCTCGGCGTCGCCCGCGCCACGCTGTACCGGCGGGCCGGCAACCGCGAGCACCTGCTCGACGAGGTGCTGTGGTGGCGCGCCCGCCGCCTCCTGGTGGACCAGATCCAGGCCAGCGGGTCGCTGGCGGGCACCGAGCGCCTGGTCGCGGTGATCGGCGGCGTCGTCCGTGCCATCGCCACCGACCGCCCGCTGCGGGCGTTCCTCGAATCCGACCCGGAGACCGCGCTGCGCCTGCTCACCGGCACCCGCAGCACCGTCCACCGCGGCATGGCCACCGCCCTGGAGCAGCTCATCGACCTCGAGCGCGACCGCGGCTGCTTCGAGGCCGCCCTGGACACCCCGACCCTGGCCTACGCGATCGTCCGCCTCAGCGAGGGCTTCCTCTACGCCGACCCCATCGCCGACCGCGTCCCCGACATCGACCGCGCCGTCACCCTGGTCCAAGCCCTCCTCACCGGCCTAGACCGCCGCTCCGCCCCCGTCTAGCCAGCCCCGTTCGGCTAGCCCTGGTTCATCGGTTTCCCCTGGCCCCGCGCGGTCTCCTATGGCTGGCTCGCTGCGTTCCTTCCGCCGCGTTCACGCCGGTAGCTCGCAACCGCCTCGATCACGCACCAGCAGCCCAGTCCCAGAGAGCAAGCTGAGACGACCGCTTCGATGATCGGCAAGACGAAATAGCGGTCGCGTACGGCATCAATGAAGAAGATCACCAGGCCAGATATGCCGATGGCGGCATAGAGGCCGCCATGGACCAGGCTCCGCCGCGTCGTAAACCCCAGTGTGCGTGCTGCCACGCTCCTCATGCTCCCCTCGCGCCCGGCTGAGGCAACCGAGCTTCGGTGCCAGCGCCGTCCGGGCGGGTGATGCCTTGACATGGCTGACTGTATGTATAGCATTATGATATCAATTTACGAGTTGGCGGTGAGCCGAATGAGAGCGAAGCTAGCGCGGCCTGCGCATCCCGGAGTACAGCGGTTGATTCCCGTAGCGGTGCTCATCTCGGTCGCCGTGCTGGCTGCGGCATGCAGCAGCGGCAACGCGGCTCCGATCAGCACGACCATTCCCGGCGCGGCCACACCGGCCGGATCGTGGCCGGACCCGAACGGCGGCATCGCCAACACCCGGGACATGCCGGGCACCGCCATCTCGGCCGCGAACGTGTCCAGCCTGCGCGAAGCCTGGGCCTTCAAGCTGGCGGGCACGGCCGCGGCCGGCGTCTCGGGGATCGGCGCGCTGACCGCGCCGCCGGTTGTGCAGGACGGCGTCGTGTACCTGCAGGACGAGGACGCCAACGTGTACGCCATAGCCCTCGCCACCGGCAAGCTGAAGTGGGAGTACCAGGTCGGCATCCCGGAGAAGAGCGGACCCGGCCCGGACGGGGTGGCGGTCGCGGACGGCACCGTGT
>JAICWX010000199.1 GCA_025934635.1 Streptosporangiaceae bacterium | reverse complement strand
GGCTGCTGAACTGGCTGGCCACCGGGACCTGCTGGGCGGCGATGGCGTTGAGGTCGCTCTGGATGGCCGCCTGGCTCATAGCGGGGCTGAAGACGCAGACGTTCGGTCCGAACGCGGCCACGTTCGCGTCCGGGCAGATCGAGGCGGCGGCCGCGGCCTGGGCCGGGGCTACGGCCTGGGCCGGGGCTACGGCGGCGGCCTGCGCGGGGGCCGCGGCGGCCTGGGGAGCCGCGGCGGTGAATCCGGCGAAACCGGTCCCGGCGACGAGGGCCACGGCGACGAGGGCGGAACGCCACCGCCCGCGGGGGGTAAAACCTCTGGTGCTTGGTCTCATCATTGTTACCTTTGCTCCTCAGCCCTTTTAGGGCCTCCCCCCAAGGTTTTCTTTTCCGCGCCTGGTGACTGCGCACCAATTGCGATGTTAATACCGGTCACGTGATATCGGGACGGAGGGCGCCAGGTGGTCAATGGTCAGCAAGGGGTTCCTGGCTGCCGCTTTCCCAGGGGATAGCACGGGAGCGATATCGGGTCTTAACTTAGCGGTGCCGTTGTTAACGCGCCGTGAACATCATTGGCCGGCCATCAAAAATCCATGAACGAACGATGTCGACTTTCTTTCACGATTTTCACGAATAGATCGGGGCAGCCTCCGCCGACGGATCCTGAGGTGATGGAGTGATCCACGGGAAGGAAAGCATCTCGGGAACGGGTCTCGGTTCGGAGTCGATGGCACATCGGACGTCAAAGAAGCTGCCCAGTGGCACATCGACTCCGAACGGGACGCTACGCGAAGGGACGGGTCAGGGGGTGGCTGGCGGGCATCCTGGCGAGACGTGAGGGAACGATGTGACGCGTGGGATGGAAGTGCCGCGGTCCTGGTCTCCTTATACGTACTCCGTGGCACACGGGGCACGAAAGAACGTAGGCAGGGGCACACAGGCTACGGATGGGGGCGATAGGCGCGGCGCTACGGATGGGGCGATAGCGCGGGCGGACGGGGGCGGTGGGGCGAGGGGCAGGAGAGTGGCTGGCGGGGCGGGATCGGGGTGCGGCCGGAGGAAGCCGGGGGCCCACAAGGTACGCAAGACGGTACCCAGGGGGACACCGGGTCCGGTCTGGACCCGGGAGGGGCGGGGACGGGGGTAAGGGGGTGGGTGGCGGTGAGGTGGGGAGGAGGGTGGCCATAGTGAGTTCGTCGATGAACTGGCCGTCGACGAGGAGGCACTCGGAGCGGCGGCCCTCGACGGTGAAGCCGGTGCGTTCGTAGAGGCCGATGGCGCGGGTGTTGTGGGCCATCACGGTGAGTTCCAGCCGGTGCAGGCCGTGAGCGGCGGCCCAGGTCTTGGCCTGCCGCATCAGCTCGGTACCGGTGCCGCGGCCGGCCGCGTGGGCGAGGACGCCGACTACCACGTAGGCGGTGGCCCGGCTGCGGCGCAGCGTGCCGCCGGTCAGCTGCACGTAGCCGATCAGCTGGTCCCCGCGCTCGGCCAGCAGGACGACGGAGTTCCCGGACCGGTCCAGGCCCGCGAGCTCGGCCGCCAGGTCCTGGACCGGGCTGTCCCGCTCGCCCGGCTCGTACATCATGAACGCCGTCTCCTGGTCGAGCTGGCGCTTCAGCTCGAGCAGGGCCGCGGCGTCATACGGCCGGGCGGGCCTGATCCGGACGGGAGCCGCTGCCGCGCTCACCGGCGGTCAGGCGGCCGTGTTGGGACTCGGCGCGGCCGCGTTGAGAGCGGGCGCGACCGCGTCCGGGGCCGCCGTGATATCAGGTACGGCGATCCCGGATACGGCGTTCTCGGGCGAGGCGACCTCGCGAGAGAGGACCGCACCGGAGGGCGCGGCGGCCTCGCCGCGTGCCACGGCGGCCTCGACCCAGCGGCCGATGCGGTCGACGAGCCCCTGGCCGCAGGCGGCCTCCGCGTGGCCCATGCCCGGTATGAGCCAGAGCTCCTTGGGTTCCTTCGCCGCCATGTACAGCTGGCGGGCGTGCTCGGCCGGGAAATAGTGGTCCTGGTCGCCGTGCACGATGAGCAGCGGCACCGGCGAGATCTTCGCGGCCGCCTCGGCCGGCGGCACCGGGACCAGCTTCCAGCCCTCCGGGCTGATCCTGGTCTTGAGCCAGCGCCGGGTGACGAACCGGCCGATCCGGTGCTCCACCGCGAAGTGCACGCGCCGCATGGATTCGGTGCCGCGGTAGTACCAGCGGCCCGGACCGCTGACCGACACGACCGCGTCCACGCCGCCGACCAGGCCGGCGTACCGCAGGACGATGGAGGCGCCCATGGAGAAGCCGACCAGGGCGACCCGCCGGTAGCCGAGCTCACGGGCCCAGCGGACCACCACGTCGAGGTCCCTGATCTCACGGTCGCCCAGGGTGGACAGGCCGCCTGAGCGCCCGTGGCCGCGGAAGTCGAAGCTGAGCACGCCGGCGACCGGGTTGAGCCGGTTGGCGATGCGCCAGACGTTGGGCCGCTGCCAGGACAGCGTGAAACCGTGCGCGACCACGATCGCGAGGTCCTTGGTACCGGGCAGGTGGATGGCGTCGATCGGGACGTGGTCGTCGGTGACCAGGGTGGTTGCCGTCACTACGGGTTTGGTCATGCGTTCGCTCCCGGAGTCAGCTCAAGCGGCCTTCCTCACCACTAACGACGCCGGGGGCGGTATCAATCCAGGGCTAGCCGCCCAGGGGGCCGATAGGGAAAGCTTCGGGTATCCGCTGAGACCATCAAGGAGCATCATGTCCGTGCTGCAGGCCCTGATCGATGCCATCCGGGACCGGACCGTCGAGGTGATCGATCTCACCGCGCCGCTGAGCGCCCAGACGCCGATCCTCCAGCTGCCCGAACCGTTCGGCAACACCGTCCGCTTCGGGCTGACCGAGATCAGCCGTTACGACGAGCGCGGGCCCGCCTGGTACTGGAACGACATCGTGACCGGCGAGCACACCGGCACTCACTTCGACGCCCCGGTGCACTGGGTGACCGGCAAGGACGGCGAGGACGTCTCCCAGGTCGCGCCGACCCGGCTGATCGCCCCGGCGGTGGTGCTCGACTTCACCGCCGAGGCGGCCGCCGACCCGGACTTCCTGCTCGAGATCGAGCACGTCAAGCAGTGGGAGGTCGAACACGGCCCGCTGCCTGAGGGCTGGCTGCTGTACCGGACCGGATGGGACGCGCGCTCCGGCGACCAGGCCGCGTTCCTGAACGCGAACGAGACCGGTCCGCACACGCCCGGCATCAGCGTGTCCTGCGCGAAGTGGCTGGCCGAGGAGTCGCCGATCCTCGGGCTGGGCACCGAGACGGTCGGGACCGACGCGGGCGCGGCACACTCGTTCGACCCGCCGTTCCCGTGTCACTCGTCCCTGCTCGGCGCGGGCAAGTACGGCCTCACGCAGCTGCAGAACCTGGTCCGGCTGCCGGCCACCGGCGCGGTCGTGATCGCGGGCCCGCTGCCCATCGTGAGCGGCTCGGGGTCCCCGTGCCGGGCGCTGGCGCTGGTCGAGCGTTCCTGAGCATGCGGGTCGCGGAGGCCGTAGGCCGTGAGCTGGCCGGACTCGGGGCAGGCACCGTGTTCGGCGTGGTCGGCAGCGGCAACTTCCATGTCACGAACGCGCTGATCGCGGCCGGGGCGAGGTTCGTCGCGGCCCGGCACGAAGGCGGCGCCGCCGTCATGGCGGACGCCTGGGCCCGGACCACGGGGAACGTCGGGGTGGTCACGGTCCACCAGGGTCCCGGCCTGACCAACGCGATGACCGGCATCGCCGAGGCCGCCAAGAGCCGGACCCCGCTGCTGGTGCTGGCGGCCGAGGCCCCCGAGATCCGGTCCAACTTCCACGTGGACGTGGCCGGCCTGGCCGCCGCCGTCGGGGCGGCGGCCGACCGGGTCTACTCCCCCGCCTCGGCGCTGGCCGATGCCCGGCGCGCCTACGCCACCGCGCTCGGCCGCCGGACCGTGGTCCTGGCCCTGCCGCTGAACGTCCAGGCGGCCGAGTGCGAGCCGGCGACCGCGGGGCTCACGGAATCCGGGCCCGCGCTGCGTACGTCCTACCCGGCGTGGCCAGCCGGCGACGCGGTGACCGCGCTGGCCGGGGTGCTGGGCGAGGCGCGGCGGCCGGTGTTCATCGCGGGTCGCGGCGCCCGGGGCCAGCGAGCCGAGCTCGAGCGGCTGGCGGATGAGTGCGGGGCGCTGCTGGCTACCTCGGCGGTGGCCAAGGGCCTGTTCGGCGGCAACCCGTGGAACCTGGATGTCAGCGGCGGGTTCGCCACGCCGCTGGCGGCCGAGCTGATCAGCGAGGCCGACGTGATCGTGGGCTGGGGCTGCTCGCTCAACATGTGGACGATGCGGCACGGCAAGCTGATCGGGCCGCAGGCCACGGTGGTCCAGGTGGACGACGACCCGGCCGCGCTCGGCGCGCACCGGCCGGTGCGCCTCGGCATCCCCGGCGACGTGGCCGAGACCGCGCGGGCCGTGGCGGAGGTGCTCGGGACCGGGGCGCTCGGGACCGGGGCACCGGGCTACCGGTCGGAGGAGGTGCGGACACGGATCGCGGCCCAGGGCCGCTGGCGCGACGTGCCGTTCAAGGACGAGAGCGACGGCGAGCGGATCGACCCGCGCGCGCTGTCGATCGCGCTGGACGACCTGCTGCCCGCGGAGCGGACCGTCGCGGTGGACTCGGGCAACTTCATGGGCTACCCGAGCATGTACCTGTCGGTGCCCGACGAGGCGGCCTTCTGCTTCACCCAGGCGTTTCAGTCGATCGGGCTCGGCCTGGCCACCGCCATCGGGGCGGCGGCCGCCCGGCCGGACCGGCTGCCCGTCGCCGCGCTCGGCGACGGCGGCGCGCTGATGGGCGTCAGCGAGCTGGAGACGGTCGCGCGGCTGGGGCTGCCGATGGTGGTGGTCGTCTACGACGACGAGGCGTACGGCGCCGAGGTGCACCATTTCGGGCCGGATGGCGACCCGCTCGATGTCGTGCGGTTCCCGCCGGCCGACATCGCCGCGATCGGCCGCGGGTTCGGGTTCGACGGGGTGACCGTGCGGGACGCGGCGGACCTGACCCCGGTGCGGGACTGGCTGGCGGGCGCCCGCGAGCGCCCGCTGCTCATCGACGCCAAGGTCACCTCGTCCCGCGGTTCCTGGTGGCTGGAGGAGGCCTTCCGCGGCCACTGAAGCCCGTCCCCGACCCGGAGTCGGTGGCCCCCCGGGTACCGTCTTGCGTACCCTGTGGGCCCCCGGCTCCAGGCAGACGGCGGCGTTCACCGGGGCGAGCTAGGTCCGCGGCCCTCCCTAGGCTGGCTGGCCGTTCTGCTGCCTGAACCAGGCCAGGACCAGCGATCCCGCGCCCTGGCCCGGCTGCGGCTCCCGGCTCGGCAGGCAGCTCCAGGTGCCGGGGCTGATCGTGGTGGGGACGCTCATGTCGCGGTACGCCTTGATCATGTAACCCGGCTGGAGCTGGTAGACGTTCAGGCCGATGCCGTGCGCGGCCAGGTACTTCAGGTACGCCGGTACCGTGACCGGCGCGTCCGGCCAGCAGTAACTGTGCGGCACCGAGGGCCCCGGGGCGGGGGCGGGCTCGTAGTTCGTCCACTCCCCGCTGACCACGGGCGCGGCGCCCGTCGTCACCAGGTAGCCGAAGCCGGCGTCCCAGCTGGCGGCGTCGTGCGGGCCGGCCGGATGATGCACGGAGTACACCACCCCGCTGACCTTCAGCAATGCCCCCTGGCTGACCATCCCGGCGAAGGAGGCGGAGAGATCGGGCCCTTCGATCCAGAACAGGTTCTGCGCGCCGAGAGTGCTCCTGACGTACTGGGCCAGCTGAGCCAGGCCGAAGGGATAGGACACACCGCGGAAGACGCCGCCGTCGTGCCACAGCCGCCAGGCCTGGGCCATCGTCATGCCGGGAGAGTACGCACGCGGCTCGTTGAACAGATCGAAGATCACCTGGGGGTCGTGGCCGTAGACGGCGGCCAGGTCCTTCCAGAAAACCTCGGTGGCCGGTGTCGGCCCTTTCTGAGCACGGCTGACCGCCGGGGGCCCGAACTCGGTGTTGTCGTTGAGGACCACGACCAGGTGGTGCTGCTCGGCTGCGGTGACCTCGGCCTCGATGGCCGTCAGGTAAGACCGGTTCAGGCCGGTCCCGTCGGGCGAGACGAGGTTGTCCTGGTTGAGCTGCAGCCGGACCGTGTTGGCGCACCACGACTGGGCGGTGGCCTCGATCTTGTCCAGGTCCTGCTGGGCGAATGTGCGCCAGTCCAGGAACTGCAGGCCCGGCACGGTGGTCCCGTAGGAGACGAACGCCTTGCCGTCCCCGCCCAGCACCCGGGTGCCCTGCACGATGAACGGCCCGGCCGCGGTGCCACACGGCCCGGCGGCCGCCTTAGGCGCGGTCGGCGCCCAGGGCGCGGACGCGGGCGCCGTCGCGCCGGCCGGGGGCGCGGTCGCCCCGGCCAGGCCGACGGCCAGTGCGACCGCCAGGCCGGTTACCGCTCCGAGCCAGTTCGCACGCCCGCAGGCGCGCGCCAATACCGCCCTCATCCCGTCTTCTCCGTACGTGTCGTAGCCAAGGCCCCTTGCACCGGCTAAAGCACAACCACGCCCGGCGGGAACCGGGTCGCCAGCTCTCGTTCGCTTTCCGGAAATAAGCGGGAAAACCGCGGCGTGTCCGAATGCGGGATGATCATATCGGCCAGCCCCGGCGTCCCGGGACGCGCCGGGCTATGGGGCGGTGATCGTCACCGGCTTGTTGTAATGAGCGAATGTCTCGCTCGCGGCGAACACATTGCTGGCGGAACGGCCGCTCGCGGTGATCCTGACGGGCCGGCCGCCCGAGTCGAGCACCACGGTCACGGTGAGCGCCTTGGTGCCGGTGCCCGCGAAGGCGCCGGAGGCCAGATCCCACTCGTAGCGGACGAACGGGCTGATCTTCGCGAACGAACCGGTCACGCTATAGTGCCCCGGGCTGACCCGGTGGACTCCGGGCAGCGAGTTGAACAGGGCCAGGCTGGCGTAAGGGTTCAGCGCCCGCGCGTCGTTGGCCCGGGCTTTCGCGCTCAGGGGGGCCGTCACCCAGCGGCCGTTGCCCTTCTTGACGTACGTGCGGTTCCCGACGATGTCGAACCGGCTGGAGGTGTTATGGACGACGCCGTGGATACGGTTCGACGTGCGCGAGGTGCTGGCCAGGGCCAGCCGCGGGCTCAGCGCGACCCTTTCCCCGCCCGCGGCCCTGGAGTAGAAACCCTGGTCAGAGCCGGCACCGGTAAAAGAGACGCGGGTCTGCTCGGTATACGTCTTGATGGGAGCCTTTGCGACCGCATTCGCATTAAGTGAGAATGCGCAGGCAGCGGATGCGGAAACGGCGACGATGGCAAGGAAACGGCGCATGACAACCCCGTGGTCAGCTCAAAAGAGAAATGCAATGGTAACAATCGGGCGAATGGGGCGGGTGATGATTGACACGGTCGCATGGGTATATCTGGAGGACGGCCGGATCCTGTGCGCGCGGCCGCGCGGGAGGGACGTCTTCTACATCCCCGGCGGCAAGCGCGAAGGCGCCGAGAGCGACCTGCAGACCCTGCGGCGCGAGATCAGCGAGGAGCTGACCGTGGCGCTGCGGCCGGGGACGGAGCGCCACGTCGGTACCTACCAGGCCAGCCAGCCCGACGGCCTGGTGGTGCGGATGAGCTGCTACTCGGCCGGCTACTCCGGGAGCCTGGCCGCGAGCAGCGAGATCGACGAGCTCGCCTGGTTCGGGTACGCCGACCGCCCCCGGGTGCCTCCGGTCGACCAGCTGCTCTTCGACGACCTGCACGCGGCCGGCCAGCTGCGGTAGCGGAGTGGGTATCTGGACGACCGCGGCCGCCTCCGGCGGCGCCTGACCGCCGGGCTCGCCCGGGCCGGCTCAGCTGAGCCGGCCCGGGCGAGCGCGGTTCACTTCGCGGGCAGGTCGACCAGCGCGGCCAGCGCGGCGCGGTGCGCGTCGGCGGTGCCGAAGGCGATCGAGTCGGCCTTGGCCCGCTTCAGGTACAGGTGCGCCGGATGCTCCCAGGTGAAGCCGATGCCGCCGTGCAGCTGCACGCATTCCTGGGCGGCGTTCACCGCCACCTCCGAGCAGTAGGCCTTGGCCAGCGCCACCGCGACCTTGGCGTCGCCATGTTGAATGGACAGAGTGCCGGCGGCCAGGCAGGCCGCCGCGTACCTGGACGCCGCGCGGGCCTGGGTGATCGACACCCACAGGTCGGCCAGCCGGTGCTTGAGACCCTGGAAGGACCCGACGGGGCGGGCGAACTGCTTGCGCTCCTTCACGTACGCGATCGTCATGTCCAGGCAGCGCTGGGCCAGCCCGGTCTGCTCGGCGGCCAGGATGCCGGCCCCGGCCGCCAGCGCCGCGGCCAGCGCCCGGTCAGCGGCCTGCCCGCTCGCGATCAGCGTGGCCGGCGCGTCGTCGAACGACAGGTCGCACAGCTGCCTGGTCATGTCGAGGGAGGTCACCGGCGCCTTGCCGACGCCTTCGGCGGCCATGTCGACCAGGTAGAGCCCGTGCGGCACGCCGTCGGCCGGGACGAGCAGCACCCCGGCGGGCAGCGCGTCGGCAACCCCGGTGACCATCCCGCGCAGCCGCGCCACCCCGGCCGCGGCATCGCCGGGCTTCGGGCCGGCCACCCGGACCAGGGCCGGGAAGCCCGTTCCGGGCGCGGTGGAGAACGGGACCGCCAGCGCCGCGGTCACGCCGCCGTCCGCCATCTTGGCGAGCAGGTCGGCCGCGGCCCTGGCCGGCGTGAACGGCGTACCCGTCGCGGACGGCGCGCCGGCCGCGATGCCGAGCAGGGCAGCGGTGGCGACGACGGCGCTGCCGAGGAACGGCACCGGCGCGACGAAGGCACCCAGCACCTCGGCCGCGGCCGCGGCCTCCCGGTAGGAGGCGCCTGCCCCGCCGTCGCGCTCGGGGATCAGCAGCCCGGCGAGGCCCAGGTCGGCGGCGACGGCCTCCCAGAGCTTGTCGTCGTAGGGCTGGGCCGTCTCGATGCGCTTGATCACGGCCTCGACGCCGCCCCGGTCGGCCAGCAGGGAGGCCAGGGCGTCGGACAGCGCCCGTTCGGCATCTGAATAGAGGAGATCGGGGAGGTCCCCTGTCCCGCCCGGCTGCTCGCTCACTCCGCCACCTCGCTCATCGGGGTAGGTCCTTCCATGGCACGTTTTTGTCCACGCGGGGTTCGGAGGGCAGGCCGAGCACCCGCTCGGCGACGATGTTGCGCAGGATCTCCGAGGTCCCGCCCTCGATGGAGTTGCCCTTGGCGCGCAGGTAGCGGTACCCGGGGCCGCGGCCGTAGAAGTTGGCGCGCTCCGGGCGGCGCATGGTCCAGTCGTCGTAGCGCAGCCCGTCGGCCCCCGCGAGCTCGACCTCGAACCCGGAGATCTCCTGGTTGAGCCGGGCGAAGACGAGCTTGGCGGCCGACCCCTCCGGACCGGGCTGGCCCGCGGCGAGCTGCTGGCGCAGCCGCTCACTCGCCAGCCGGGCCACCTCGGCGTCGGTCCACAGCCGCAGCATCCGGTCGTGCAGGCCGGGGGTGCGCAGCTCGGGCCGGGACCGCCAGGTCCGGGCGGCCGAGGCGATCATGCCGCCCTCGCGCGGTGCCGCCCGCGAGGCGCCGATGCTCACCCGCTCGCTCATCAGCGTGGCGTTGGCCACCTTCCAGCCCTCGCCGACCCCCCCGATCCGGTCCGTGTCGGGGATCCGCACGTCGGTCAGGAAGACCTCGTTGAACTCGGCCTCGCCGGTGGCCTGGCGCAGCGGCCTGACCTCCACGCCGGGGGCGGTCATGTCCACCGAGAAATAGGTGAGCCCCTGGTGCTTCGGCACGTCGGGGTCGGTCCGGGTGACCAGGAGGGCGCGCCGGGCCTGGTGTGCCTGCGAGGTCCACACCTTCTGCCCGTTCACCACCCACTCGTCGCCGTCCCGGACGGCCCGGGTGGCCAGCGCGGCCAGGTCGCTGCCGGCGCCCGGCTCGCTGAACAGCTGGCACCAGATTTCCTCGGCCGTCCAGAGCTTGCGCAGCCAGCGCTGCTGCTGCTCGTCGTTGCCGTAGGCGAGGATGGTCGGCGCGGCCATGCCCAGGCCGATGCCGTTGCGCTCCGGGTCGTTGGACGGGGCGCCGGCCGCGGTGAACTCGGCGTCGACGACGCCCTGCAGCGTCCGTGACACGCCCAGGCCGCCGAGCCCCTCCGGGTAGTGCACCCAGGCCAGGCCCGCGTCGAACCGGGCGTTGTTGAATTCCTGCTTGGGCGTCTCGGCCGGGTCATGCCCGGCCAGGAACGCGCGGACCCGGTCGCGGATGGCCTCCGGGGTTGCTTCCGCTGCTGTCACCACGATGTGTCCTCCTAGCAGAGCGGTCCGCCGGCTACGTAGATGACCTGGCCGGAGACGAAGCCCGCCCCCTCGCTGACCAGGAAGGAAATGGTGTGGGCGACGTCATCGGGCTGCCCGACCCGGCGTACCGGGATCCGCTCGGAGGCACCCTTGGCGAAGACGTCGAACGCGACGCCGACCCGCTCCGCGGTGGCCGCGGTCATGTCGGTGGCGATGAAGCCGGGCGCGACCGCGTTCGCGGTGACCCCGAACGGGCCGAGCTCGATGGCCAGGGTCTTGGTGAAGCCCTGCAGGCCGGCCTTGGCGGCGGAGTAGTTGACCTGACCGCGGTTGCCGAGGGCGGAGGAGGACGACAGGTTGACGACCCGGCCCCAGCGCTGCGCGACCATGTGCTGCTGGACCGCCCTGGTCATCAGGAAGGCGCCGCGCAGGTGCACGCCCAGGACCGTTTCCCAGTCGTCGTCCGTCATCTTGAACAGCAGGTTGTCGCGGATCACGCCGGCGTTGTTGATCAGCACGGTCGGCGCGCCGAGCTCGCCTGCCACCCGCGCTACCGCCGCGTCGACCTCGGCCCGGTCGCTGACGTCGGCGCCGACCGCGATCGCCCGGCCGCCCGCGTCGGCGATCTCCTTGACCGTCCCGGCGCACGCCGCCTCGTCCAGGTCGAGGACCGCTACGGCCATCCCGTCCGCGGCCAGCCGGCGGGCCGTCGCGGCACCGATGCCGCGGGCCGAGCCGGTCACGATCGCGATCTTTTCGCTCACTAGGTTCCTCTCGTTTTTCCTGACTGGCCGTGGGATTCCTCAGCTGGTGGCCTTGCGCAGCTCGCGGCGGGCCAGGGACCGCTTGTGCACCTCGTCCGGGCCGTCCGCGAACCGGAGCGTGCGGGCGCTGGCCCACAGGTGGGCCAGCGGGAAGTCCTGGCTGATGCCGCCGGCGCCGTGGGCCTGGATCGCCTTGTCGATCACCCACTGGGCCATCCGCGGGGTGATGATCTTGATGGCCTGGATCTCGCTGTGCGCCCCCTTGTTGCCGACGGTGTCCATCAGCCACGCGGTCTTGAGCACGAGCAGCCGCGCCTGCTCGATGCGGACCCGCGACTCGGCGATCCAGTCCTGGATGACGCCCTGCTCGGCCAGCGGCTTGCCGAAGGCGGTGCGGCCGGCGGCCCGGCGGCACATCAGCTCGAGGGCACGCTCGGCCGCGCCGATCTGGCGCATGCAGTGGTGGATGCGGCCGGGGCCGAGCCGGGCCTGGGCGATCGCGAACCCCATGCCCTCGCCGGCGATCATGTTCTCGCGGGGCACCCGGACGTTGTCGAAGATGACCTCGGCGTGACCGCCGTGGGTGCCGTCGTTGAAGCCGAAGACCATCATGCCGCGCTTGACCGTGACGCCCGGCGCGTCGCTCGGCACCAGGATCTGGGAGTGGCGGCTGTGGCTGCGCTCCCCGCCCTCGGCGGGCGCGGCCGAGACGCCCATCACGATGAAGACCTTGCAGTCCGAGCTCATCGCGCCGCTCGACCACCACTTGCGGCCGTTGATCACGTACCCGTCGCCGTCACCGGTGATGGTGGTGGCGATGTTGGTGGCGTCGCTGGAGGCCACCTCGGGCTCGGTCATGCAGAAGGCCGACCTGATCCTGCCCTCGAGCAGCGGGCGGAGCCACTGCTCCTGCTGCAGCGGCGTGCCGAACTCGGCCAGCACCTCCATGTTGCCGGTGTCGGGGGCGGCGCAGTTCAGCGCCTCCGGCGCCAGCGCCGGGCTCCAGCCGGTGATCTCGGCCAGCGCCGCGTACTGCACGTTGGTCAGCGGCGGGTCGGGCAGCAGGTCCGGGGCGAACCGGCCGACCGCCTGGGCGGACTTCCCGGTCAGGAACAGGTTCCACAGGCCGCGGTTGAGCGCCTCGGCCTTGAGGTCCGCGGTGACCGGTACCCGCTCCCACTGCTTACCCTCGGCGGCGGCGGCCTCGACCTGCCCGGCGTACACCGCCTCGGCCGGGTAGATCCGCTCGTCCATGAAGGTGAGGAGCTGTTTGCGCAGATCAAGCGTCCGGGCGTCATAGCCGAAATCCATGGAGCAAAACCTTCCGGTAGGCGCTTGGAGTGGTGCGGGATCGGCACCAGGTTACCTACCCGCCAGTACCGTTGTCCGCTGCGGGTTACCTGGTCAGACGAGCAGCAGCCGGGCCAGGCGGCGGCCCGTCACCAGCAGGCCGGCCAGCCCGAGCGCGGCCAGGTAGGCCGCCCGCCACAGCAGGCCGGGGCCGGGCGCGCCCAGGACCAGGTCACGCAGGAGCACGACGCCCTGGTACAGCGGCGTGCACTCGATGATCACCTGGACCGCCCGGGGGTAGACGCCGAGCGGGTAGAACGTCGCGGAGAACAGGAACAGCGGCATGCTGGCCAGGATCACGTAGTCGAAGTCCTGCCAGCTCTTCATGTACGTGGTCCCGGCCATGCCGACGGCGGCGAAGGCGAAGCCGACCAGCACCGCGACCGGCACCGCCAGCACCGCCCACGGCGAGTGCACCAGGCCCAGCGCCAGCATGACCAGGGTGAACGCGACGGCGTAGATGACACCGCGGAGCAGCGCCCAGCCGATCTCGCCCAGCGCCAGCTGGGCCGGGCGGATCGGCGTGGCGAGGATCGCGTCGTATAGCTTGGCGTACTTGAGCCGGAAGAAGACGTTGAAGGTCGAGTCGTACATCGCGCCGTTCATCGAGGACACGGCGAGCAGGCCGGGCGCCACGAACTCCCGGTACGGGACGAGGCGCCCGCCGGGCCCGGGCACCTTGCCGATCAGGACCCCGAGGCCGAGCCCCAGGGACAGCAGGTAGAACAGCGGCTCGAAGACTCCGGACGCGAACACCAGCCAGGCGTGCCGGTAGGCCCGGGCGTGCCGCTCGATCAGGCGCAGGCTGCCGGCGTCGGTCCCCGCCCGGCGCAGCCGGGCCAGCCGTCCCGCGGGCGGGAGCATCCGCCCGGCCGGCGGGAGCACCCGCGAGGTGACGCTAGACATAGAGCCTCCGGCGGTAGCTGCGGGCGCCGGCCCAGATCCCGGCGGCGGCCAGCACGGCCAGGTAGGCGACGTGACCGAGGGCGCCGGGCAGGCTCGCGGTCCCGAGGCTGAGGCCGCGGCAGAGCGCGACGCCGTGCCACAGCGGCGTGGCGTAGGCGATCGCGCGCAGCCAGCCGGGCAGCTGGGACAGCGGGAAGAACGTGCCGGAGAACAGCATCAGCGGCATCATGACGAACCGGAACAGGTAGGCGAACGTGCTCTCGGTCTTCAGCAGGACCGCCCAGGCCGCGATCGGGGCGGCGAAGGCGAGCCCGGTCAGCGTCGCGGCCGGCCAGGCCAGGATCACCCACCCGGACCGGACGGCGCCGAACGCCCACATGTACACCGTGACCAGGGCGGTGTTCATCGCGATGCGCATGGTCATGAACATCAGGTGCCCGCGGTAGATGTCGCCCGGGCGCAGCGGGCTGGCCTGCGCGGCCAGGTAGATCCGGTTCCACTTGACCGAGCCGAACACGGGATAGCTGGCCTCGCCCATGGCCGTGTTCATCGCGCCGGAGGCCAGGATCGCCGGGGCGACGAAGGCCAGGTAGCCCACCCCGCCCAGGCTCGCCGTCCCGTGCTTGTTCACCAGGGAACCCAGGCCGAACCCGAGCGACCCCAGGTAGAAGAGCGGCCCGAGCAAACTGGACCAGATGCTGGACCGCCAGATCCGCCGGTACACCGTCAGCCAGCACTGGAACGCCCGGACCACTAGTCCTCCAGCCGGCGGCCGGTCAGGTGCAGGAAGACATCCTCGAGCGTGCCCCGGCGGACCAGCGAGGTGAGCGGTTCCAGGCCGGTCTCGCGGACGGCGGCCAGGGCGTCGTCCCCGTCGGTGACGTAGAGGAGGATACGGTCGGCAAGCAGCTCAGCCCGTTCGGCTGGAATGTCTTTCAGCTTTTCGCCGGCCTGCTCGTGCAGTTCCGGGTCGAACCGCAGCTCGAGGACCTCCGGCGAGCAGTAGCGGGCGATCAGGTCACGGGGCGACCCCTCGGCCGCGAACGTCCCGTGGTCCATGACCACCAGCCGGTCGCAGAGCTGCTCCGCCTCGTCCATGTAGTGGGTGGTCAGGATCAGCGTGACGCCGCGCTGCTTGAGCCGGAACAGGCGGTCCCAGACCACGTGCCTGGCCTGCGGGTCGAGCCCGGTGGTGGGCTCGTCGAGGATCAGGATCTCCGGCTCGTTGATGAGCGAGCGGGCGATCGTCAGGCGCCGCTTGAGCCCGCCCGACAGCGGGTCGACCTTGTCGCCCGCGCGGTCCGCGAGCTGGACGAAGTCGAGCAGCGCGTCGGTCCGCTCCCTGATGACCTTGCGCGGCAGGCCGAAGTACCGGCCGTAGACGAGCAGGTTCTCCCGCACCGTCAGCTCGACGTCGAGGGTGTCTTCCTGCGGGACCACGCCGAGCCGGGCCCTGATCGCGGAGCCGTCCCGGACCGGGTCGAGGCCGAGGATCGCCAGCTCGCCGCCCGTCGGCGGCGAGACGCAGCCGATCATCCGCATCGTGGAGGATTTTCCCGCGCCGTTCGGCCCGAGGAAGCCGAAGGCCTCACCGCGGTACAGGTCGAAATCGATCCCGGCTACCGCCGTGAAATCCGCAAACCGCTTGGTCAGGCCGCGGGCGCGGACGAGAACTTCACCTGGGGGCACCCGATGCACGCTACCTGGGGAGTGTGACATTTCTCGAACCGTTTACGGTATGGACGTGGCCTCACCTGGGGGCGCGGTAAGGTCGGACTAGCCGGGATGGACCGACCAAAAGGATGCAGCGCGTGGATCTCGCCCGCGGTTTCTACACCCGCTTCAGGGTGCTGATACACGAGGTAGCAAAGTTCGGCGCGGTCGGGATCATCGCTTTCTTCATCACTATCGGCGGGGCCAACGCGCTGCGCTACGGGGCGGGGCTCGGGCCGCTGACCTCGGTGACGATCGCCACCGTGGTGGCGACCGTTTTCGCCTTCCTGGGCAACAAGCTCTGGGCGTTCCGGCACCGGCGGGGCAGTCACTGGGGCCGCGAGTCCGCGCTGTTCTTCGTGTTCAACGGCATCGGGCTGCTCATCCAGCTCGGCGTCGTCGGGGTCGCCACCCACGCGCTCGGCCTCAACGACAAGCTCTCCTACAACGTGGCGAATATCGTGGGCATCGGCGTGGCGACCATCTTCCGGCTGTACTGCTACCGCCGCTGGGTGTTCCTGATGGCGGACGACGCGCTGCAGCAGGAACGGCTCGAGCCGGAGACCTCCGGGACCTGACAGCGCCGGACTGGCCGGCGGGTTGCCGGCCGGCGGGTTCGTGGCCGGCGGTTACGCGCAGCCGCGGGCGGCGGACAGGCCCAGGGGCGCCCGCAGGGCCGCGGCCTGTTCCGCCTTCGTCAGGTAGCCCACCGCGGCCATCCGGCCGATGACGTGGACCAGCCGGGTGCGGGCCTGCCGCGGGTAGACCAGCGGGTCGTCGTAGGTGGGGGCGTTCACCACGCCGGCCAGCATGGCTGCCTGCACCCGGGTCAGCCGGGCCGGCTCCCGGCCGAAGTACCCGCAGCTCGCCGCGTGCAGGCCGTAGTAGCCATGGCCGTAGTAGGCGACCTCCGCGTACATGCGCAAGATCTCGGGCCGGCTGTAGGCCTGGTTGAGCTTGACCGCGATGGCGATCTGCTTGATGTCGTTGGTGAAGCCGCTGCGGCCGCCGGTGTACAGGTTCTTCGCCAGCTGCTGGTCGATCGTGCTGCCGCCCTGGTCCTTCCGGCCGGTGATCCAGGAGAACGCCACCCGCACCATCGCCAGCGGGTCCACCCCGGGGTCGGAGTTGAACCGGTGATCTTCGGTCGCGATCAGGGCCTGGGCGAAGTACGGCGGGACCACGGGGCCCGGGTAGGCGATGGGCCGGGCCTGCGCCTGGGCTCGCGCCAGCGCGGTGGCCTGGCTGGCCGGCGGGGTCAGCGCGAAGAGCAGGCCGGCCGCCGCCGCGAAGACCACGACGAGTGTGAGGAGGATTTTCGCGATCCTGACGGCGATCCGGAACCGCCTGCGGGTCCGCAGCGGCCGGGTCGGGCCGGTCGGCCCGCCGGATCCGCCCGGTCCCCCGCTCGGGAAGCCGCCGCTCCCGGAGCCGTCCGGGGCGGAG
>JAICWX010000482.1 GCA_025934635.1 Streptosporangiaceae bacterium | reverse complement strand
CCTTGGGGCACGGGCGTCGAGTTCGGCGCCGACCTGCCGGTACAGCGAGGGCACCGCCTTCAGGGCCTGCAGCACCTGCTGGTCGCTCGGGTTGCTGCCGCCCGTCGCCCCGCCGAACGAGAACGGGTAATAGTGGGCGTCAACGAAGCTGACGTACCGGCCGTCCTGGCCGACGCGCCTGCCGCCGTCGCGCCCGCCGCGGTCATCGCGAGAGCCAGGCCGCCGGACAGCACCGCCCGGCGGCGTCGCTGCCTGCGCCGGGCCGCCGCCCGCACGGGTGGGCAGCAAGGTTTCGCGGATACTTCAGCCATTTGCCACTCCCTTGCTCAGGTAATATTCCAGAAAAACAACTTATCCGGTTTAGTTAATCTATTTAATGTTTAAAAATATGCCGAACGAGTTATGTGCGAGCCTTGCTGCTAGGATTCTGCAGCCGCGACGAAATGATCTTCTTCGAACTGCGTGAGCGGCGGCGGATCAAGTGCGCGGACGGGTCGTAGCGTCCGCCCTGCCCTGGTCAGCGGCCATGCATGGTAACGCTCAGCGCCTGCCGGAGAACTCTCCCTGATACTGCCGAAGCCGTTGGCCTGCGTTTTCTCGGCAGCCGGGTGCCACTTCTTGTGCAGCTCGGGAACGGCGGCCAGGAGATCTCTCGTGTACGGGTGCCGCGGGTTGCCGAACACCTTGACCGTGTCACCCATCTCCACGATCGCGCCGCGGCGCAGGATGACCGTCCGGTCGCTCACGTAATGGCCGAGCGACAGGTCGTGGGTGATGAACAGGATCGCCAGGCCGGACCGCCTCAGGCTGATGAGCAGGTTGAGGATGTCGACGCGGGTGGAGGCGTCGAGCATGCTGATGATCTCATCGGCGACGAGCAGCCTGACGTCGAGCAGCAGGGCGCGGGCGATCAGCAGGCGCTGCTGCTGGCCACCGGACAGCTGGTGCGGGTACTTGCCCAGGACGTCGCCGGGGTTGAGCGCGACGGCGTGCAGCGCCGACTCGATCTTGGCGTGCCACTCCCGCCGCCCCATCTGCGGGAAGTACACGCCACGGATCAGTTCCAGGACCCGGTCGGCCTTGTAGATCGGATTGTAGGAGCTGAACGGGTCCTGGAAGACGCCCTGGACGTGCCGGTAGTAATCTCGCAGCCGCGTCCGCCGCAGGCCGGCGATGTCACTTCCCTCGAACATCACCCGTCCGCCGCTGGCCGGGGCAAGCCGCAGGATGATCCGCCCGAGGGTGCTCTTGCCGCTGCCGCTCTCGCCGATGAGCGTTACCAGCTCGCCGTGGCCGATGCCGAAGCTGACCCCGCGCAGGGCCGGCGTCAGGTCGCCGCCGAAGGTGCTGGAATGGTAGAGCTTGGACACCTGGTCGATCTGGAGCACGCTCATGCGCTGCCTCCCTCGGGCCATCCCTCGCTCACCTTCCAGCAGGCCACGTGGTGGCCGGGCTGCACCTGGACGAACGGGGGGGTCTCGGCGCATTTCTCCCGGGCGAACGGGCAGCGGGCGGCGAACCGGCAGCCAGCCGGCGGGCTGAGCAGCGATGGCGGACGGCCGGGGATGCCGGTCAGGGTGACCGTGTCGTGGCGGACTCCGACCTCGGGCAGCGAGGCCAGCAGGAGCTGGGTGTAGGGATGCAGCGGGGCCTTGACGAGGGTGCCGGTACTGGCCTTCTCGGCGAGCCGGCCGGCGTACATCACCAGGATGGTGTCCGCCACCTGGGCCAGGATGGACAGGTCGTGGGTGATCGCGATGAGGCTCTTGACGAACCCGCGGTCCCGGAACTCGATCATCATCTCGCCCACGGCCCGCTGGCTGGAGACGTCGAGGGCGGAGGTGACCTCGTCCGCGACGAGCAGGGACGGGTTCAGCAGGGTCGACAGGATGATCGTGACCCGCTGTCGCATCCCGCCGGACAGCTCGAAGGAGTACCGGTCGAGCACGCTGTCGCCGAGCCCGACGAGCCTGAGCCGCCGCCTCATCTCCGTCATCACGCCCGGATCGCGCACGCCGTGGCTGCGGAGCAGGTCCGTCGTGAGCCGGCCGATCCGGCGGGTGGGGTTCAGGGCGCTCATCGCGTACTGCGGGACGAGCGAGACCTGCGTCATCCGGTGCGGCCGCATGGCCCGGCCGTCGGTGATCGGCAGGCCGGTGCCGTCGACCTCCACCCGGCCGCCGAGGTGCCGCATCCGGCCTTCCAGGTAGACCAGGCTGTTGCCGAGCGTCGACTTACCGCAGCCGGACTCGCCGGCCAGGCCCATGATCTCCCCGTCCGCGACCGAGAAACTGACGTCATCGACCGGCCGTATCTGGCCGGCGCGGGTGCGGTAGGCGATGCTGAGGTGCTCGACCTTGACGCTCATTGCTCCCTCAGCCTCGGGTTGAAGACCTCGTCGAGGCCGACGTTGGCGATCAGCAGGGCGGCGACCATGCCGGTGAGGACCAGGCCCGGCGGCACGAACCACCACCAGATCTTGAGCTGCAGCGCGCTCCAGAGCATGGACTGGTTCATCATGGTGCCGATCGAGATGCCGTTGGTCGGGCCCAGGCCCAGGAAGTCGTAGCTGGCCGCGAGGAGCATGGAGCTGCCGAACAGCAGCACGATGACCAGGAACAGGTACGACGCCATGTTGGGGGCGATATCCCTGGTCACGATGGAATAGGCGCGCCTGCCCGACAGGCGGGCCAGGTCCACGAACTCGCGCGACCGCAGGGTGAAGGTCTGCGCCCGGACCGCTCTGGCGACCCAGGGCCAGGTGGTCAGGCCGATGAACACGCCCTCGAACAAGATGCCGCGGGTCTTCAGGTAGGCGCCGATGACGACGAGCAGGACGAGGGACGGGATCATCACCATGATGTTGGTGATCATCTGCAGGACGTCGTCGAGCAGGCCGCCCCGGTAGCCGGCCGCGAAGCCGAGGGCCATGCCGACCAGCGCGGCGCACAGGGCGCCGAGCGCCCCCACCAGGTAGCTCGTCCGCAGGCCGTCGGCCAGCTGGGCGAACACGTCGTGGCCGAAGTAGTCGGTGCCCATCCAGTGCTGCAGCGAGGGTGGCTGGTGCGGCAGGAAGAACTCGGCGGTGTTGTGCGGGGAGACGAGCGGCCCGAGGATGGCGGCCAGGACGAACAGCGCCTCCAGGCTCAGGCCGAAGATCAGTTTGGGGTTGCGGAGCGCGTAGTGCGCGAACTCCCCGCGACGGCGCGGCGCCACCGGGGCGGGTCCGCCCGGCAGCACCGCCCCGGCCACCGGCGTCACCACCGCCGTGTCCGGCCCGGGGCCTGCCGCGGCGGTGCCGCCGCTGAGCGGGTCGCTCATGCCTGCCCTCCCTGCATGCTGAGCCTGGTTCTCGGGTCCACGGTGATGTAGACGAGGTCGATGACGAAGTTGGCGAGCAGTACCCCGATGACGATGAAGATGAAGATGCCCTGCAGCAGGAAGTAGTCCTCGTCCTCGATCGCGTTGTAGATCAGCAGGCCGAGGCCGGGATAGTGGAAGGCGATCTCGGTGACGATGTTGCCGCCGATGATCACGCCCAGCTGCAGGGCCAGGCCGGAGAGCTGGGGCAGCGAGGCGCTGCGGTACGCGTACCCGCGGACGACCCGCTCCCTGGCGCCCAGTGCCCTGGCGTACCGGGAGCTGTCATTCTCCAGCTCGTAGATCACCAGGTTCCGCATTCCGATGGCCCACCCGCCCAGGCTCACCAGGAACACCGTCAGGAACGGCAGGAACCAGTGGTAGAGCAGGCTGGATATGAAGGGCCACGAGAGCGCGGGCAGCAGGGTCTGGTCGTAGGGGCCGGAGATCGGGAACACGTGCCAGACCTCGCCGAGCAGGTACGGGAGGGCCAGGGCCAGCCAGGGATAGGGGATGGCCTGGAGTACGTAGCCGGCCGGGAGCACGGTGTTGTCGAGCGACCGGCGCCGGGCCGCCGCGGCGCCGAGCCGGTTGCCGAGGACATACGACAGCACGATGGCCGGCACGAGCAGGGCGAGGGTGTAAGGGATGGCGTCGAAGATGAGCGTGGTGACCCGGCCCGGGAAATCGTAAATGCTGACCCCCAGGTCGCCGTGCAGCAGGCCGGACCAGAAATGCGCGTACTGGTCCCACAGCGGCAGGTTGGTGCCGAACGCCTCGGACATGGTCTTGTACAGGGCCGCATAGCCGCCCGGCTGGAGCTGGAACTTGGACAGGTACAGCTGGACCGGGTTACCGGGCATCAGGTGCGGAATGCCCCAGTCGATGGTCGCGCCGACGAAGAAGGCCAGCACGTAGGTGATCACTTTCCTGGTCAGATAGCGTCGCACTCGCGCTCCCTGGTCTGCATCAGCGGCCGGCGGCCCGTCATCCCCCGCCACGTGGGATGACGGGCCGCCCTCAGGCGGCTGTGCTGTTGTTACCGATGCTGGCGGTATCGATCGGGGCGGCCGGGCGGCTACGCCTTGGGTGCCGGGGCCGGCGCCAGGTTGGCCAGGGCGTACACCGTCGTCATGGACCCGAGGTAGCCGTTCCACATAACCGGGGTGTTCTCGTTGCCGGTGCCGCTGGCGGCGTAGTTGGTCCAGTACTTGGTGTTGCCCTGGAACCAGGCGCCGTTGTACCAGACCGGGATCTGCGGGAGCTGCTGGAGGAAGTCCTTCTCCAGCTGGCTGTAGATCGAGTTCAGCTTGGCCGTATCGGATACGGGTGTGCTGCCCGCTTGCTGTACCAGCTTCCAGTCGGCCGGCGAGCTGAACCGCTCCCAGTTGAGTTGAGCCGTCTGCTGCTTGGCGATCGGCAGCTCGTAGATCCGCTGGAAGTAGCTCCAGGGCGTGGAGTCGAGCTGCGCGTTGTTGTCCAGTGCCAGGTCGTAGCTGCCGTTCGTCAGGTCGGCATTACGCGCCGCGGCCTGCGGGAAGGTGGGCGTGACCTTGATGCCCACCGCCGCCAGGTCCTGGGAGATCACCTGGACGCCCGCCATCCAGTCGGTCCACCCGTCCGGGACCTCCAGGGTGAGGTTCTGGCCGTGGTAACCCGACTTGGCCAGGTACTGCTTGGCCAGCGACTGGTTGTAGGAGAAGCCGTTCTGGCCGACCACGCCCTGGTCGATGTACGGCTTCAGGTTGGGCAGCAGCCCGGTCGGGCCCGCGGGCTCGGTGATGCCGCTGTAGACGACCTGGACCAGTTGCTGCGGGTTGATCGCGTACGCCATCGCCTTGCGGAAGTTGACGTTGTTCATCGGCGCCTTGGTCGTGTTCGGCTCCAGCCACACGGTGTTCGCCGGCAGCATGTACGGGGACTTGGCGTAGAACGTCTTGAGG
>JAICWX010000081.1 GCA_025934635.1 Streptosporangiaceae bacterium | reverse complement strand
GAGCGGGCGATGGTGCGCATCGACATGAGCGAGTACTCAGAGCGGCACTCGGTCGCCCGGCTGGTCGGCGCGCCGCCCGGTTACATCGGTTACGAGGAGAGCGGCCAGCTGACGGAGATCGTGCGGCGACGTCCGTACTGCGTCGTGCTGCTCGACGAGGTGGAGAAGGCGCACCCCGAGGTGTTCGACGTCCTGCTCCAGGTGCTCGACGACGGGCGGCTGACCGACGGCCAGGGCCGCACGGTGGACTTCAGGAACACCATCTTGGTGCTGACCTCCAACCTGGGGTCGCAGTTCATCGCCGACCCGGCGTTCGGTGACGAGACGGCCAAGCGGGAGGCGGTGCTGAAGGCGGTGCGGTCGGCCTTCAAGCCCGAGTTCCTGAACCGGCTCGACGACATCATCGTCTTCGACGCGCTGTCCACCAGCGAGCTCAGCCAGATCGTCGACCTGCAGGTCGAGCACCTGGCCAAGCGGCTGGCCGGGCGCCGGCTGACGCTGACGGTGACGCCCGCGGCGCGGGAGTGGCTGTCGCTGACCGGCTTCGACCCGGTGTACGGGGCGCGGCCGCTGCGCCGGCTGGTCCAGGCGGCGGTCGGCGACCAGCTCGCCCGGGCGCTGCTCGGCGGCGAGATCGTAGACGGTGACGAGGTGCTGGTCGACGTGGACGAGGGCCGGGACGCGCTCAGCGTCAAGCGGGCCGAGCGGGTCGCTAGCTAGGTCTGGTACGCGGGGGCCGGTTTCGCGGCGGGATCGTCAGGATCCCGCGGCGGGGCCGGCCTTCCTGTCGTCCAGCATCTTGTCGTAGTCGTCCTCGGGCAGGCCCAGGTCGACCCGGAGCCGGTACCGCAGCCGGAGCAGCAACTGCAGCTCGGCGCGGTCATCGCCGGCCAGGCAGGCGGCAACCCCGGCAGTGGTCCAGTCGAGCGCGCCTTCCAGGTCACCCTGCTCGGTGAGGACCTCGGCCACCAGGTCGCAGGTGCGCGCCGAGTCACGGCCGCCGGACTCGCGCAGCTCGCGGAGCAGGCCGTCGGCGTCCTCGGTCCGGCCGAGGGTGTACATCGCGCGGGCCAGCGGGACCCGCGGGTCGTCCAGGGTGGGGCCGCCGTCGGCGGTCGCCTTCGTGAACTCCTCCACCGCCGCCTCGGCGTCGTCGGCCAGCAGCCACTGCTCGCCGGCCCGCATATGAGCCTCGGCGCGGGACATCTGGCTCGCGGTGGCCTGGGCGGCCAGCCGGCCCATCCGGACCGCTGCCCGCTTGTGGTTGCCCGTGCGCGCAGCGTTCATCTCGATGGCGTCGAATAGCTCACCGGACAGCGCGACCACGCTGTCCACCCTACCCATCGGTGCCGTGGACAATCCGGGCGTCTTTCCTTTTACCGCGATTACCGGCGGGTGCGCTCGAGCGCATCCCAGAACCCCCGGCGCAGCGCGTGCCTGACCTCGTCGTGCAGCAGGAAGTCGATCGGCAGCGCGGAGCCCTGGAGCAGCCGGGCCTCGAGGTCGGATGGCATCCGCGGCTTGCGGGCCAGCACCGCCTCCAGCCACAGGGCCGGAGCGTCCCTGGCCACCGAACCACCGAACTCCTGGCCTTCCTCGTGGGCCGCCTGCACGGCCTCGGAGAGCGAGACCCCGTTGTTCCCGCCGTTGGCATAGCCACCCTGTCCCGGCGACGTCGTGCTCGCCACGGGCTGCGGCCCGCTGTAAGGGGCGCTGCGGGGCGAACCTTGTCCCTGCACCGGGACCCCCTGGCTGCCCTGGCTGCTGTGCTGGCCGGTCGATCCCATCGTGCCGGGCTGGCCCGGGCTGGCCGGGTTGCGCGCGGACGGCAGGCGGCGCAGCTGGGCGGGAGCGGGCTGGGTGGCGTCGGGAACCGGCGCGACTTCCTGGGCCCCGGACGTGCCCTGGCCCGGCGGCGAGTAGCCGACGACCTCCTCGGCGGCGCGGCCCCGGGGGGCCGGGGCCTGCGGGGCCGGCTCCTGCCGGTCCTGCCGCTCGGGCCGGTTCCGCGGGCTGGCCACCGGGGGGGTATAGATGTCCGGCCGGGAGGCGATCTCCTGGCGCGCGATCTCCTGGCGGGACGCAATGTCCTGGCGGGACGGGATGTCCTGGCGGGACGGGATGTCCTGGCGGGACGGGATGTCCTGCCGGGACGGGATGTCCTGGCGGGAGGCCATCTCCTGCCGGGAGGCCATGTCCTGGCGGGCGGTTATGTCCTGGCGCGACGAGGCATCCTGGCGCGCGGGGATGTCCGGCCGCGGCGATAGGTCCGGCCGGGCGGGTATGTCCTGGCGCGCGGTGAGGTCCGGGCGGGGCGCGGACGGGGCCTCGCCGTTGACGGCCGGCGCGGTCCGGTCGTCGCGGGTCCGGTCGTCGCGGGACCGGTCGTCCCGGGCGTCCCGTCCCTCGCGCGGCTCCCGGGCGGCTGCCCGCGGCAGCTGCAGCGCGGGCCGCTGGTACTCGGCCACGACCGGCGCCGTGTAGATGGCGGGCGGCGCGTGGTTCCCGGACGACGGCATCGGCTGGTAGGACGCCGCGACCGCGGTCGAGTGGCCGTTGGACAGCGGGCGCGCGGCCTGCTCGGCGTCCTCGTCGGCGTGGGCGGGCTCGGCACCGGCGATCAGCTCCACGTAGGGCCGCAGGTGGTCGCCGCTGATCTCGATGATGTCGTCGGACTCCTGGCGCAGCGACCGGGAGATGGTCCAGTTCCCGTCCACCGCGATGTGCACCAGCGTGACCCGCAGGCCGAGATCCTGGACATCGGCGATGACCTGGGCCAGGTCCTCCTCGGCGCTGACGACGAGCGCGTCGCTGATGGCGCTGTTGCGCGCCAGCGTGGTCAGGTCGCGGTGGATCTCGGTCTCCACGCCCTCGCGGCGGCCGGGCCGGATCTTGGCCACGCGGAGCTTGATGCCCGGCACGTCGGCCAGCGTGTCCTGCTCGGCGGTACGGCGCCCGTCGACCGTGGCCTCGTACCAGTAGCAGCGGAGCACCGGCAAGCCGGAACGCTCCCGGGCCAGGCTGGACAGCAACTGCAGGAGTCCCTCGTAGTCCCAGGAGACCGATTCGCCCCGGCGGGTTCCGTGCACAGCCATGGCACCATCCGCGAGTACGTAACTAGCATCGACGAACAGCGCGCAGCGATCCACAGCCCCACCGTCCTTTCCTCGGCGCAACGCCAGCTTCTAGGCACCGATATGGACCCGACGGCTCTAAGACTAGTGAAGGAACCCCTGCGGGGATGCCTTTCCGCGCATTCCTGCTGCCTGGAGGACCATAGGCCACCCCCCGCTCTCTGGTAACCAGGGTCACATGGAGCGCAGTACTTACTGGATGCAGTGGGTACTGAAGCCCCCCGCCGCCGGACACCATCACAAGCCCAGCGTGAGGTTGATCCCGAGCAGCGAGACGTTGGCGGTCACCTGCAGGAGCCCGGGGCCTGCATTCGTCACGGAGATCCCGACGATGCCGCTGCCGCTCGGCGGCAGCGGGCCCGCCGGGTCGAGCCGCGTCACGATCCGGGGGTCGGGGGCGGGCGCCCCGGCGATGACGGGCGTGGCCGGCGGCGGAACGGGGAGCGGGACAGCCGGGGCGGAGGGCTTCGCCGGGGCCGGCGGGGCGGGCTGGCGACGGGCGGGCCGGGACGGCCTTACCGGCGGCGGCAGCTGGGCCGGAGCCGGCAGCTCGCTGGGCTGGCTCAGCGTGCTCGGCCCGCTGGGCGGCACCGGCCCGGCGGCGGCCGGATGGGATGCCCGCGGGCGCGAGTCGGCTGGCAGTACCGGGTCCGAGTTGCCCGCGGAGGCGGCCGCGGGCGCGGCGGCGGGGGGCGGGGCGCGGTGCGCCGCGACCGGACCGGGGGCGGCACCATGATGCCCGCCGAGCGCCACGGCCGCGGCGACCAGGCCGACGGTGGCCACGGACGCGGCCACGACCGCCACGTGCTGCCCGTTCGCCACGTGCCGGACCCGGCCCAGCCGGGCCGTGACCCGGCCGGCCGCCGAACCGCGGCCGGCCGCGGAAGCCAGGTAAGCGGCCGCCGCCGGGCCGAGGACGACCGGGGCCACGATGGCCTTGAGCGCCACGTTCACGTCGCCGAGCTCGGCGAAGATCCGCCGGCAGTCGGCGCACTGGTCCAGGTGCCTGGCCACCATCGCCGCGTCCCGCTTGGCCAGGCCGCCCCGCACGTACGCGCCGAGCTTGGCGGCGACCGGACGGCATTCCGCGCGGGCCGCCCCGGACAGGTGCATCTGCAGGTAGGCCTGACGCAGCCCCTCACGGGCCCGGTAGGCCAGGGCGGCAACGCCGTTCGCGGTCAGCCCGAGCAGCGTGGCGACCTCGGCCGGCCGGGCGCCCTCGATCTCGGTGTGCCAGAGCACGGCCTGCCATCGCTGCGGCAGCGAGGCGAAGGCGCGGGCAATCATGGTCCGCTCCAGGTCCGCGACCGCTGGATCGGCAAACGGGACACCCGGGTCGAACGCTTCCATCTGGTCCGTGACGAGCTGCCTGCGCTCAGCGCGGTGCCGGTCGTAGGCGGCCCGCCGGACGGCGGTCAGCAGGTAGGGCCGGAACGCGCCCTCCGGGCCGCCGCCGCGGCGCAGCAGGTCCAAGATCTTGGCAAAGGTCTCCGCCACCACGTCGTCCGCCTCGGCCTGCCCGCGCACGAGCTGCCGGGCCAGGTTGCGGGCGGCGGCGGCGTGCCGCCGGTACAAGGTGTCGTACGCCGCGGCGTCACCGCTCCGGCTCGCCGCGATCAAGTCCGCGTCGCTGGGCGGCAGGGGTTCAGCGGACAGCGGTTCTACGAGCACCGGTCGTGTCGGCGCCGGTTTGGTCGGCACTGGTTCTGCGGGCAATGGGCCTCGGGGTTGCGCCACTACTCACCGTCCTCATTTGACTCCGGATAGTTACGAAGAGAATCCTGGCGCATGCGGCGTCATGCCGAGAGGGCTTTGCCGTCACTCATCCGAGGAGCACGGGCCGGAGGGCTGCCCGGCAGCGCAGATCGCCGGATGGAAGGAGCCGACCAGCCGATGAAGCCAGACCGCGAAGCCCGTCCGGCCGTGCCCGCCCGGCTGCGTGAGGGCGGGTTGCGGGACGGCGGGTTGCGGGATGCCTGGCGGCGGCGCAGCCTGGCGGGCGGCTGGCTCACCCCGGACGACTGGCACAGCGAGGCCGTCGATGCGGTCCTGACCGCCTGCCAGCCGGACTGGCCGACGAGCGGCGGGGGTGGCGGGACTGGCGTGGGTGACGTGGGTGGCGGCCTGGTCGTGGCCTGCGCCGGGCTCGGCCGGTCCCGGGCTCAGGCCGGCACGGGCATCGCGGAGACGATCGACGACCTGGCCGCGTTGTTCGCCGTCCTGGAGGAGGCGCTGCCGGTCCGGCTCATCTGCGCCGTCGCCGCGGGCTGGGCCGAGGAGAGCCAGGCCCAGCCGGCCCGGGACGGCTGCGAGGATCCGCTCAGCGGGCTGGCCACCCTGCCTTACCTGCGCACCCGGCTGGCCGAGGTGTACCGCGAGGCCGAACACGGCGGCACCAGCCCGGCCGACACGCACCGGCTGCTCGTGGTCCGGCTGCCACGGCGCCCGGATCCGTGGCACCGGATGGCCCTCGCCATCGGCGTCGGCCGTGACCTGCGGGCCGCCTTCCCGGGCGGCGAGACGCTCTCGATGGCCGGACCGCCCGCCGGGCACGGCACCGGCCCGGCCATCGCGCTGGTCCCCGCGCGCGGCGATCTCTCGCTCCGGTATGCCCGGCTGCGCCGGAGCGTGCAGGCCACGTTCGGCACCCAGATTCGCATGACTCCGCTACCTGGGCGGCTCACCGAGGCGCTGCGCCTGGTGGACAGGCTCGCCCGCTGAACCCCGTCGGCGCCGGGCGACCAGTTCGAGGGGGGACTGGAAAACCGGCGCCGGCGGGCCATCGCCTAAGATCCCCTACCGTGAGCGACGACCGGGCCGAGCTTCTCGCGGCGATCAAGGAAAAGGCCGTCGTCCACGGCGACTTCGTGCTCTCGTCGGGCCAGCGCGCCGACCGGTACGTCGACCTGCGCCGGATCCTGCTCGACGGGCGGATCGCGCCGCTGGCCGGGCGGGTCATGCTGGACCTGACGGCCGACCTGGGCTACGAGGCGGCCGGCGGGCTCACCCTGGGCGCCGATCCGGTGGCCACCGCGATCATGCACGCGGCGGCCGGCCGGGGCACGCCGGTCGACGCGTTCGTGGTGCGCAAGAAAGATAAGGAGCACGGCACGCAGCGCCGGATCGAGGGGCCGGATGTATCCGGCCGGCGGGTACTCGCCGTCGAGGACACCTCCACCACCGGCGCGTCCGTCCTGACCGCTGTGGACGCGCTGCTCGAGGCCGGCGCCGAGGTCGTCGGCGTGGCCGTCCTGGTCGACCGGGGCGCCCGGGCCAGCGTCACCGCCCGCGGCCTCACCTACCGCGCCGCCTACGACCTCCCCGACCTAGACCTCTAACTCGTCAGGCTGTGGCCCTCTAGCTCGCCAGCCCGGCCCACTACGCCGATTTCATCACGTGTTGTCAGGGGTCGCCGGCGACCTACAACAACACACGATCATGGAATCCGCCGGTGCTAGTTAGCTCGCTGGGACTGAAAGCTCGCCGATCACACCTGGGCAGCGTTCTGATAATGCTCGTGATGCGCCTGGTGTCAGTGCGCAAGTCCTGGGCAGCTCAGCTGGGCGCGTTAACGGCATTGATGGAGCATCGATGCTGCTTCCGCGACATTGATGAAGCATCGATGCCGTTGCCGGGGAGCCAGGCGAGGGCCGGATCCGCGGCGGGTGGGGTCTGTGATGCGGATGCGGTTACTGAGGACTGAAACCCGGGCCGTGGGCTAGTGGCAACCTGGTTGCGTGCCAGCGGCAATCCGGACCGTGGGCCAGCGGCCGGACCTATACGCCACAAGAGCCATGCCCAGCTACGCCACAAGAGCCACGCCACAAGAGCTACGCCACAAGAGCCACGCCACAAGAGCCACTGGGGGCGGGGAGGGCTAGCGGCCACGCAAGCCAAGCGGACACGCAGGGCGAGCAGCCTTAGCTGGCGCGGTGTGAGTGGGGCCTGGCGGGGCGCTCCGCGGCGGAGCCGTCGGCGTGGCCAGGAGTGAAGCCCGGGCCGGCGCCGGAACCGTCAGGACCAGGGAAGCCGGAACCAGCGACATCAGCGACACCAGAGCCTGGGACACCGGAACCCGAGACACCGGAACCGGGAACGCCGGAGCCTGGGACGCCGGAACCGGGGACGCCGGAACCGGAGCGGCGGAGCTGGTCTTCGCGGCGGAACTGGCGGAGGCGGTAGAAGACGAAGCCGACGATGGCGACGACGATGAGGGCGAACAGGATGTAGCCGACGTAGGTCAGCCCCTTGTTGACGCTCTCCCAGGCACTGCCGAGTTCGTACCCGATCGAGGCCAGCACGGACGCGTAGATCACGGTGCCGATCAGGCTCAGCACCCCGAACCGGACCGGCGGCACGCGCACGAGCCCGGCCACGATCGAGGTGAACGCGCGGACGAACGGAAGCATCCGGCCCACTGGTATCGCCCACGCGCCGCGGCCCTCGAGGAAGCGCTCGGCCCGGTTCACGTCGGACTCGGTGACCAGGACATAGCGCCCGAGCTTCTGCACCAGCGGGCGCCCGCCGAGCCGGCCGACGAAGTAGGAGGCGTACGACCCGCCGAGTTCGGCCAGGGAGCCGATGATGATGACCGACGCGAGGCTAATATGCCCTTGGTAGGCGAGCACCCCGGCGAAGCCGAACGTGATCTCGGACGAGATCGGGATGCACGCCGCCTCCAGGAAGCCGAACAAGATCAGCGCCAGGTACACGTGCGAGGCCAGGAAGCTCTCCATGGCTTAGGTTGTACCTCATAACCGGCACTGCCCGGGCGCATCTTCATGCGCGCTTCACATCCCGGGGACCCGAACGTCCCTGGAGTAGCCAGCCCACGATGTCTAGAGTGAGGGCACGTTTCACTGCCCCCGAGGGAGTAATAGGTCATGCCCATAGCGACCCCTGAGGTCTACGCGCAGATGCTGGACACCGCGAAACAGCAGGGTTTCGCCTTCCCGGCGATCAATGTCACCTCGACCCAGACGCTGAACGCCGCACTGAAGGGATTCGCCGACGCCGGCAGTGACGGGATCGTCCAGATTTCCACCGGCGGCGCCGAGTACCTGTCCGGCCAGCCGGTCAAGGACATGGTGACCGGCGCGTCCGCGCTGGCCGAGTTCGCGCACGTGGTCGCGGCCCGGTACCCGGTGCACATCGCGCTGCACACCGACCACTGCCCCAAGGACAAGCTCGACGGCTACATGCGCCCGCTGATCGCGCTCTCGCAGGAGCGCGTGCGGAAGGGCCGGGAGCCGCTGTTCCAGTCGCACATGTGGGACGGCTCGGCGGTGCCGCTGGACGAGAACCTGGAAATCGCCAAAGAGCTGCTGGCCAAGTGCAAGGACGCCAGGATCGTCATGGAGATGGAGATCGGCGTGGTCGGCGGCGAGGAGGACGGCGTCGTCGGCGAGATCAACGAGAAGCTGTACACCACGCCGGAGGACGCGCTGGCCACCGCGGAGGCGGTCGGCATCGGCGATCACGGCCGGTACCTGCTGGCCGCGACGTTCGGCAACGTGCACGGCGTGTACAAGCCGGGGCACGTCAGGCTGCGGCCGAGCGTGCTCAAGGAGATCCAGGACGCCGTCGGCGCCAAGTACGGCCCGGACAAGCCGTTCGACCTGGTCTTCCACGGCGGGTCCGGCTCGGCCCTGGAGGAGATCAGGGAAGCCATCTCCTACGGCGTGGTCAAGATGAACGTCGACACCGACACCCAGTACGCGTTCACCCGGCCGGTCGCGGACCACATGCTCAAGAACTACGACGGCGTGCTCAAGATCGACGGCGAGGTCGGCAACAAGAAGGCCTACGACCCGCGCAGCTGGGGCAAGTCGGCCGAGGGCGGCATGGCGGCCCGCGTCACGCACGCCTGCGAGGACCTGCTGTCGGCCGGCCACGCCCTGGCCGGCTGAGCGGCCGGAAAAGCCGAACGGCCCAGAAGCCGGATAAACGAACGGCCTACAAGCCGGATAAAGGAGTACTGACATGGAGCACCGCAACCTGCTGGGCGGCCCGCCCGCCACCTTCTTGCTTCCGCACCAGGAGGCGGACGCCGCCCTGGCCGCGGGCGAGGCGCCGGAGAAGGTCGCCGCGCGCTTCCCCGACTACTCGGCGGCCTGGGCCGCGCTGGCCGAGCGCGCGTTCGCCCAGGGCGACGCGGTCACCACCTACGCGTACGCGCGGACCGGGTACCACCGCGGCCTGGACCAGCTGCGCCGCGCGGGCTGGAAGGGCCACGGCCCGGTCCCGTGGGAGCACGAGCCGAACCAGGGCTTCCTGCGCTCGCTGCACATGCTGGGCGTGGCCGCCGACGCGATCGGCGAGGACGACGAGGCCGAGCGCTGCGCCGATTTCCTGCGCGACAGCAGCCCGGCCGCGGCGGAAGCGCTCGCCGCGCGCTAAAGAGCTTGCCGCGCACTAAAGACACGGCAGGTAAACCCGTGGAGGTATCCCGCCCGACCGGGACAAACGCCACGGGGTTACCTGCCGTTTTTGCGGGTAATCTCAATTCGCAAGAGCCCCTGCCGCGCTTGCGCCCGTGCGGGGGCTTCGTCATGCGAGCCAAGGGATGACGCATGCCCGCCATCGTGCTTGTCGGCGCCCAGTGGGGCGACGAGGGCAAGGGCAAGGCCACCGACCTGCTCGGCGACCGCGTGGACTACGTGGTCAGGTACCAGGGCGGGAACAACGCCGGCCATACCGTTGTCATCGGCGACGAGAGCTACGCCCTGCACCTGCTGCCATCGGGGGTCCTGTCCCCGGATGTCGTGCCGGTCATCGGCAACGGCGTGGTGATCGACCCGAAGGTGCTGCTCGAGGAGATCGACGGCCTGGAATCGCGCGGCGTGAGCTGCGCCAAGCTGCTGATCTCGGCCGACGCGCACCTGATCATGCCGTACCACCGGGCGCTGGACAAGGTCACCGAGCGGTACCTGGGCAATTCCCGGATCGGCACCACCGGGCGCGGCATCGGGCCGGCCTACGGCGACAAGATCGCCCGGGTGGGGATCCGCGTCCAGGACCTGTTCGACCCCGGCATCCTGGGCAAGAAGCTCGACCTGGTGCTGCGGGACAAGAACCAGCTCCTGACCAAGGTCTACAACCGCCGCGGCCTCGACCCGAAAGCGATCGCCGCCGAGTACCAGCAGTACGCCGAACGTCTCCGCCCCTACCTGGCCGATACCGGACTCGCCCTGAACCGGGCCCTGGACCAGGGCAAGGTCGTGCTGCTCGAAGGCGCCCAGGCCACCATGCTGGACGTGGACCACGGCACCTACCCGTTCGTGACCTCGTCCTCGCCCACGGCGGGCGGCGCGGTGGCCGGGTCCGGCGTCGGCCCGACCCGGATCTCCGACGTGATCGGCATCGTCAAGGCCTACACCACCCGGGTCGGCGAGGGCCCGTTCCCGACCGAGCTCCGCGACGCGCAGGGCGAATGGCTGCGCAAGACCGGCGCCGAGTACGGCGTGACCACCGGGCGGGCGCGCCGCTGCGGCTGGTTCGACGCGGTCATCGCCCGCTACTCGACCCGGGTGAACGGCGTCACCGGTTACTTCCTGACCAAGCTGGACGTGCTGTCCGGCCTGGACCGGGTGCCGGTCTGCGTGGCGTATGAGGTGGACGGGAAGCGGTACGACGAGATCCCGATGACGCAGACCGAGTTCCACCACGCGGTGCCGGTCTACGAGTACTTCGACGGCTGGTGGGAGGACATCTCCAAGGCCCGCACGTTCGACGAGCTGCCGGCCAACGCGCGGACCTACATCAGCGCGGTCGAGGAGATGATCGGCGCCCCGGTCAGCGCGGTCGGCGTCGGCCCCCGCCGCGACCAGACCCTCCAGCTCAGGGACCTCCTCCGCGGCACTGATTAACAGCACCGGCCGGCCGGGCCTGCCCCGGTAGGCTCACGGCGTGCGCATACTCGTCATCGGCTCCGGGGGCCGGGAGCACGCCATCGTCCGTGCCCTCAGCCCGGAACCGGGAAACAGCCTGCACGCGGCCCCGGGCAACCCGGGCATCGCGGAACTGGCCGACACGCATCCGGACGCCGCCGCGGCCCCGGACCAGATCCTCGCCCTGGCCCGCAAGCTCAGCCCGGACCTGGTCGTCATCGGCCCGGAGGCGCCGCTGGTGGCCGGGGCGGCCGACGCGCTGCGCGAGGCCGGGATCAGCTGCTTCGGCCCCAGTGCGGCGGCGGCGATGATCGAGGGCTCGAAATCCTTCGCCAAGCAGGTCATGACCGAGGCGGGCATCCCGACCGCGGCCTCGTTCACCTGCCGCACGAGCCAGCAGGCGGATGCGGCGCTGGCCGCGTTCGGGCCGCCCTACGTGGTCAAGGACGACGCGCTCGCCGCGGGCAAGGGCGTGCTGGTCACCAGCGACCTCGAGGCGGCCCGGGCGCACGCGCGGGCGTGCGGCACGGTGGTGATCGAGGAGTTCCTGGACGGCCCCGAGGTGTCGCTGTTCGCGGTCTGCGACGGCACCACGGCGGTGCCGCTGCTGCCCGCCCAGGACTTCAAGCGGGCCGGCGACGGCGACGAGGGACCCAATACCGGCGGGATGGGCGCCTACGCCCCGCTCCCCTGGGCTCCCGCTGACCTGGCCGAGCAGACGATGGCGGCGGTCATCCGGCCCGCCCTCGACACCATGCGCCGCCGCGGCACGCCGTACCAGGGCCTGCTCTACGCCGGGCTCAGCCTGACCTCGGCCGGCCTGCGGGTCGTCGAGTTCAACGCCCGCTTCGGCGACCCGGAGACCCAGGTGGTGCTGGACCGGCTCGCCACCCCGCTGGCCCCGCTGCTGGCCGCGGCCGCGGCCGGCGACCTGTCCGGCGCCCCCGCCCCGCAATGGCGGCCCGGCGCCGCGGTCACCGTTGTGCTCGCCGCGAACGGCTATCCCGAGCACCCGGTCAAAGGCGACAAAATCAAGATCATGACCACCGAACGAGTGGCGAACTCCTATCTCCTGCACGCGGGCACGACCACCGGCCCGGACGGAACCCTGCTCGCCGCGGGCGGCCGGGTGCTCAACGCGGTCGGCTCCGGGCCGGACATCGCGGCCGCGCGCCAAGCCGCTTACGCGCTGGCCGCCACGGTGGACCTGCGCGGCGGCTGGTACCGCCACGACATCGCGGCGAACCGTTGACTGACCCGGAACCGGAGGAGAACGGCGAGCAGCCGCTGCGGGTCAGCACCCTGGAGCTCTTCTTCGACCTGGTCTTCGTCTTCGCGATTACCCAGCTCACCGGGATCCTGGCGCACCACGACGTGACCGTCGAGGACGGATTCCGGGTGCTGCTCGTCTTCGGCGTGCTGTGGTGGATGTACGGCGGCTACGTCTGGCTGGCCACGGCCCGGTCGCCGTCCCAGCCCCCGGAGCGGCTGCTCATGCTGGTCGGCATGGCCGGCTTCCTGATCATGGCGCTGGCCATCCCGGAGGCGTTCGGCCGGGACGGCGTGGCCCTCGGCATCGGCTACCTGGTCGTGATCCTGGTGCACGCCTGGCTGTACCAGCGGGTGAACAGGAACATCGCCCGGGTGGTGCCGTTCAACCTGATCGCGGCGGCGCTGGTGATCACGGCCGGGATCGTCAAGGGGCCGGCCGGCTACGTGCTGTGGGTGCTGGCGCTGACCGTCCCGGCTCTGTCGCCGCTGGTCACCAAGCCGCACGGACGGTTCTCGATCTCGCCCTCGCACTTCACCGAGCGGCACAGCGCCCTGGTCATCATCGTGTTCGGCGAGTCGGTGGTGGACATCGGGATCGGCGCCGAGGGCCACGACGTCACGGTCGCGCTGGTCCTTTCGGCGGTGCTGGGACTGGCGCTGTCGGCCGCGCTGTGGTGGGCCTACTTCGGCGCCGCCGACGACGAGCGGGCCGAACACGCCATGACGACGGCGGACCCGGCCGCCCGGCCCGCGCTGGCGCTGGCCGCCTATTTCTACGCCTACATCCCGCTGCTGCTCGGCGTGGTCGCGATGGCCTCGGGGGTCAAGCAGGCGATCGAGGACACCGGGCGCACGCTGCCGGCCGGGCCGTGCTGGGCGCTGGGCTGCGGCGTGGCACTGTTCCTGATCGGCAGCGCGGCGTTCAGGCACGCGCTGCGGATCGGCTCCCAGGGGTACCGGCTGGGGGCGGCGGCGGTTTCCGTGGCCGCCTCGGCCGTGGGCGTCACGCTGAGCGTGGCGGCCGAGATGGTCGTGCTGATCCTCATCGTGGCAGCGGCCCTGGTCCTGGAGCCCCGCCCTTTGAAACAGACGGCCGCCGATACGGTAGAGGCATGATCGAGCGGTACACGCTGCCCGAGATGGGCCGGGTCTGGAGCGAGGCCCACAAGTACGAGCTCTGGTGCCGGGTCGAGCTCCTCGTGCTCGAGGCCAACGCCAGGGCCGGGACGGTGCCGGCCGATAGCGTGGAGCCGGTTCGTTCGGCTGAAATTCCCACCCCGGAAGCGGTAGCCGCGGTGGAGGCGGTCACCGACCATGACGTGATCGCCTTCCTCACTGCCTGGGCGGACAACACCACGCCGCGCTCGGCCGCCGCCTACGTGCACTACGGGATGACCTCCTCGGACCTGCTCGACACCGCCCTCGCGATCCAGCTCTCCGAGGCCAGCGACCTGCTCGTCGCCCGGGCGACCAAGCTGGTGGAGGTGCTGCGGGACCATGCGCTGGCGCACCGGGACTCGCTGCGGCCGGGCCGGACGCACGGCATCCACGCCGAGCCCGACACCTGGGGCCACCGGGTAGCCGACTTCGCCTTCGCCGTGGCCCGCGCCCGGGACCGGCTCGTCCGGGCGCGGGACGCGGTGGCCGTCGGCACCCTGTCCGGGCCGGTCGGCACCTACTCCAACATCGACCCGGCCATCGAGGCCGAGGTCATGGCGGCCCTCGGGCTGCGGCCCGCGGACGTGGCCACCCAGGTCGTGATGCGGGACGGGATCGCCGAGTGGGTGAACGCGCTGGCCCTGGCGGCCACCGTCTGCGAGGCGGTCGCGCTCGAGGTCAGGCACGGCCAGCGGACCGAGGTGCGGGAGGTGGCCGAGGCGTTCCGGGCCGGCCAGAAGGGCAGCTCGGCCATGCCGCACAAGAAGAACCCGATCCGTTCGGAGCGGATTTGCGGGCTGGCCCGGGTGGTGCGCGGTTACGTCACTCCGGTCACCGAGGGGATCCCGCTGTGGCATGAGCGGGATATCTCACATTCGTCCGTGGAGCGGATCGCGCTGCCCGACGCCGCCATCGCCACCGATTACCTGCTGGACCAGACCGCGCGGCTGGTCGAGGGGCTGCAGGTCGACGTGGCCCGGATGCGAGCCAACCTGGACGTCACGCACGGCCTGCTGTACTCCTCGGCCGTGCTGCTCGAGCTCGTCAGCGCGGGTATGAGCCGGGAAGACGCCTATGCCCTGATCCAGGCGGCGGCGATGGAGACCTGGGAGTCGCAGACCCCATTCCGGGACACCTTGCGCAAACAGGCCGCGACACGCGGGCAGTCGATCCCGGACGCCCGGCTGGACTCCGCTTTCCAGCCCGAGCGGTACGTTGCTCGGCTAGCTCCGGTCTTCGACCGCCTGTCCCGGCTAAGCTAACGCCCATGACTTCAGGACCCGAGACGAGCTACCGCGTGCGCGGAGGTGCTCCGCTGCACGGCACGGTCTTCGTACAGGGCGCGAAGAACGCGGCGCTGAAGATGATCGCCGCCTCCCTGCTGACCGGCAACGGCCACACGGTACTGCGCAACGTCCCCGCGATCGAGGACGTCCGCCGGGCCGTCGAGCTGGCCGAGGCGGTCGGCGCCGTCGTGGAGTTCCACGAGTCCGAGCGGACGCTGGTGGTCGACGCCTCCAACCTGACCAGCCCGGTCCTCCCGGCCGAGATCGCCCGGCGGTTCCGCGGCGCCGTGCTGTTCGTCCCGGCCCTGCTGCACCGGTTCGGCGAGGCCGTCATCGAGGGCATCGGCGGCTGCAACCTCGGCAGCCGCAGCCTGGACTTCCACTACCGCGGCTTCGCCCGGCTCGGCGCCGTGGTGGACGAGGGCGAATCGGTCATCCACATCAAGGCGAGCAGGCTCCAGGGCGCTCACCTGTACCTGGACACCCCGTCGCACACCGGCACCGAGAACCTGATCATGGCGGCGTCGATGGCCCCGGGTAAGACGATCATCGACAACTGCGCCCAGGAGCCCGAGGTCCTCGACGTCATCGCGTTCCTGACCAAGATGGGCGCGCGGATCACCGGCGGCGGCACCGGCTTCATCACCGTGCACGGGGTGGACGAGCTGGCCGCGGTCGAGCACACCGTGATGGCCGACCGGATCGACGCCGGCGTGTTCGCCATGGCCGCCGCGATCACCGGCGGCGAGGTCAACCTGGTCGGCGCCTCGCTGGAGCACTTCGGCGTGGTGCGCTGGAAGCTCGAGCAGATGGGCGTGGAGTTCGGCACCAACGGCGCCGTGGTCTCGGTCCGGACCGAGCACCCGCCGCGCCCGATCAACGTCATCACCGGCCCGTACCCCGGGTTCGCGACCGACCTGCAGTCGCCGATCATGGCGCTGGCCTGCCTGGCCGACGGCGCCTCCTACATCCGCGAGACCATCTTCGACGGGCGTTACACGCTGGTCGCCGAGCTGAACAAGATGGGCGCCAAGGTCGAGTTCGACGGCAGCCGGGTCGTGGTGCACGGCCCGACCGCGTTCAAGGGCGCCCCGGTGACCGCGCACGACCTGCGGACCGGCATCGCGCTGGTGCTGGCGGGGCTCGCCGCCGAGGGTGAGACCCTGGTCAGCCCCGGTTACCTCATCGACCGCGGGCACGCGGACATCGCCAAGCGCTTCAACTCCCTCGGCGCGGACGTCGCGGCCGTCACCGCGTGAGGTAACTGGCGTTTTTGCTGGCTTCCGCGACGTGACACAATGCCCACGTTGCCCCCTTGACGAAGAGGAAGCCACGATGGAGCAGCTGACCACGCGTATCGGTATCGAGCCAGGGCCTGGTCTTGTGGGCCGGTTCGGCGACACGGCCATCTTGATCCCTCGTGACCCGGCGGGTTCCGGCGCGGACGGGTCGGTGCGGGAACTGCTCGCGCTGGCGGCCGAAGTCGGTTCCGACCGGCAGGCGCCGGCCAACACCATCGCGAGCCGGCTGGCGGCCTGGGTCATCGGTCACATGTCGGGGGACACGCCCGCGTTCGGGATCGTGGCCCCGAATCGCGACGGCGTGTTCATCTTCTTGCGCGGCGCGGTGTGGTGCACGATCACCGAGGGCGGCGCGAACCGCCAGGTATCCGGCGAGCAGGCGCTGACCTGGGTGGACCAGATCGTGCCGGGGACGTTCGAGCGGCTGGCGATCGGCGGCGTGGCGGGCGCGCCGGTGCAGGCGGACCCGCTGACTGACCTTCGGAGCGGGGTCGTCCCTGGTCAGGGCTTCGTGCTGAGCCGGACGGCGGGTGGGGCTGGACCTGAACCCGCGCTGGCCGAGTCGGGGACTGGCGTGGCTGGTACTGACGTGGCTTCTAGCGGTGGCGGGACCGGCTTGGCTGGTGCTGGTGTGGCTGGTGCCGACTTGGCCGGTGCTGATGGGGATCGTCCCGGCTTTGCCGAGGCTGGCCCGGCGGGTGGCCGCCTAGCCGATGCCGGAGTGGGTGAGGCTGACTCGGCCTGGGGTGGTTCAGCAGGCGCTGACTCCGCCGACGATGACGAGGCTGGCCCGGCTGGCGCTGACTCGGGCTGGGGCGGCCCGGCTGGCGCTGACTCCGGCTGGGGCGGCTCGGCTGGGGCTGGCCTGGCAGATGCTCGTCCGGCTGATGACGACGTGGCCGATCGGGGCCGGGCGGCCTTTGCCGGGTCCGGCGCCGGGAACGGGGCCGGGCCGGAAGCGGCGACGGACGCCAGGTCCGGCTTCGCGTGGCCGCGGTCCGAGGAGATGCCGGAGCCGGAGCCGGACCAGCCGCAGGAGGGCTGGGCGCTGCGGGCCGAAAGCCAGCAGGGCCACCAGCCGACGATGGTCGCGCGGCCCAGTGACTACGAAGCGGCCCACGGCCGGGCCGAGTCCGGGCTGGACGACGACCGCCCGGCCGGCGGTCGCGCCGGGTTCGGCGAGCCGCTCCAGCCCGTCCAGGCCACGACCATCGCCCCGGTGCAGTCCCGGCCCGCGGACAAGCCGCTGCCGCTGGGCATGCTGGTATCCCAGGACGGGCTGACGATCGTGCTGGACCGCGTCTACGTCCTCGGCCGGGAACCGCAGCAAGATCCGTCGGTGGAGAGCGGCGAGGCCGCGCCGGTCCAGCTGCCGGACCCGGATCACGTGATCTCGCGGGTGCACGCGTACGTCTCCGTCGAGAACGGCATCGTGCTGGTCCGCGACGCCGAGTCGATGCACGGGACCTACCTCAGCCCGCCCGGAGACGAGCAGTGGAGCCGGATCGGCACCGAGCCGAGCCCGCTCCCGCCGGGCTGGAGCCTGCAGATCGGCCCGCAGGTCTTCACCTTCAAGCTGGTCGAGCCCCAAGACGACCGGTAGCGGTCAGGCGGCCGCCTGCCGGTACAGCTGCCTGCTGGCGTTGCCGAGGTACGCGCTGTAGGAGACATCCGCGTATTGCCGCCCGGCCGCCCTGCCGCCAGGGCGGCGCCCGTCATCCGTAGCCTCATCGGCATCCCCGTCTGCGCTGCCTTCTGCCCGGCGTCCGGCTGCTCTGCTGTCAGCAGAAGCACCTTCCTGTCCCCCGTGACCCGCCCGTACGGTAACGGCATGCGGGTTCTCATGCTGGGCGGTACCCGGTTCATCGGCCGCCGTATCACGACCGACCTGATGGCCCGCGGCGACGACGTCACCGTCGTGCACCGGGGTGACCACGAGCCGGCCGAACTCGCCGGCTGCACGCACCTGCATACCGCCCGCGCCGACTTCGCCGGCCTGGCGGACCAGGTCCGGGCGCTGCGGCCGGATGCGGTGATCGACACGCTGGCGATGACGCGGGAGGACGCATCGGCTGTGCTTCCCCACCTGCCCGACACCCAGCTGGTGCTGCTGTCCAGCATCGACGTGTACCGGGCCTATGAGCTGCTGCTGGCCGGGCAGGGCGGCGAGCCGGTCCCGATAACCGAGGAGTCACCGGTCCGCGCGGGACGCTACCCGCTGCGCGACCTGCTGCCCGGCCTCGGCGATCGCTACGACAAGCTCGACGTCGAGCCGCTGTACCTGGCCCGCGGAAGTGCCGTCCTGCGGCTATCCATGATCTACGGCGAGCGCGACGGGCAGCGCCGGGAGGAGTTCATCCTCCGCCGGGTACGCGCCGGACGGCAGCGGATACCGGTCGGGGCGGGCACGATGCTCGACACCCGCTGCTACGTCGGCGACGTGGCCTCAGCCGTGCTGGCCGTGCTCGACCAGCCCGCGACGGCCGCGGGCCAGGTGTTCAACGTCGGCGACCTGGCCACCGACACCGCCCGGGACTACGCCGGCCGCATCCTGGCCGCGGCAGGCTACGAGGCCTCGCTGGTCACCGTGCCCGAGGCAGTGGTCCCCGAGGACATGGAACCGACCAAGTCGACGGCCCAGCACTTCCTGATCGACAGCCGCAAGGCCGCGACCGTCCTCGGCTGGCGCCCGACCGACCCGGCCGAGACCATCGGAGTATCGGTGCGCTGGCACCTGGAAAACCCGCCAGATGATTCTGACCAGGACTTCTCCCCCGACGACCGCGCCCTAGCCGCCGCCGAGCGCTGACCCGCGACGCGGGTTTCAGTGCTCAATTTCGCATCCACACCACAGGCCCCACCCGCAGCCCGCTCCGGCTTTCGCCTGGCCTCAGCGGCTCGGGCTCGTACTCTCAGCTGTCGCATCCGCACCACACCTCACACCCGTCACCGGCCCGGCCCTGATCCGCTCCCGGCCAACGACATGGATGCTCCATCAATGTCGCGATTGCGGCATCGATGCTCCATCGATGCCGTTAGCGCACCTCACGGAGCTAGCCCGGGATGCGGCGAACTGACGTCGGGCGCACCACGAGCACCACCCTCGCCACGAGTGGGGCACTCGCCACCGCGGTTGGCGGCGACGTACGTGGCTGCGCCGTGGGCGGGGCAGATATTCGGTCGCTGCGGATGGCTGATGGCGGTAGAACCGGGGGATGACCGAAGAACAGCTGGCCGGCGGCCTCAGTTTCGGAGCTGTACGTATCGGCGACGAAGTCCGCCGCCCGGCGCAGCCGTGGACGGCGACCGTGCACTCGGTGCTGCGGTACCTGGAAGATGCCGGCTTCGACGGCGCCCCGCGCGCCCGCGGCTTCGACGACCAGGGCCGCGAACGCCTGACGTTCCTGCCCGGCCAGACCCTGGGCGAGACCTGGCCATGGCCGGACTGGCTGCGTTCCGACGACGCGCTGCGGCAGGTGGGTGCGTGGCTTCGGAGACTGCACGACGCGACCGCGGCATTCCGGCCGGCCGCCGACGCCGTGTGGTTCACCGGCCGGGCGTGGCAGCCGGGACTGGTGATCGCTCATCTGGATGCGTCGCCGTGGAACGCTGTTTGGGATGACGGAGCCCTGGCCGGCTTCATCGACTGGGACACGGCCAGCCCGTCCCCGCGCGAGGGCGACCTGGCGTTCTCGGCGCTGACCTGGGTGCCGCTGCTGACGGCGGAGCTCGCCGGGTCAGCCGGATTCGGCGACCCGGCCGACCGGCAGGGGCGGTTCCACCTGCTCCTGGACGCGTACGGATATACCGGCGACCGGGCCGCGATCCGCGACGCGATCACCGGGCGGGTCGAGCGCAACGTCGCGATGATCCGGCAGTTCGCCGACGGCGGTGAGCCGGTCTTCCAGCGCATGCTGCCGTGGGCCGCGTACCTGGAACGGTCCGGCCATGAGGTGGCCACGCTGCCGGATGAGTTCTGGCAGGGTCGCTAGAAGGCCGTATCCAGTGAAATTCCGACCTGCAAAATGTCCATATCGCTAATTTTGCCGGCAGGCTGTGGCGCCGGATAAAACAATGATCTATACCTGGAAAACATACTAAAACCGACATCAACTACCGTGGACGCTTATTATCTTGCGGCGCACCAATATCTAGCATTAATTACGTTCTAGAGCTGGACATTGGCGTTCCGAGTGAATTAGCGTGACCGACATGAAGGGCTGGTGTCAGCTAGCCCTAAAGGTGTTCTTTTACACCTGCGGGGCGGCGCTTGGCGGCCTATGCATAGCATTCGGCATGGGCCTGCTGCTCGCTGGCCCAGCGAACGCCGCGACGCAGAGCCCACCCGGCGGGACACTCGGCTCCACGTTGTCGGGCGTGGTCGGCGGAGCCACCGGAGCGGTCAGCGCGACCGTTCCCGCTGTGACCGGGACGGTTTCGCCGGTCACCACCACCGCCACCACCAGCACGGTGAATGCGGCCAGCAGTACCGTGACCTCCGCCGTCTCCGGCGTGCCCTCGGCCGTCGGCAATACCGTCTCCGCCGTGACCGCGCCGGCCGGCAAGACCACCACGGCCGTGACCTCGGCCACCAGCGGGACGACCGGCCAGGCTGCTTCGGCGGTCAGCTCCACGATCAGCTCCGTGGGGAGCACCGTCACCGGGGCGGTCGCCAGCGTCACGTCCAGCGGGACCAGCATCACCAGGGCTGTCACCGGCACCGTGGCTAACGTGACCGCAGACGCCGGGACCGCGGCCAGCGGAGTCACCAGCGCCGCGACAAACGGGCTCAACGCCACCGTGACGGGTGTCGCGGCTGACGCCGCGACCGCTACCCAGGGCCTGACCGGGAGCCTGGGCTCGACTACCGGCGGGCTGGTCTCCACGGTGACCGGGACCGTCACCGGCATCACCTCAGGTCTTGAGCCCGGCTCGGACGGCACCGGCCCTGGTGCCCCGGCAGCTGGCGGTGCCGGTACCACCGGCACCGGCACGGCTCCTGTCTCGGTACCGGGTGCCCCCGCCGGAACGGCGCCCGGTACCGGCACACCCGGCGCGGGCATCCCCGGCGCGGGAATCCCCGGCGCGGGAATCCCCGGTGCGGGTACGCCGGGAACGGGACCGGCCGCGGCGGTGGCGGGCATGGACAGCTCAGGTGCTCGGATGCCGCAGAGCCAGCCTGGTCCGGCCGGAGTACGCGCCGCTAGCTCACTGACCAACATGAGCCTCTTCCCGGCCAGCATCCCCGCCCCCGCCGCCGGCCTCAACGTTCTCCCGCACAGTGCGACCGTCTCGGGTCACGGGCCAGGAAACCTCCCCGTGTCCCCGTCCAGCCCGGTTCCCGCCACCCCAGCCACGCCGGGCGGCCTGCCTGACAGCGGCGGGATCAATGTCGGCACCGGGTTCGGCAATGGGTCCGGTCCCACTGGCGGCGTCGCGATTCTCGTCTGCGCGTGCCTGCTCATGCTGGGCATGACGCGTCGTCGTTGCTCGGCGGATGTCCCGTCAACGTCCGCCATCCTCTGCCTTGATGAGCGCCCTGGCTAACTGCCGACCGGTTCATCCGTCAGCAACGCCCTGCCTTCCACGGGCCTGGGCCAGAAAGCCAGTAATCCTCATCAGGAGAGTGCAACTCATCATGAATAGAATCCTCGGGCGCCTCGCGGCGGGGGCCGTCGGCGTCACCCTCCCGGCCGTCCTGGCCGCCGGTGCGATGGCCTGCACCGGCCAAGCCGATATCGGACACGGCCCGGGCTCGGTCCCGATCGTGACCAGCCACTACGTCTACTGCTACTTCTACGGACATGGCTACGGCGATGGCTACCGCTACCGCTCGCACTGTTTCCCCGAAGGAAACAACGGAGGCGGCAGCCAAGGGACCGGCACAGGGAGCGGGACCGGCACCGGCACGGGGACCGGAACCGGAACCGGCACAGGGACCGGAACCGGCACAGGCACCGGCACCGGAACCGGCACAGGGACCGGCACGGGGACCGGCACGGGCAGTGGCAGTCAGGGTGGCCTTTCGCTGATCGGGATCAGCCTGCCGGGCGTGATCAACCTGCCGGTCTCGGTGGCCAGTAACGGGTCCGGGAACGGTGGCGCCACTGGCGGCACGACCGGCCAGTCCGGCAACGGCCAGGCTGGCGGATCGCTGATCTCGCTGATCCTCCCGGGCGCGATCAACCTGCCCGTGTCCGCGCTGGGCAACAACTCGGGTAACGGGGGCACCTCCGGCGGCAGCTCTGTCGCCGGTCGTACCGGAAGCCAGGTCGCCGGCGGGTCGCCGATCTCGCTGACGCTGCCGGCCATCAACCTGCCGGTCTCGGTGGCCAGCAATGGCTCGGGCAACGGCAGCACGGGCAGCCAGTCCGGTAGCGGGAGCCAGGTCGGCTCTGGCAGCCAGGGCAACACCAGCCAGTCGACTGGCGGATCGCTGATCTCGCTAGCGCTGCCGGGCGCGGTGAACGTGCCCGTGTCCGTGCTCAACAGCGGCTCGGGCAGCGGTGCTTCCGGTAGCACCTCCACCGCGGGCAGCACCGGCAGCCAGGCGAGCAGCGGCCAGGAGACTGGCGGATCACTGATCTCGGCGACCCTGCCGAGCGCGGTGAACGTGCCGGTCTCGGTGGCCAGCAACGGGTCGGGCAGCGGCAGCGCCACCGGGAACAGCTCCGGCTCGGCCAGCAGCCAGTCGGCCGGCGGGTCGGTGCTCGCGGTGAACGCACCCGGTTCGGTCAACGTGCCGGTCTCCGTCGCCAGCAACGGCCCGAGCAATAGCGGCGCCGCCGGCAGCGGCTCCGCCGCAAGCAGTACCGGAAGCCAGACCAGCGGCAACTCTGTGGTCTCGGCGACCCTGCCGAGCGCGGTGAACGTGCCGGTCTCGGTGGCCAGCAACGGGTCGGGCAACGGCAGCGCCGCGGGGAACAGCTCCACCTCGGCCAGCTCCAGCCCGTCCGCCGGCGGGTCGCTGATCTCGGTCAGCACGCCCAGCTCGGTCAACGTGCCGGTCTCAGTGGCCAGCAACGACTCGAGAAACGGCAGCGCCTCCAGTGGCAGCGCTTCTAGTGGCAGTGCCTCCAGTGGCAGTGCCTCCAGTGGCAGTGCCTCCGGTGGAAGTGCCTCCGGTGGCAGCTCCACCGCGGGCAGCACCGGCAGCCAGTCCGGTGGCGGGTCGCTGATCTCGGTGAACGGATCGGGTGCGGTGAACGTGCCGGTATCTGTTCTGAGCAACGGCTCGAGCAACGGATAGCCAGCTGAGATAGCACCAGGGCAGCCCTCCGGCCGGGCTACGGGACCCGGCCGGAAGGCCCCTGGCGAGCTATCCGCCGAGACAACTTAATAGGGTGCCGTGCGGCCGGAATCGCCTGTACGTGACGCCGGTTCGCGACGTAGCTTGCTGCCGTGAGCCGGGAGGATCCAGAGGCGTTCCTGCGTGAGCTGCTCGCTCCGCTGAGCGGAGCACGACCAGGCCGGTCACTGCCTGGTCTCCCGTTCAGCCCGGAAGCTGACGGCCGGGCCGGCCGAGCCGCCGTGGCCGGCCCCGGCGGAGTGCTACCTGGCCCAGCTTTCCGCGACGACGTCGACATCGATCAGCACCGGCGACGTCACGGTGGAACCCGATGTCCCGAAGATCGTGGCCGTGGTGGCGGACGCGCTGCTGCCGTTGCGGCGGGCCACGGCCGTCATCGAGACCATCGCCGCGCAGGAGGACTACGTCTGCATCCAGCTCTACGGGCACCCGTGGGTAGCGGGCGAGTACTGGCCGATGATCACGCCCGGGTGACCGTCAGCACCTTGCGGGAGGCCGCCTGGGCGGAGGTGGGTATCCCCGGCCGGTCCTAGCCGGCCGGGTTGCGGTGCGGGAAGGCGCGGGCGATCGCCAGGAAGGCGTCGTTGGATTCGGCGTCGCCGATGCTGACCCGGGCCCCCTCGCCGGCGAACGGCCGGATCGCGATGCCCTCGTCGAAGCAGGCCGCGGCGAAGTCCGCGGTGTGCTCTCCGAGCTGCATCCAGACGAAGTTGGCCTCGCTCGGGGGAACCGCCCAGCCGTCCGCGATCAGGGCCTCGCGCACCCGGGTGCGCTCCTTGACGGTGAGCTCGACGCGCTCGAACAGCTCGTCCTCCGCGATCAGGGACGCGATCGCGGCGGCCTGCGCGATGCTGTTCACGCTGAACGGCAGCATGGTCATCCGGGACGCGGCGGCGACGGCTTCGTGCGCGACCATGAACCCGGTCCGCAGGCCGGCCAGTCCGTAGGCCTTGGAGAAGGTGCGCAGGACGGCGACGTTCGGCCGGTTGCGGTAGAGGTCGATGCCGTCGGGCACCGTCTCGTCGCGGACGTACTCGTGGTAGGCCTCGTCCAGCACGACCAGGCAGTCGGCGGGCACCTGGTCGAGGAAGACCTGGAGCTCATCGGCGTGCACGGCGGTGCCGGTCGGGTTGTTCGGGTTGCAGACGAAGATCAGCCGGGTGCGGGGGGTGATCGCGGCCGCCATCGCGGCCAGGTCGTGCGTGTCCCCGCGCAGCGGGACCCGGACCGAGTCGGCCGCCGACAGGCCGGCCAGGATCGGGTACGCCTCGAACGAGCGCCATGCGTACATCACCTCGGCACCGGGCTCGCCGACCGCCTCGAACAGCTGCTGGGCGACCCCCACCGATCCGCACCCGACCGCCACGTGCTGCGGCGGGACGCCGAACTTGGCCGCGATGGCCTCGATCAGCGCCTCCGCGCCGTTGTCGGGGTACCGGTTGACCGATCGCGCCGCCTCGGTGATGACGTCCACCACCGAGGGCAGCGGCGCGAACGGGGATTCGTTGGATGAAAGCTTGTGCGTCTTCCCGTCCGAGCTGACGGGGGTCCGGCCCGGCTGGTACGCGGGGAAGCCGTCGAGGACCGAACGGAAACGAGGGGACGCGTCAGTCATGTCACCAGTCTTGCATCACGGTCAAACTAGGTCAGGGTCTGGGCAGCGAACTGGTACGCCTGGGTGGCCAGCTTCTTCGCGCTGGCTTCGGTGGCGTCGGGGCCGACGACGGTGACCGCGCCCACGAACCCGTCGGCCCGGTAGACCACCGACCAGACGTCCACCTCGGCGTAGCCCGCGGCCTTGACGTTCAGCGCCCGGGCCTGGGTGGCCAGGCCGGTCATGGGCGCCTCCTTCACCGTGTAATGGAAGGTCTTGCCCGCCACCGTCGCGGTGTAGTGCTGACAGCCGGCCGGCAGCTTGTTGGCAAGCGCCGTCTTGGCCACCTGCGGCGTCGCCGAGACGAGCACCTCGGACACGCCGTCGTGGCCGACCCGGAAGGTCACCACCGACGCGGGAGCGTGCGCGAACGCCGCCGAGTTGAAACCGGTCACCGCGGCATCGGCGCACTTGGCCGGCTTGACCTTGACGGCATGCATGGTCTGCTTGCTGGTCTGCACGTCTGGCAGCGCTCCGTAGTCACCGGACTCGGCGGGCGCGGCCGGGTTCGACCCGCCGACCTTGGTCAGCAGCGCGCTCTTCAGCCGATCGGCGGTAATGATCTGGTGCCCGGTGGTGGCGGCTACCCCCGCCGTCTCGGTCGCGCTGGCCTTGCTAGCGCTGCTGGCCGAGCCGCCGCCGCAGCCGGCGATGGCGGTGGCGCCCAGCAAGGCCAGCGCGGTGGTGGCCAGCGCGGGACGCGGCCAGTGACGTTCGGACATGAATCGAACCCTTCTCACGCTACGGATTTTTACGGACCCGAAGCGTGAGATTAGCCTACGTCGAGTAATCAGAACGGTGCTTTGAGTAAACAGTTTGCCGAACGCTCCCACGATGGCGGCTACCGGTCAGAACGGGCCGGATACAACTTGGTCACGGACCCTCGATGGCCGGCGGAGAGTGACCGGTGCGGGGGTCAGCGAGCGCCGTGGCGGGTGTCGGGAGGTTCGGCGGCCTCGCGGCGGCGCCAGTCGCCGGGCAGGGTGATCTCGAGGACGTCGTCGACGGTGATCACGCCGAGCAGGCGGCAGGCGTCGTCAACGACCGGGATGGTGATGAGGTTGTAGTCGCTCATCAGCACGGCGACGTCGGTGATGTCGGTGTCGGCGCCGACCCGGACCGGGTCGGTGTCGGAGATGTCGATCACCCGGTCGGCCGGGTCGGCCTGGACCAGGGTGACCAGCCGGGCCACGCCGCGCAGGCCGCCTTCGGCGTCGACGGCGTGCACGCTGGTCAGCGCCTCGGGCTGGAGCAGCGGGGAATCGCGGACCAGGGTCAGGGCCTCGGCGACGGTAGCCCGGAGCGGGAGAGCGATGAAGTCCACTCCCATCAGGCCGCCGGCGCTGGTGCTGTTGAAGCCCATCAGCGTCAGCACCTTGGCCCGCTGGGGGGACGGCAGCAGGTCCAGGACCGGGCGGCGGCGGCGCTGCGGCAGCTCGGCGATCGCGTCGGCGGCGTCGTCGGCCCGCATCCGGGCCAGCACGCCGGCGATCTCCTGGTCGGTGCGGGCGCCGAGCAGCCGGGCGGCCAGGTCCTCGTCCAGTTCCTCGAAGACGTCCGCCTCGAGCTCGGGGTCCGCGTGCACCCGGCCGAGGATCTCGGTCTCTTCCTCCTTGGACGCGCTCTCCAGCAGGTCGGCGATCTGGGCGGGCTTGAGCCGGCGGATCCGGGCGAACGGCCCGCGCAGCCGGGCACTGCCCGCGTGCCCGATGAGCCACTCGAAGTCGTGCCAGTCGCGGCAGGTTCCGGCGTCAGCAGCCGCCGCCGCAGGCCGGCCGAAGCGGTGCGGACGGCGCCGGGTATCCACCCCGGCCAGCACCCATTCGCCGCCGTCCAGGGCCAGCTCGAGGTCGGCCGCGCGGACCAGGCGGGCGTTGCGGACGTCGATGAGCCGGTGGCCGAGCACGTCGGCCCGGAGCAGCACCTCGCCGTCCCGGCGCTCGAAATGCCGCAGCGACAGCCGGGCGCTGGACAGTCGCAGCGGCCCAGCGTCAAGGCCGGCGTCGAAGCTGCTCACCTGGTCGACGGGGACGAAGACCTCGCGGCCGCCGACGGCGGCGACCAGGCCGGTGACGAGCGGGTAGTCGGTGCCGCGGAGCCGGACGATGACGTCGGCCAGGCGGCCGAGCGATTCGCCCCCGCGATCAGTGACCGGCCGCTTGAGCAGCCCCGACAGGCGCGGTTTAGGCTGGTCAGCGGCCGGGGCACCCGGCCCGGTGGCCGGAGTGGTCGTCATGGGAAGGCCTCTTAGCGATCGGAGGAGCCGAACGTCTTCCCGCTCAGCCTAGGGTCATGCCGTCCGCGGCACGGCAAGTCAGCGCGACGTGAACACGCACGAGCCGCAGGTGAACACGCACGAGGTGCGGGTGAACACACACGAGACGGGGTAATCCTCTCCCAGATAGGCCACGGCGGGCCGGCACCGCGGCCCGCCCGTATCGCCCATACCGGTTGTAGTGGTAAGAAGTCTCTGGCGCCGTCAAAAGCGTATAGACCGGATGAAAGGCGCAGATCATCAGTGGCCACGCGTAAAGCCACAGGCTTGCTCGACAGAAGCGCGGGCCTGCCCGACACCTTCTGGTACTCCACCAAACGCAAGCTGCTAGGGCCGCCACTGGTCAACCAGGACCTCGGCGAGCAGCGGCTGTCCAACGGGCTGGCGCTCGGCGTGCTGTCGCCGGACGGCATCTCGTCCTCGGCCTACGGCACCGAGGAGATCCTGATCGCGCTGGTGCCCTACGTCGGGCTGGCCGCGTTCACGCTGATCCTGCCCATGACGTTGGTCATCTTGTTCGTCATGGTGCTGGTGCTGCTGTCCTACCGCGAGATCGTCATGGTCTACATCAGGCCGGGCGGCTCGTACGTGGTGGCGCGGGAGAACTTCGGCCCGCGGGTGGCCCAGGTATGCGCGGTGGCGCTGCTGATCGACTACGTGGTGACGGTGGCGGTGCAGACCGCGGCGGGCACCGCGGCGGTGGCCTCCGCGTTTCCCTCCATCGGGCCCTACAAGCTGGAAATCACCGTCGGCGTGGTGCTGCTGATGTGCTTCGGCAACCTGCGCGGGCTCAAGGAGGCCGGCCGGGCGTTCGCGGTGCCGACCTACCTGTTCGCGGGCTCGGTCATCTTGATGATCGTGGTCGGGCTGATCCGCGAGGTGATCGGGAACCTGCACCCCTACGACCCGGTCGCGCTGCACGGCGCCTACGACATCCACTCGAACTCGAGCGGCCTGCTCACCGGGGCCATGATCTTCGTCCTGCTGAAGGCGTTCGCCAACGGCGGCGCGTCGCTGACCGGCATCGAGGCGGTCTCCGACGCGGTCGGCGCGTTCAAGCCGCCGGAGGGCCGCAACGCCCGCAAGGTGCTCATCACCGAGGGCGCCATCCTCGGCATCCTGATCGCGGGCATCTCCTGGCTGGCGCACAGCACCAAGGCGACGCCCTACAAGGCGGGCTACCCCACCGTGATCGCGCAGGAGGCCCAGGCCGTCTTCGGCGGCACGTTCATCGGGCACGCGCTGTTCTACCTGCTGCAGGCCGCGACCATGCTGATCCTGTACACCGGCGGCAACACCAGCTTCAACGGCTTCCCGTTCCTGACCAGCTACGTGGCGGGCGACTCGTTCCTGCCCCGGTGGCTGCTCAAGCGCGGCCACCGGCTGGTGTTCTCCAACGCCATCATCTTGCTGACGATCACGTCGGTGGCGCTGCTGATCATCAAGGACGCCAACGTCAACAACCTGGTCCCGCTGTACGCGATCGGCGTGTTCACCGCGTTCACGATGGCCGGCTTCGGCATGGCCAGGTACCACAGCCGCCACAAGGCCCCGGGCTGGCGCTACAAGCTGGTCGTCAACTTCTCGGCCGG
>JAICWX010000012.1 GCA_025934635.1 Streptosporangiaceae bacterium | reverse complement strand
TCCGCCGCGGGCCTGCCGCTGCGTGACCGGGTGACCTGGGCGGCCGGGAAGGTCGGGTCGAGCGCCCAGTCCGGATAGCGGATGAGCCGGTAGTCGTCGGTCAGCACCTCGATGGCGCCGTCGGGGCGCCATTCCATCACGATCGCCGCGTCGAGGACCCGCCGCGCCGTCCACGCCTGCGCCGTCATGAGTGCGGTGTGCCTGAGTTCAGCACCTGACCTCCTCCGGGCTGAGCACGGTAGGCCCCAAGCCCTTTCTACCGAACGAGTGGGCCGTGCGCCTCTGTTATCCCTGCGTGCCAATGTGAGAGTGTCGTGGCAGACGGCTCTTTTGGGGGGTACCCGTGAAATTCGTCCAGTACTACCTCGACTGCCTCTCGCAGGCCTCCTACCTGATCGGGGACGAGACCACCGGGCGGGCCGCCGTGGTGGATCCCCGGCGCGACGTCCAGGAATACCTGGACGACGCGGCCGCCGGCGGGCTGCGCATCGAATTCGTCATCGAGACCCACGTGCACGCCGACTTCTTGTCCGGGCACCTGGAGCTGGCCGCCGCGACCGGCGCCGCCATCGTCTACGGGGCGGCGGCCGACGTGCACTTCCCGCATCGCAAGGTCGCCGACGGCGAGCGCATCGACCTCGGCCAGGTCGGCCTGGAATTCCGGGCCACCCCCGGGCACACGCCCGAGTCGATCTGCATCGTGGTGTGGGAGGCGCCGGACGCGAGCGACCCGTACGGCGTGCTGACCGGCGACACGTTGTTCATCGGCGATGTCGGCCGCCCCGACCTGGTCGCCGCCCAGGGCCGCAGCCCGGAGGACATGGCCGCCGAGCTGTACCGGTCGCTGCACACCCGCGTGCTCACGCTGCCGGACGTCACCCGGGTGTTCCCGGCCCACGGGGCCGGGTCCGCGTGCGGGAAGAACCTCTCCACCGAGACGTCCTCGACCCTGGGCGAGCAGCGCCGCAGCAACTACGCGCTGCGGATGGGCACCGTCGGCGAGTTCGTGGCGGCGGTGACCGAGGGGCAGCCGCCCCGGCCCGGCTACTTCGCCCGGGTCGCCGAGCTCAACCGGGAATCGCACCAGCTGGCCGACGTGGAGGAACCGGCCGCGCTGGCACTGGAGGACGTGCTGCGGCGGCAGGACGGCGGCGCGGTCGTGCTCGACGTCCGCTCCCCCGAGGAGTTCGCCCGCGGGCACCTGCGCGGCTCGGTCAACGTCGGGCTCGACGGCCGCTTCGCCGAGTATGCCGCGCAGGTCGCGAGCGGCGACCTCGTCCTGGTGTGCGAGCCCGGCCGGGCCCGCGACGCCCGGCTGCGGCTGGCCCGGGTGGGCATGGACTCCGTGATCGGCGCGCTGGACCCGGCGCCGGCGTTCATCCGGCATCCCGAGGCCATCCGGACCGCCAGCCGGCTGACCGGGCACCAGCTCGCCGACGCCCGGGACGCGGTCCCCGCCCTGGTGCTGCTGGACGTGCGCGGCCCGGGCGAGCACGCCCAGGGCGCCATCGACGGCAGCGTCCACATCCCCCTGGGCCAGCTGCGGGAGCGCATCGGCGAGCTCGACCCGGACGTCCCGGTCGTCACGTACTGCGCGGGCGGCTACCGGTCCTCGATCGCGGCCAGCCTGCTCCGCGCGTCGGGCTTCACCGACGTCTCCGACCTCATCGGCGGCTACCAGGCCTGGCGCGCGGCGGCCTGATCCCTGCCTGCCCTCCGTCCTTACCGGCGGCGCCGGTCGGTGGCGCTGGCCACGTTGGCCACGATCACCGCGAAGGGCGGGATCGCCACCGCCACCGCCGCGACGATGATGGCCGCGAGCGATGAGTACCGGTCGATCACGGCCCAGGAGAGCACGAACAGGGTGATGCAGGCCGCCATCAGCCCGAAGTACCAGCGCTTGTCGGTACGCGACGGCTGCGGCCCGGGGTCGATGCCCGTCACGAGCGTCCGATGCCCGGGACGGCCGCCCGCCAAACGCCGCCCGGCCGCGCGGCCGGCTCGCGGCGGGCCGGCGCGTTGTACGGGCGCGCGGGGATCTTACTGGTTATGTTCATATGCATGTTCGACGAAAGCGCGGTCCTTGACGGCCTGAACGAACAGCAGCGGCAGGCGGTGACGCACCAGGGCGGCCCGCTGCTGGTGCTGGCCGGGGCGGGCACCGGGAAGACCCGGACGCTGGTGGCGCGGGCGGCGTGGCTGCGCGGCGCGCAGGACGTGCCGGCCAGCCGGATCCTGCTGCTGACCTTCACCCGCCGCGCGGCCAGCGACATGCTCGCCCGGGCTAACGCGGGGTGGGAGGGGACCGGCGCCGACGGGACGGGCGGGAAGATCTGGGGCGGGACCTTCCATGCCATCGCGCACAAGATCATCCGGCGGCACGCCGAGTCGTTCTCGCTGTCGCCGCAGTTCACCATCCTCGACCCGGGCGACACCACCGACATCCTGGACGCGCTGCGCCCCGACCACGGCCTGGCCGAGACGGGCATGCGGACGCCGCGGGCCGGCGCCTGCGCGGACATCTACACCCGGTGCGTGAACACCGGCCGGCCGGTCAGCGAGGTGGTGACCGCCGGCTACCCGTGGTGCGCGCCGTTCACCAGCCAGCTATCCGGGCTGTTCCGCGCCTACACCGAGCGCAAGCGGGCCCGGCACCTGCTCGACTTCGACGACCTGCTGCTGCTGTGGCAGGCGGCGCTGGCCGACCCGGCGGCCGGACCGGTGCTGCGGGGCATGTTCGACGCGGTGCTGGTGGACGAGTACCAGGACGTCAACGCGGTCCAGGCCAGCATCGTGCGGCTGCTCCAGCCGGACGGCAAGCAGCTGACCTGCGTGGGTGACGACGCGCAGGCCATCTACGGGTTCCGCGGCGCCGATCCGGCGCACCTGCGGCAGCTCACCGCCGACTATCCCGGGCTGGATATCGTCCGGCTGGACCGCAACTACCGGTCCCGGCAGGGCGTCCTGGACCTGGCCAACGTCGTGCGCCCGTCCGCGCCGGGCCTGGACCTGACGCTGACCGGGGACCGCGGCCCGGGGGCAGCACCGCTGCTGGTCCGCTGCCACGACGAGGCCACCCAGGCCCGGGAGATCTGCGCCCGGGTGCTCGACGCGCACGAGGACGGCGCCGCGCTGCGCGACCAGGCGATCCTGGTCCGGGCCGGCCATCACAGCGACATCCTGGAGATCGAGCTCACCGCGCGCAAGATCCCGTACGTGAAGTTCGGCGGCCTGAAGTTCACCGACACCGCCCACGTCAAGGACTTCATCGCCACCGCCCGGATCCTGGTCAACCCGGCCGACGACCTGGCCTGGTTCCGGCTGCTGCGGCTGCACGAGGGCATCGGCCCGGCGCACGCCCGGCGCGTCCTGGCCGCCCTGGCCCCTGACGGCGACTGGGCGCAGGCCGCGCAGGCGGCGCCGCCCCGGGCCCAGCGGGCGCTGGCCGCCACCATCGCCCTGCTGGCCGACGCGGCCGGGCAGGCACCGGGCCAGGCCGAGGCGGTCCTGGCGCTGCTGGACCCGCTGATCCGGGTCCGCTATCCCGATTCCGCGCCGCGGCTGGCCGACCTGCGGCGGCTGGCCGACGCGGCCGCCGCCCAGCCGTCGCTGCACGACGCCCTGGCCGAGCTGACCCTGGATCCGCCGTCCTCGGCATCCGACCTGGCCGGGCCGCCCCGGCTGGACGAGGACTACCTGACCATCTCCACCATCCACGCGGCCAAGGGCCTGGAGTGGCCGATCGTGCACGTGCCGCACCTGGTCGACGGCGCGCTGCCCAGCGACATGGCCCTCGGCGACCCGGACGGCCTGGCCGAGGAGCACCGCCTGTTCTACGTGGCCGTCACCCGGGCCCGGGACCGCCTGTACCTGTACGCGCCGCAGCGGCTGCATATCCGCCGGCGCGGCCGCGACGACCGGCACGGGCTGGGCCAGCTGACCCGGTTCCTGGACGACGAGGCGCTGGCCGCCTGCGACAGCACCACCGCCGCCCCGCTGGTCCCGCCGCTGCCCGCCACGGGATCGCTGGCGAGCCGGGTCGACGCGGCGCTGGGTTCCCTCTGGGACGCCTGAACGGTTTAGGCTCACCTGCGGTAGTTCTTCCGCGAGGGGGTCATGATGACAGCTGGACCGGCGCCAGTCCCGCGGGCGCAGGCGGCCCAGTCGTGGACGTCGGGGGCCAAGGACCTGGTCATGACCGCGCTGGGGCGCAGCCACCTGTGGGCGACGATGGCCCAGGGCATCGTCACCGAGGTCTACTGGCCGGCCGTGGACCAGCCGCAGGTCAAGGACCTCGGCTTCCTGATCGGCGGGGCCGGCTGGTGGCAGGAGGTCAAGCGGGTGGACCGCTACACGCTGTCCACCCCGGAGGCCGGGCTGATGCTGCCGACCGTCGTGCACGCCGGCGTCGGCCGGGACTACCGGCTCACGCTGCGGCCGGTGGTCGACCCCGCCCGCGACGCCCTGCTCATCGACTACGAGCTGACCGGCGCCGGGGTGCGCCTGTACCCGCTGCTGACCCCCCACCTGGGCACCAGCCAGATCACCCCGGAGCCGCAGTGGGGAGCGCTCGGGGCGGACAACACCGCCCGGGCCGACGAGGACCTGGCCCTGTTCGCCAGCGACGGCAGCCGCTTCCTGTGCCTGCTCGCCCAGCCGGGATTCACCCGGGCCGGAGCCGGCTACGTGGGCGACACCGACGGCTGGACCGATTTCAGCCACACCGGGTCGATGACCCTGACCTACGACCGGGCCGGCCCGGGGGTCGTCGCGCTGACCGGTGAGCTGGCGGCCGGCTCGGGGCTGCTGGCCCTGGGGTTCGGGGACAGCGAGGACACGGCCCGGGCCGTGGCCCAGGCCAGCCTGGCCGCCGGGTACGACGCGACGGCGGACGCGTTCACGTGGGGCTGGCGGGCCTGGACGGCCGGCCTCACCCTGCCGGGACCGGCCCAGCTGGCGTCCGCGCCGCCCGGCCTGGCCGGGGCGCTGCGGGACTCGGCGGTGGTGCTGCGCACCCACGCCGATCACACCGTGGACGGCGCCTACGTGGCGGGCCTGGCGATCCCCTGGGGGAACGACGCCAACGACCCGGGCGGCTACCACATGGTGTGGTGCCGCGATGGCGGGGAGACCGCGCTCGCGCTGGCCGCCGCCGGGCACGCCGACGACGCGGCGGACGCGCTCGGCTACCTCATCGGCCGGCAGAACCTGGACGGGTCGTGGCCGCGCTGCTTCTATGTCAGCCGGGTGTCCGCCCCGTTCGACCCGCAGGCGGCGGTCCAGCTGGACGAGGTCGCGTTCCCGCTGCTGCTGGCGGGCAAGCTCGCCGAGCTCGGCGTGCCGCTGCCCGAGGGCACCGACAACGCCGTCGTCAAGGCGGCCCGCTACCTCGCCCAGAACGGCCCGGTGTCCGCCCAGGACGTGGACCGGTGGGAGGAGAACCCGGGCGCGAGCCCGTTCACCATCGGCCTGGAGATCGTCGCGCTGCTGGTGGCGGCCACCCGGCTGACCGGGCCGGACCAGGCGCTCGCGCTGGCGCTGGCCGACAACTGGAACGAGCGGCTGGAGGAATTCACCTACGTGTCGGGCGACGAGCTCGACCAGGCCTTCGGCACCGACGGGCACTACGTCAGGATCGGGCGGCCCGGCAGCGGGCGCATCACGCTGGCCAACCAGCCGCCGGACACCGCGCCGGTCGACGCCGCGGCCCTGGTCGGCCTGGAGTTCGGCTACCTGCCGCGGCTGGGGCTGCGCGACCCGGCCGACAAGCGGATCACCGACACGCTGGCCATCGTCGAGGCGATGCTCGCCGCCGACACCCCGGGCGGGCGCGCGTACCACCGGTACGACATCGACGGCTACGGGGAGTGGCTGGACGGCAGCGGCTGGCCGGTCCGCAAGTTCGGCATCGGCCGCCCGTGGCCGCTGCTGGCCGGCGAGCGGGGTCACCTGGACCTGCTGTCCGGCGGGGACGCGAGCGTCCAGCTGCGGGCGATGCTGGCGATGCGCGGCCGCGGCGGCCTGCTGCCCGAGCAGGTCTGGGACGCCGGGCCGCTCCCCTGGCAGAACCTGCGTCCCGGCCAGCCCACCGGCAGCGCGATGCCGCTGGCGTGGGCGCACAGCGAGCTGGTCAAGCTCGCGGTGGCGGTGGCGACCGGGAAGGCGGTCGAGCTGCTCGCCCTGGTCGCCGACCGGTACCACGCGGCCGTGCCCGCCTCGCCGAGCTGGTTCTGGCGCGACGCCAGCCCGGTCCTGGCACTGCCCGCCGGGCGGAGCCTGGTCGTGGCCGAGGCCAGGCCGTTCACCCTGCATTACGGCTTCAACGACTGGAACCCGGTCACGATCAGCGAGCGTGAGGCCGAGCCGCTCGGCCTCGGCCTGTTCGGGGTCACGCTGACCCCGGCGGACCTGGCCGGGCAGGCCAGCCTGCAGTTCGTGCGCCGCTACCCGGACGGCAGCTGGGAGCCGTCCACCCGGCACGACGTCACGCTGGGGGCTCCCGGCCCGGCTACCGTGCGGCTGTCAGAGGCCCACCTGGGCCGGCTCGCTGCCAGCCGGTAACCGGGGCTCGGCGACGCCGTGCGGGGCGGACCGTTCCGGGGTGCCGTGCGGGGCGGACCGTTCCGGGATGCCGTGCGGGGCGGACCGTTCCGGGATGCCGTGCGGGGTGCCGTGGGGGGTGGAGCGCTCGATGGCGGGCCAGCCGGTGTCGGCTTCGCGTTCGGCGTGCTCGGCCCGGCCACCACCGCGCAGGCCGAACAGGCGCTTGGCGTACAGCAGGTAGACGGCGACGGCCACGTTGATGATGAAGGCCAGCACCTTCAGCACGGTGGCGCCCTTGATCAGCTCGTTGATCTCGTAGGGGATGAAGACGATCGTGGCCAGGAAAGTCAGGTACTCCGCCCACCGCTTGGCGAACCACAGCCCGATCGCCTCGATCCCCTCCAGCACGGCGTAGGCGGCGATCGCCGTGCCGACCAGGTACAGGTTCTGGATCCGGACGGCGAACAGGTAGCGCAGGTCGTGGATGATGCCGTGGTTCGTGTTCCCGGTCGGGCCGCCCACGCCGCCCTGCAGGTCGTTGAGGATCTTGGTGAACTCCGCGTTCAGCGCGGCCCGGTCGTTGGCGAAGATCAGGACGGCGGCGGCCAGCGCCCCCAGGATCAGGAAGTGCACGATGCGGTCCAAGGCGATCAGCCGCAGGACGTAGCGGTCGCGCAGCGGCTTGCCGCGCAGCGGCAGGCTGATCTCGTCCCGCGCGGGCGGGTGCTTCCGGGCGGGCTGATCCGGCGGCGGGAGCGCCAGCCACGAGTCGCACCGCATGCACCGGTACCAGCGCAGGCCGCCCGACTCGCGGGCGAAGATCTCGTCCTCGGCGCGCAGCTCGGCTGCCTCGGTGCCCAGGATCTCGTGACCGTGCAGCCCGCAGTCGATCAGCTCGTAGCGCAGCTTCGGGCGGAAGCGCCGTGGCTTCTCAGTCCCGGGCGCCGCTACGTGCCCCGGTGATACATCACCGCTCATGTAATCATCACCCCTTCCGCAGGAGCCTAGCGGCTGCCCGCGGCAGGCCCGGCCAAGCGTATTTCCGGCGTTAGTTGCCGGTGATGACGGTCCCTGTTCCTGAAGTGCGAGGGTTACAACTTCGCGGGGGTTAGCGGGTTGGGGGCCGGTTAGCGGGCCGGGGGGATGTTGGCGTTGATGCGGAAGAGGTTGCGGGGGTCGTAGTCGGCCTTGAGGCGGGCTAGCTCGCCGTATTTCTGGGCGCCGCCCATGGCCTCTTCCACCCGGTCCTGCTCGTCGAAGTTGAGCATGTTGACGTAGACGCCCGTCCCGGTCCACGGGGCCAGGTCGGCGACGATCTTGCGGGTGCGGGCGATGTAGTCCGGGTCCTTGGCCGGGTCGTCCCAGCGCATGGCGAAGTTCAGCCAGAGCAGGTAGCCGCGGTTGGAGAAGGCCGAGTCGGCTTCGGCGACGTCGCCGATGGCGCCGCCGAGCCCGATGATCTCGACCTCGCCCTCCATCTCCATGTCGTTGCGCCAGAACGCGTCGAGCTTGTCGATGGCGTCGTCGGCCAGGTCGGCGACGTGCGCTTCCTTGGTGTAGTAGCGGTGGCCGTCCTCGAACTCGACGTCGATGAGCCGCTGCACGCCGGCCCCGAACGGGAGCACGGTGGTCGCCTTGATGCAGGGCTCGCCGGTCTCGGTCAGGCGGGTGATCAGCTCGGCGCCGCCGGGGTCCTCGGCGTCGTCGAGCCACATCGCGATCAGCATCATCAGGCGCTGGCCGACGTACTCGGGCGGGACGAACGGCAGGGCGGGCATGTCGTGCTTGAGCGCGGCGTGCCAGCCGACCGTGCGCGGCAGGGTCGGCACCACGCGGGCGTACTCGCGCAGCGCGGCGTTGGCCTGCTCCGGCTCGTAGACCGAGACGCCGATGCGCATCATCGGGCCGAAGTCGTGGGCACCGAAGGTGAAGCGGGTGACGATGCCGAAGTTGCCGCCGCCGCCGCGCAGCGCCCAGAACAGCTCGGGATGCGAATCGGCGTTGACCTCGATCACCTCGCCGGAAGCCAGGACGAGCTCCAGCGAGACGAAGTTGTCGCAGGTCAGGCCGTGCTTGCGGGAGAACCAGCCGATGCCGCCGCCGAGCGCGAGGCCGCCCACGCCGGTCTCGGACATGATGCCAGCCGCGACGATCAGCTTATGCGGCGCGGTCGCGGCGTCGACGTCGCCGAGCCGGCAGCCGCCGCCCACGTGCACCAGCTTGCGCTCGGGGTCGACGGTGACCTCGCGCAGCCCGGACAGGTCGATGGTCAGGCCGCCGTCCGACATGCCCTTGCCGGCCACGTTGTGGCCGCCGCAGCGGACCGCGGGGGCGAGCCCGTGCTCGCGGGCCACGCCGACCGCGGCCACCACGTCCTGGGTGCTGGTGCAGAGCAGGATCAGGCCGGGCCGCCGGTCGGCCATGGCGTTCCAGAGCTGGCGGGCCCGCTCGTACTCGGCGTGGTCGGGGCCGATGACGTCGCCCTTGAACGAGCCGGCGAGTTCCTCGGCGATGCGCAGCCGCAGCTGGTCGTCAATTGTCGACGAGTCAGCGGAGGACGAGGGAAGGGTGGCTGATGACATGAGAGGTGTTCCTTTCCGGGTCCTACGCGGACACCGCGCTCTTTTCCCCGGCGCTGTTTTCGTCGGCCAGGCGCCGCATGGCGTTCAAGGTGGCGGCCACCGCCTTGAGGTAGTCGCCGGTCATCGAGTCGGCGTACTGCTGTTCCTCGGCGGATCCGCCCTCGACCCCCTCGACGACCAGGGCGAAGCTGAAACGGAGCTTGAGGTCGTCCTCGGGGCCCTCGATCTCGTTCGCGATCGTGCCCAGCACCGGGCCCGCGATCCGGGTGAACGTCACCCGGTGCGGTTCTTCCAGGGTGATCCGCTCGGTGAAGCGCGCACCGCGGCCCTGCTTATCTGATAGGGCAATGTCGCGGTCGAACGTGGTGTCGCTGTACCGCTCGGTGACCTCGCAGTAGGTCATGCTCGGCACGAACGGCAGCGCGTTGTTGGCCTTGAGCAGCAGGCCGGCCCAGACCGCGGCGCGGTCGAGGTGCGGCTCGCCGTCGACGTTGACCGGCAGCTGATGGGTCACGAAGATCATGACGGTTCTTCCTCCGTTGGATCGATCACGGTGCTGTCCAGCACGGGGTTCTCCAGGGCGCCGAGCCCGTCGATGCTGACCCGGACCACGTCGCCGCCGCGCAGGTACAGGCCCCGCCCCGCGCCGACGCCGGACGGGGTGCCGGTGGCGATGACGTCCCCGGGCTCGAGCGTGACCACCTCGCTGGCCGCCGCGATCAGCTCGGCGACCGTGCAGACCATGTCGGCGGTGGACTCGTCCTGCTGCAGGTCCCCGTTCACCCACAGCCGCAGCCGCAGGTCCTGCGGGTCGGGGACCAGGAAGGCCGGGGTCAGGCCCGGTCCCAGCGGCAGCGACCCCTCGGCGGACTTGGCCGCGAACCAGTCGTAGCTGAACGCGTCGGCGGGCGCGACCTCGCGCCTGTGGTAGCCGCGCGCGGTGATGTCGTTGGAGACGCAGTAGGCGGCGGCGTGCAGCAAAGCCCGTTCGGCCGGAATGTTCTTGCCTTTGGTGCCGATGACGACGGCGAGCTCGGCTTCCCAGTCGTACCGGGCCTGGGCCGGCGCGCTGATCACGATGGGGTCGTGCGGGCCGATGACCGAGGTGGTGGGGGCCTTGAGGAAGAAGAACGGTTTCCAGCCGGACTCGGGGATCTCGCCGCCCATCTCCCGCATGTGCTTGCGGTAGTTGACGCCGGCGCAGATCACCTTGCGCGGCCAGCGCAGCGGGGCGAGCAGCGCGTCGTACTCGACGGCGGGCGCGTTCTCCACGTCGAGGTCGCGCAGCACCTGCTCGGCCGCGGACCAGTCCTCGAGCAGCTCGAGCGGGCCGGGCCAGCGCTTGAGATCGGGCGGGGCGACGAGCGCGCCGTCCGCGCGCAGCACCCCGAAGCCCTGGGTGCCCGCGGCGGTGTAACTGGCCAGCGACCAGGTCATTCTCGTCCTTCCAGGGCGGTGTCCTCTAGGGCGGATACGCCGGATACCTGATCGTGCACGCAGGCGATGTCGAGGTCGCCCCAGCCGTCGGCCATGGCCTTGTCGAAGACCTCCTTGGCGGCGGCGAACACCGAGGCGGACAAGCCGGTGGCGGCCGCGTGGTCCTCGATCTGCTCCAGGATCGGGTGCAGGGTGCGGACCGGGCCGGGGGCGGGCGACCAGGTGCGTTCGGCCATCAGGGGGCCGCGCTGCTTCCAGATCGCCGAGCTGGCGATGGAGCTGTCCAGGGTCTGCTGGACCAGGGCGAGGTCCAGGCCGCTGCGCCGGGCCAGCGCCATCGCCTCGGCGGCGGCCACCGTGTGCACCGCCAGCAGCAGGTTGGCGATGTACTTCATGCGGGCGCCGGTGCCGAACGCGCCGGTGTAGATCCACGGTCCGGAGATGGCGTCGAGTACCGCGCGCACGTGGTCGACGTTCTGCTTGTCGCCCGAGGCGAACGTGGTGGCCAGCCGGGGCGCGACCATCCCCGGACTGCCGCTGATCGGGCAGTCGAGCAGGTCGCCGCCCGCGGCCCGGACCAGGTCGCGGAGGCGGGCCTTGCGGTCCACGTCGATGGTGCTCATCTCGATGTGGACGGTGCCCGGCTTGAGCGTGCTGAGGGTGCCGTCCGGACCCGTGATGATCTCGTCGACGTCGTCGGCGGCGGGGACGATCGAGATGATGACGTCGGCCTGGGCGGCGACCTCGGCCGCGCTGGCGGCGACGTCGCCGCCCTCCTTGACCAGCTCGGGCGAGCCGCTGCGCCGGTAGCCGGTGACGCGGAAGCCGCGCACCATCAGGTTCCGGGCGATGGGCAGCCCCATCTTGCCCAGGCCGATCACGCCGACTCGGTCCATCGCTGCCTCCTCGCTGCGCGGATAGCTAAACTGTATGCAGTTTGTCGGACGGGTTCAAGAGCCTGAGCCCGGAAAAGTGCATGCACTTTCGGGATGATTCGTGACCGGCGGCGGCCTGATGCCGGGCGCGGGCGGTAGTACCTGCGGCGGGACGCGGCCTGGTGCCAGAATGGGTCCTTGCGACGGCTGGGGGCGGCGAAAGGCCTGCTGACGATGAGATTTCCCGGGTGGGCCGGAGCGTTGCTGGCAGCGGGGGCGGCGGTGGCCGCGGTCGTGACGGGGAGCGCCTTCGGCCCGTCGTCGCTGGGCCAGGCCGGCCAGGGCTCAGGCACCGCTTCCCCGATCGCCGCCCTGCCCGGCTCCGGCAGCGTCGGCGGGGATGCGGCCGCATTCAGCCCGGACGGCCGCGTGCTGGCGACGGCCGGCTTCAGCGGCCGCACCTGCCTGTGGGACGTGGCCACCCGCACCCGCGTGGCCACCCTGGCCGGTCCGCCTGGTACCGGGGGCGTGGAATCGCTCGCGTTCAGCCCGGACGGCACGACGCTGGCCACCGGCGACGGCAACAGCAACACCTACCTGTGGAACGTCGCCACCCGCACCCGCATCGCCACCCTGGCCGACCCCGGCGGCCAGCTCGTGCAGTCGGTCGCGTTCAGCCCGGACGGCACGACGCTGGCCACCGGCGACGGCAACGGCTACATCCATCTGTGGAACGTCGCCACCCGCACCCGCCGGGGCGTCCTGGCCAACTCCCGCGGCGTCTACGGCATCGGTTCGGTCGCGTTCAGCCCGGACGGAAAGACGCTGGCCGCCGCCGACTTCGGCAGTCCCGCCACCTACCTGTGGGACGTCGCCACCCATGCCCTCACGGCCATCCTGAACGACCCGGGCCGCATCGGCGTGGCTCAGGCCTCCTTCAGCCCGGATGGCACGATGCTGGCTACCACCGACTGGAACGGCCCGACAACTCTGTGGGACCTCGCCACCCGCACCCAGATCGCCACCCTGTCTGGCCCGGGCAGCGTCGGCGGGTACGCGGCCTCCTTCAGCCCGGACGGCCGCGTGCTGGCGACGGCCGACTTCAGCGGCCGCACCTACCGGTGGGATGCCGCCACCCGCGCCCTCGCGGCCGTCCTGACCGACCCGGACAGCCAGGGGGTGGAGGCGCTCGCATTCAGCCCCGACGGCAAGACGCTGGCCACTTCCGACCAGAACGGCCGCACCTACCTGTGGGATGTCCCCGGGCGCGGTTAGGGGTCGCCGAGCACAGACACCGTTAGCGGGGTAAACTGTATGCAGTTATCCGTTCGCTGGTGAACTGCATCCGGCCGCCGCCAGATCGGGGAGAATATTGGCCATGCCTCGTGTCGTGCCGGTGCCCGACATCCGCAAGGTCGACCTGCCCGAAGCGCGGCAGGCCATTCCGTACGTCCATGCCTACCTGCGGGAATGCATCCTCGACGGCACCCTGTCCCCCGGCACCAAGCTGTCCCAGGTGAGCCTGGCCGCCCAGCTCGGGATCAGCCGGACCCCGCTGCGTGAGGTGCTGCGGATGCTGCAGGAGGAGGGCCTGGTCGAGATCGAGCCGAACCAGCGGACCCGGGTGGCGGGCCTGGATCCGGCCGAGCTCGACGACGTCTACGCGAGCCGGATCCTGCTGGAGACCCTGGCGCTGTCCATGACCATCGGGCACTTCGGGGCCAAGGCCCGGGCCGAGGCCAAGCGGATGCTGACCACGATGCGGCGGGCGGCCAAGACGGGGGATTTCGACGCGTGGTTCGGGGCGCACACCGACTATCACCGGGTCTGCACGGCGGCGGCGGGCGAGTCGATGCAGCGGCAGCTGCGGGCCTTTGCCGACCGGACCACGCGTTATATCCGGATCTACCAGCTGTCCGAGCCGAACAGCTGGCAGACGGCCGGTGACGCCGAGCATGCCGCGATCCTGGAGGCGCTCATCGCGGACGACGAGCGCGGGGCGCTGACCGAGATGGCACACCACCTGGAGCGCACCGCGCTGCGGGTGCTGGCGGACTGCGCGCCGGAGTACACGCCGGTGGCGGTGCCGCACGCGGTGGCGCTGATCGACCGGCCGCCGCCCGTGGCTCAGCCTGCCGCCGTCTAGGGGGCGAGAAAGCCCAGTCCGCGCTGCCAGGCAAGGTCAGCCGCCGGACCGTCGTGGTCGGGGGTGCCCGGATCGGTGAACAGGTGCCCGGTGCCGGGATACCGGAACACCTGGACCGCGGCCCCGGCGTCGGCCATGCCCTGCTCCCAGGCCGCGACCTCGGCCGCGGACTGATAGACGTCCGGGTCAGCGATGTGCAACTGCAGCCGCAGTCCTGGGCGCACGCTCCCGGCATCGCCGCCGCCGGTGTTGTGCAACAGCAGCAGGCCCGCGGTCCCGGGCCGCTCGGAACATGATGACGTGAGCCATCGGGCCATCATGCCGGGCGGGAAGATCGAACGGGGCCCGGATCCTCCGGGACGGGCGGGGCCCGGGGTCCGCCGGCGCTGTCACCCGGGACGGGCGGGCGGGCTGTGGTTGCGGCTGTGACTGTGGAGGATCTTGGTTCTGTCCTTGTTCCAGGCGGTGGTGGTGCCGTCGGGGTTCAGGACGACGGTCCAGCCCCAGCGGTGGATCACGACCTGGTGATGGAACGTGCAGAACAGGGCGCAGTCCTGCACGGACGTCTTGCCGCCGTCGGCCTTGTGAGTGAGGTGGTGGACTTCGCATCCGGCGGCGGGCTGATCGCAGCCGCCGGGGAACCGGCAGTGCTGGTCCCGCTCGATCACGGCGCGGCGGATCGCGGCCGGGATGTCCCGGCTCACGCCAACGTCCAGGGGCAGGCTGGGGCCGGCCAGGCGGGCACCCAGCTGCCGCCGGCGCAGAAAGGCCGCCAGGCCGCCGGGACCGGAGACCAGGGCCACGGCCGCGCCGATGACCTGCTGCTCCAGCACCTCGCGCAGGCTCATGCCCTGCTCGCCGGGGGTGCCGTCGCGGCGGAGCCGGTCCAGGTGGGCGCACAGCCGGACCAGCTCATCCAGCACGCTCAGGTCGACCTCGCCGGTCACGACCGGAGTCAGCGACGCGTCGCAGGCGACCGCTCCGGCAGCGTTGCCGTCCAGCCAGGCGCCGCCGTCACCGCCGCCCTCGGACGCGGCCGCGCGGGCCGCGGCCCACCGGGCGCGCACGTCGGCGATCCACGCCTGCGCCAGCGCCGGGGAGCCGTCCAGCCGGATCAGGTCGGCCAGGGAGATGTGGACCAGGGCCTTGACCGGCTGCCCGGCCCGCTCCGGCAGCAGACCGCCGGCAGCCAGCCGGCGCATCGCTTCCTGGAGCGCGTCGTGGTACCGCTGTTCCCTGGTCCGCTCATCATCCGCCCCGGCCGGTGCCGCGAGCGCGTCCAGCACGGACTGGACCACCGCGGTGCACTCGGGGGTCAGGTCCCCGTGGATGATCCCGGCGCCCTGGAAGGTCGCCTGGATCTTGACCGACCGGTCTTCGAAGTCCTGGCCGGGATCCTCGTCGGGCTCGTCCGGCCGGCACCGAGCCAGGATCTCCGCGGCGAGCTCGGCCAGGTCCCGCAGCCCCATACCCGCCTTCGCCTCGCCGGCCAGGATCTTGTCGGCTTCGTCCCGCTTATCCGGCGGCAGCTTGTCGGTCCAGGCGGACATGGTCCGGGCATAGGACTCTGAAATTTCTTCCGCCGCGGCCATCGCCGCGAACGTCTCCGGATGCCGGGCGGCCCGCCTCACCCACGCGGTGTAGGCGACGGCGGCTCCCTTGGTGATGCCGGTCTTGTGCATCAGCCATGCCCGGAGGCTGTAATCGGCGTCAGCCGCATATCCCCTGGCCGCGCCGAACGCTCCCAGGACCGAGGTCCGCGCCGCCGTGGCCACCGAACTCGCCCGCTCCATCGACCGCAGGCACTCTGCCTGCTCCTCTGTGGTCAGCTCGGTCGCATCCGCCGCGGCCACGAAGGCCAGCCCGGCTCGCACCATCTCCATCGCCTCGCTGACGCTGGCGAAAGCCGGAGCGGTAGCCATCTGGGCTCACCTTCCTTCCGCTTTCCGGCGGTGCTGACTGGGGCTGGATCCTGATGGTCGTCCTTAACTCTGGGATTCTGAAAATCTCGGCCTGAGGCATATGTCTGGGTTCTTAGTTCGACCCTAGCGGATGGGTACGACATTTATGGGACAAGGCACTCGAATCATTAACAATTACTTGGTGTTTTTCTGAGACTTGAGATGCCGATCGATCGAGTCGATTCAGGCGGAATGTTTGTGGTCAGGGGTCCTCTTGTGACTTGAACCGGTCAAGGATCGTTGACGGCGCGGCGGCCGGGACGGCTACGGGGCAGGTGGTCCGGGCGCCAGGAAGGGGCAGCACCGTCACGAAGTAGCCTCAGCCGGCTGAGGACTTGAGCTCGGCTGGCCGGATTTGGGGCTGGGTGATGGGGCGGGCGGTGGGGCCGAGCCACATGTCGATCGAGCCTGGTTCGGCCGGGTCGAAGGTGCGGGGTACCCAGGACGCGTCGTCCTCGATCCGGCGCACGCCGAAGGAGTACTCGTAGGTGAACCCCTCCGGTCCCAGGAAGTACAGGAAGATCGCGCCGGACTGCGGGTGCCGGCCCGGGCCCATCTCGATCTCGACCTCGTGCTCGACCAGGAAGTGCCAGTTCCTGAACACGTCGTCGATGGTGTCCACCTGGAAGTTCATGTGGCACAGGCCCGCCGACTCGCCCTTGAAGACGGCCAGCTTGTGGTGCACCGGGTCGATCCGCATCAGGCAGGCCGCGTCGCCGAGCCAGTCGGAGACCCGGGCGTTGAAGCGGGTGTTCCAGAACCGGTAGGCCTCGTGCACGTCGGGCGCGTCCAGGCACAGGTGCCCGAACTCGGCGATCCCGGCGCCGCGGCTGAAGGCCACCGGCCGGGCCACGGTCTCCTGCTGGCTGACCAGCTCGACCCGGTTGCCGAACGGGTCATCGAACGCGATGAACTCACGGACCCGCCGGGACCTGGCCTCGTCGGGTGAGCCGCGGTGCACGCTGATGCCGGACCGCCCGAGCTCGGTCTCGGCGGCGTCAAGGGCGTCCGCGTTCGCCACCGCGAAGCCCGAGGAGATGACCCCCGAGGGGCCCTCGACCAGGGCCAGGCAGTGGTGCCGGGCGTCGGCGCGCAGGTGCGCGACGCCCACCTCGGTGGGCGTCACCAGCTCCAGGCCGACGATCTCGGTGGCGAACCGGGTCGCGGTCTCGAGGTCGGCGACGCCCGACCTGACGTAGGCGATGTCGGTGAGGGTGATCATGCGCGGCTCCGGCTCAGGTTCCGGCTCAGGCGAAGACGGGGGCGAGGTCGATGTAGATCTGCCAGTCGCGTACCTTGTCGCCGTCGAAGATCAGCACGTCGCAGTTGGGCACGGTGACCGACTTGCCGTCCAGGCGGCGGTACTCCACGTCGATCTGGGCGATGACGGTGTCGCCGATCTCGTGCACCTTCAGGATGTGGTGGGTCAGCCCGGAGATCGTGGTCCAGAAGCCTTCCACCCCCTCCTTCACGGCGGCGTGCCCGAGGGCGGGGTCCATGTTGGCGAAGCGGAACCGCACGTCCGGCGTGAGGTGCGAGAGGAACTTGCCAGCGTCCATGCCGTCGATGTCGGCGAAGATGGGGGCTACGTCACGGGCCATGGTGCACTCCTTCGTTGCAGTGGCTGTCTAGCTGGCGGGTTCTTGGTTGGCGAGGAAGGTCGCGGGCGGCGGCGCGCCCCACAGGTGCGGCGGGACGTCCCAGTCGCCCGCCACCCAGCAGTCGTCGATCTGGTCGATGTCGGAGAACCACTCGATCCACGAGCCCCACGGGTCGGGGTTGTAATGGAAGAAGTTCGATCCGATGGTGTGGCGCCCGATCCCCCAGCCCGCCTCGCGGCCCTGGCCGCGCATCCGGTCGGCGCCGACCGCGATCGCGTCGATGGAGGGGACCTCGAAGCTGGCGTGGTGGAAGCCGCGGTGGGTGCTGGAGATGAAGCCGAAGACGTGGTGATCGCCCGGTCCCGCGTTGAGGAAGGTCACCAGGTCGTGGTGGATCGTGTCGCTGAGATGCAGCCCCAGCACCTGGGTGTAGAACTCGGTCATCCGGGCCGGCTGCGCGGTGAACAGCAGCGAGTGCCCGAGCCGCCGGGGCAGGACGTCCTCGGTGGCCCGCGTCCACTGCGCGATGCCGGTCCGCTGGCGGGTGCCCCCGATGTTGACCAGCACCTCGGCGGCGGGCCGGGCCGGCGCCTGAGGTTCGTCGAGCAGCTGCACGGCCGTCCCGTCAGGGTCGCGCAGCCACAGGCCGTCCTCAGTGGCGCCGGCCGGCGGCTCGATCACCGGGGTGCCGGACCGCTCCAGCGCCGCGCGGATCGTGTCCAGCGAGCCGGGCCGGATCGTGAAGCTGACGTGGTGCAGCCGCTTGGCGGGCGCCTCCACCAGCCGCACCTGCTCCTGGTCACGGCCGGGGCACATGGCCACCAGGGATCCGTCCTTCTCGCCGGTTTCCAGGCCGAAATCCTGCAGGAAGCCTTCGGCGACCGCCAGGTCGGGGACTTCCAGTGCGTAGTGGTGCAGCCCTGAGATCATGACCCTTCCCCTTCGGAGGCAAAGTGCATACAGTAGAAACTGCATACAGTTTAGACATGCGGCCGGGCGTCTGGGAAGGGGAACCGGGGGGTGATTCCGGGACCAGGGTTGCGCGAGGAAGTGGCCGAGGCGGCGCGGGTGCTGGCCCGGCTGGGGCTGGTCACGGCGTTCGGGCACGTGTCGGCCCGGGCGGGCGCGGCGATGCTGATCACGCCCGCCGCCGACCTGGCCGGGGTCAGCGCGGATGAGTTGATCGAGGTTCCGCTGGCAACCGAGGGGCCGCTGCCCAAGGGCGCGCCGGCCGAGGCGTGGGCGCACCTGGCCCTGTACCGGGCCCGGCCGGACGCGACCGCGGTGGCCCGGGCCCAGCCACCCGGCGCGTTCGCCGCCGCGGCGGCGGTCAGCATGATGGTCCCGCTGCACGGCCAGGCCGCGTGGCTGGGCGAGTCGGTCCCGGTGCACGACGAGGCGGGGCTGCTCAGGTCGGCCGATCAGGCCGGACGGGCGGCCAGCAGCCTCCCGGACGGCGAGGCGCTGCTGCTGCGCGGGAACGGCGCCCTGACCCTGGGCGCGACCCCGGGGCTGGCCGTCGCCCGGATGTGGCTGCTCGGCGCGGCCTGCGACGTCTACCTGCAGGCGCTGGCCGCTTCCGGGCAAACCCGCTCCGGCTTCCGGCCGTCGGGGGCCAGCCCGGTCACGCCGCTGTCCGCGGCCGAGATCGCGTCATGGCGCGCCGTCAGCGGCGAGCTGCTCCCCCGCCTCTGGCAGCACCTGCGGCGGCGGGCTGGCGGCGGGCAAAACCCCTCCGGCCTCCGGCCGTCGGGGGCGGACCCGGGCGAAGTACAGGGCTAGGGCGAGCCCGGCAACCATCGGCGTCCACCAGGCCCACGGATCGTGCCACTGGACCTGCGAGAAGAACGTGAGCACGACGGCGACGACGCCGACCGGGAGCAGCCGCCGCCAGTCCCGGGCGACGGCGGCCAAGGCCACCGCCAGCGGCGGCCACAGGTAGTAGGCGACCATCACCGGCTCGAACGCCGACCGCAGCGCCAGCGTCAGCGCGACCCACCAGAGCAGCCCGGCCAGCGTGTCGTGGTCCCACGGGACCGCGGGTCCCGGGGTCCGGGCGGCCCGCCAGCGGCGCGCGACCACCAGCGCGCAGGCGCAGGCCGCGACGACGGACACGATCCGGGCCGGGCCGGCCGCCACCTGGGCCCCGTCCAGATGCGGGGCCAGGTAGATCCACGGGGTGGGGTGGTCGATGGCCGGGGAGTTGGGCTGGCTGGTCACCGCGTGGATGGTGGCGGGCCAGTTGGCCGCCGCCGCGGCGGCGAGCAGCACCGCGGCCGGAGTGGCGGCGCGGGCCACGTAGCCGGCCAGCCGGCGTGGCTCCACCACGGCGGCGAGCAGCGGGAACGCGAGCAGGACGAGCGGCTGCACGGCCACCGCCGCCCCGATCAGCCAGGCCGAACGGCTGGTCTTGGAGTTGGCCAGGTCCAGGACGGCGTACAGCAGCAGCCCGACGGCCACGGCGTCTTCCGGGTGCCCCCACCGCACGGTGACGCTCCACAGCGCGGTGGCGCCCGCGGCGGCCAGCCAGAACCGCCGGGGCCTGCTGGCCCCGAGGCGCTCGGCGGTGGCGTCGGCGGCGAACAGCGCGACGGCGGAGATGGCCACCTGGTAGGGCCCGGCGAACAGCCAGACGGCGGGATAGGCGCCGTGGGCGGACGGGAGCCCCAGGTGAAGCCCGGTCACCTCGATGACCGCGATGGCCGGGACCAGGATCACGGCCGTCCCCGGCAGCGAGACCAGCTGGGTGGGCAGCGTGTACAGGCCGGTGAGGTTCAGGTGCGCGAGGCGCTGGGCGGCGATCAGCGTCCCCCACAGGTCGTCGGGCAGCGCCCAGGCGGTCTTGCCGTAAAAGCGCGGGCCCCAGATGGTGCCCGCTATCCCGGCGGCGGCCATGATGATGGTGGCGAGCAGCGGGAACAGCCTGCGGGCCGGCCACCGCACCGGCCGGGCGGGCGGCGCGGTGACCAGCTCGGGGCTCACGGGCACGCTGCCGCCGCGGTCAGTCACGCTCCCTCCCCGGGACGACCAGGCCGGATTCGTAGGCGGCGACCACGGCCTGGGTCCGGTCACGCAGCCCGAGCTTGCTCAGGATCCGGCTGACATGTGTCTTGACCGTCTCCTCGGTGACGACGAGCCGCCGGGCCACCTCCGGGTTGGACAGCCCTTCGGCCACGAGCCGCAGCACCTCGGTCTCCCGGGGGGTGAGCGTGGTCAGGGCGGTCGACGGAAGGGTCTCCTGGACCGGCCGGAGCCGGGTGAACTCGCTGATCAGGCGGCGGGTCACGGCCGGGGCGAGCAGGGCCTCGCCCGCCGCGACCACCCGCACCGCGTCGAACAGCCGCTCCGCGGTGACGTCCTTGAGCAGGAAGCCGCTGGCGCCCGCCCGCAGCGCGTCGAACACGTACTGGTCCAGGTCGAACGTGGTGAGGATCAGCACCCGCGGGCCCGGGTCGCCGGCCCCGGCGAGCTGCCGGGTCGCCTCGATCCCGTCCAGGCTGGGCATCCGGACGTCCATCAGCACCACGTCGGGCCGGAGCTCGCGGCAGAGGAGGACCGCCTCGGTGCCGTCGGCCGCCGTGCCGAGCACGGTGAAGTCCGGCTGGGTGTCAAGCAGGGCAGCGAACCCGGCCCGCACCACCTCATGGTCATCAGCGACGACGAGAGAAACGGTCACTCGCGGGCTCCGATCGGGGCGCTGGCCACGGTGTCCAGGGCCTTAGCGGGAAGCTCAGCCTCGACGCGGAAGCCGCCGCCGGGCGCCGGCCCGGTCTGCAGCGACCCGCCGACCGCCGCGGCCCGCTCGCGCATGCCGAGCAGGCCGTGCCCGGCCTGCCGGTCCGCCAGGCCAGGCCCGTTGTCGCGGATCCGCAGCCGCAGCACGTCACCGGCGTAGCGCAGCTCGACGTCGGCGGCCGCGCCGGCCGCGTGTCGCCGCGCGTTGGTCAGAGCTTCCTGCACGATGCGATAGGCAGCCAGTTCCACGCCCGGATCCAGCCGGGCCATCGGCCCCGACACGATGAGCCTGACGACGGTGCCCGAGGCCGCGCGGGCCTCGTCCACCAGCTCGCCGAGCTGGGCCAGGCCGGGCTGTGGCTGTCGGGCGGCGGCCAGGGCCTTGGCGGGCGGGGCAGGCGTGCCCGGTTCCGCGGTATCCAGGTCCGTCGTCGCGTCCTCGCGTAGCACGCCGAGCAGGCGGCGCATCTCGGTCAGCCCGGCCCGGGCGGTGTCGCCGATCGCGGCGAACCGGTCGGCACCGGCGTCGGGCAGCCCCGGCGTTGTCAGCCGGGCGGTCTCGGCCTGCACCGCGATCACGGAGATGTGGTGGGCGACCACGTCGTGCAGCTCGCGGGCGATCCTGGCCCGCTCGCCGCGGGCCAGGTGATCGGCCAGCATCCCCTCGGCGAGCTCGCGGGCGGCGCTGTGGGTCCGGCCTTCCTCGCGCGCCCCGCGCGCGGTCGCGGCCACCACGGCGACCGGGATGGCCGACGCCAGCATCACGGCCAGCACGTAGGTCTCGACCCCCGACACGGCCAGGCTACGAGTTCCTCCGTTCACCAGCGACGCCCGCGACGCGGTGACAGCCAGGCCTAGCGCGATCCCGAGGAACGGCGCCGCCAGCGCCACCGCCAGCACGCGCGATCCGGCGCGGGCCAGCCGGTAGGAGGCCATCACCAGGGCGGCCGCGCCCCCGGCCGTCACCAGGTCGAACAGCAGCAGCGAGGCCAGGGCCGCCGCCCATGCCGTTACCGCGGCGAGGACCGGCCGCGGTAGCGCGGCCGGCACCGTGGCCAGCAGGCAGAACGCGGTCATCAGCAGTGCGGCCGGCAGGCTCGCCCCGGTCTGCGTGGCGTGCGTGGCCGAGCCGGACGCCAGCCCGGCCCGCACGGTCGAGCCGTAGCTGAGCCGGGCCGCCAGCTCGGCCACCGCAAGCAGCCCGAGCGGCGCGGCCAGCGCCACGGGAGCCAGGGGCCGCTCAGCCAGATCCATCCTCCTATTGTCGCTACTGGTCAGCGGGACCGCATCGCCCAGGCCGGGGGTACCTGCATCCCTCGTGCGAGGGATACGCGGGACACGGCTCCCTGGTGCCAGCGACGCCGAAGACCGCACCGCCGCGTGACGACCGCGACCGGCCCGGCTCCCTAGCCTTCGAGACTATGGAAGCAACTATCGAAGTCACCGGGCTGCGTAAGCGGTACGGCTCGGTGCTGGCGCTGGACGGGATGACGTTCATGGTCACCCCCGGCCAGGTGACCGGTTTCGTCGGGCCGAACGGCGCGGGCAAATCCACCACGATGCGGGTGATCCTTGGCCTGGACGCGGTCGAGGCCGGCGCCGCGCTCATCGGCGGCCGCCCCTACGCCAGCCTGCGGCATCCGCTCAGCCACGTCGGCTCGCTGCTCGACGCGGCCGCGCTGCAGCCCAGCCGGTCCGCCCGCAACCACCTGCTGTGGCTAGCCCATTCGCAGGGCTACGGGGCCAGGCGCGTAGACGAGGTCATCGAGCAGGCCGGCCTCGGCCCGGCGGCCCGGCGTAAGGCCGGCGGTTACTCGCTCGGCATGCGGCAGCGGCTCGGCATCGCCGCGGCGCTGCTCGGCGACCCGCCGGTGCTGCTGTTCGACGAGCCGTTCAACGGGATGGACCCGGAGGGCATCGTGTGGATGCGGGGATTCCTGCGGTCGCTGGCGCGCGAGGGCCGGGCGATCCTGGTTTCCAGTCACCTGATGAGCGAGCTTGAGGACACCGCTGACCACCTGGTCGTGGTGGGACGGGGAACGGTCATCGCCGACGCCAGCGTGGCCGAGCTGATCGCCGCCGCGTCAGCCGACCGGGTCACCGTCCGCACCACGGCCCGCGCCGACGCCATGACCGTCCTGGCCCAGGCGGGGGCCGAGGTCGCGGCCACCGCGCCCGACGTTCTCACCGTCTCCGGCCTTTCATCCGAACGGGTGGTGAGCTTGCTGTCGCAGAACTCCGTGCCGTTCGCTGAGCTGTCCGCGCACCGCGCCTCCCTGGAAGAGGCCTACATGGAGCTGACCAGGGACGCGGTTGAGTTCCGGGCGGGAGCGGCGTCATGACCGCCATCGCGCCGTACCGGTCGGAGCTGGGTACCGGCCGCGACGGGTTCGCGCAGCTGCTGCGGGCCGAGTGGACCAAGTTCCGGTCCGTGCGCGGCTGGGTCATCGGCATGCTCGTCGGCGGGCTGCTCGTCGTGGGGATCAGCGTGCTGACCGGATCCAACAGCCAGTGCAGTTTCCAGCCGGATCCCGGTAGCGCCTCGCAGGGCTGCCCGGTGCCGCCAACCGGACCAGAAGGAGGGTGGGTCAGTGACAGCTTCTACTTCGTCCGCCAGCCGTTGGCCGCGAACGGCGGCATCACCGTCCGGCTGACGTCGCTGACCGGCCTGTATTCTACCCATGGCCTGGCCGCGGGGGCGGCGGGCAGCTCGCCGACGGCGGGCATGACGCCGGGGGTGCAGCCGTGGTCCAAGGCCGGCATCATGATCAAGGCCAGCACGGCCCAGGGGTCAGCGTACGCGGCGATGATGGTCACCGGCACGCACGGCGTGCGGATGCAGTGGGACTTCACCCATGACGTGGCTGGCCTGGCCGGGAAGGTGTCGGCGTCGGCGCCGCGGTGGCTGCGGTTGACCAGGACCGGGGACGCGATCAGCGGCTACGACTCCGCGGACGGCGTGCACTGGACGCTGGTCGGCACGGCCAGGCTGACCGGATTCCCGGCTACCGCACAGGGCGGCCTGTTCGCCGCCACGCCCGGTTACACGAAGACGTCGACCTCGCTCGGGGGGTCGTCCGCGACCGGCGGCCCGGCCCTGGCCACCGGCGCCTTCGACCACGTGAGCAGGCAGGGCTTCCGGCCGACCGCCGGGTGGACCGGACAGGCCATCCAGAAGGCCGCCGACACGGCGCTGCCGGCTTCGGCGCAGGGGTTCACCCAGGCCGGTGACCGGCTCACCGTGTCGGGGTCCGGTGACATCGCCCCGGCTACCGGCGGCGGCCTGAGCAGCGTCGAGCAGACCCTCACGGGTACCTTCCTCGGGCTGATCGTCATGGTGGTGATCGGCGCTATGTTCATGACCACGGAATACCGGCGCGGGCTGATCCGCACTACGCTCACCGCCAGCCCGCGGCGCGGCCGGGTGCTGGCGGCCAAGGCGGTCGTGCTGGCCGGGGTCACGTTCGTGACCGGCCTGATCGCCGTGACCGTCGCGATCCCGGTCGGCGAGCGCCTGCTGCGCGAGAACGGCAACCCCATCTTGCCGCTCCCCGCTCTCACCGAGGCGAGGATCGCAGCCGGCACCGCGGCGCTGCTGGCCGTGGCGGCGGTGCTCGCCCTGGCGGTGGGCACGCTGATGCGGCGCAGCGCCGGGGCGGTCACCGCGGTGGTCGCGGGCATCGTGCTGCCGTACCTGCTCGCGATACTCGGCGGCGTGCTGCCGGCCGGGGCGCAGGAGTGGCTGGTCCGCGTCACCCCGGCGGCGGGGTTCGCCATCCAGCAGAGCAATCCCCAGTACGCCCAGGTCATCGCCAGCTACAACCCCGCCAACGGCTTCTTCCCGCTGGCACCGTGGGCCGGGTTCGCGGTGCTGTGCGCCTGGGCCGCGTCCGCCCTGGTCCTGGCCGCGTACGCGCTGCGCCGGAGGGACGCGTGAATGCCCTCCATGCGGAGTGGACCAAGTTCCGCACCGTGGCCGGACCTGGGTGGCTGATGCTGGCGGCGGCCGCGCTGACCGCGGCGGTCGGCGTGGCCGCGGCCAACGCGGCCAGCTGCCCAGGTCAAGCCTGCTCGGTCGATCCAGCCAAGGTCAGCCTGACCGGGCTCTACCTCGGCCAGGCCATCGTCGCGATCATCGCGGTGAACGCGGTCAGCGGCGAGTACAGCACCGGGATGATGCGGCTGACGCTGGCCGCCACGCCCCGCCGGTGGCGGGTACTAGCGGCCAAGGCGGCCGTCGTCGGCACCGCGACCCTGGCCGCGGGGGCGGTCGCGGCGCTGGCGTCGGTGCTGGCCGGGAGCGTGCTACTGGCCCGGCACGGCATCGACCCGGCGCACGGCTACGAGGCGCTGTCGCTGGGCCGGGGCGCGGTGCTGCGCGCCACCGCCGGCTCGGTACTCTACCTGGGGCTGATCGCGCTGCTGGGCCTAGGCGTGGCCGCGATGATCCGCGACTCCGCGGTGGCCATCGGCGCGGTGCTCGGGCTGCTGTACCTGTTCCCGATCGTGACCAACTTCGTCGGCAACCCGAACGCTCAGCGGCACCTGGATCAGCTGAGCCCGATGACCGCCGGGTTGTACATCCAGGCCACCACCAACCTGAGCACGTTGCCGCTCACGCCGTGGCAGGGCCTGGGGGTGCTGGCCGCCTGGGCGGCCGCCGCGCTGCTGGCCGGCGGACTGCTGCTGCGGTTCCGGGACGCGTGAAAAGATCGGCGCATGACGAGCCAGGGCCAGATGATCGAGACGAACGGCATCTCGCTGTACGTCGAGGAGCACGGCGAGGGCGTCCCGGTCCTGATGCTGCACGGCTGGCCGGATTCGGCCCGGCTGTGGCGGCATCAGGTGCCGGTCCTGGCCGGCCGCGGCTACCGGGTCATCACGCCGGACCTGCGCGGCTTCGGGCGCTCCGAGCGGCCCGGTGAGGTGCGCTCCTACGGGCTGCGGAACGTGGTCGGCGACATCACCGGGCTGCTCGACCAGCTCGGGGTGCCGGCCGCGCACGTGGTCGGCCACGACTGGGGCGCGGCGGTGGCCTGGCTCACCGCGATCATGCGGCCGGACCGGGTCCGCACGCTGACCGCGATCTCGGTACCGCACCCGCTCGCGCCGCCCACCGTCCGGCAGTACGAGATGGCCTGGTACCAGCTGTTCTTCCAGTTCTACGGCGTGGCCGAGGCGACCATCGAGCATGACGACTGGGCCTGGCTGCGCATGTTCAGCCGCGGCGACGGGGATCTTGACCAGGCCATCGAGGACCTGTCCCGGCCGGGAGCGCTGACCGCGTCGCTGAACTGGTACCGGGCCAACCTGGCGCCGCAGCTGCCCGGGCGGGTGCCCGCGCTGCCGCCGGTCGCCGCGCCGGTCCTGGGCATCTGGCCGGCCGGAGATCATTACCTCGACGGCGAGCGGATGAAGAGCTCGGCCGGATTCGTCCAGGGACCGTGGCGGTACGAGGAAATCCCCGGCGCGAGCCACTGGGTGCCGCTCGACGCGCCGGAGAAGCTGAACGACCTGCTGCTCGGCTGGCTGTCGTGAAACCGCGGATCGCGCGTCCCCGGGGGCCAGGACGCGCGATCCGCAGGTAACCGCCAGGGATCAGGCGGCGGCGTGATGCTCGGCGGGCAGGGTTCCGTCGTGCACCACCAGCTGGTGAACGACCTTCTCGGTGGTCGCCTCGTGGGCGGTCAGGTCGGCCAGGGCGAGCAGGCCCACCGCGATCGCGTCGGCGAAGACCAGCCAGGTCAGCAGGGTGCCGGAGAAGATCAGGGCCGCGGACAGCGACCACAGGGCGATCAGGGCGACCAGGCCGTGGCCGAGCTTGTGCCCCCCGTTGGCCAGCAGGGGCTTCGTGGTGAGCACCGCGCTGGTGCCGGCGATGACGGCGATGCCGGCCGAGATGCCGAACGCGATCCAGCCGGCCAGCCCGGCACTCCACGTCATCGACGCGACGACGAGAAAGGCCGCCGCGAGCAGGAACAGGTTGTCAAGAATGAACCGGGAGCTGAGCCTCATGATATGAGCACCTCCTTGACGCCGCCTTTCAGGCAGCATCAGCCGTGGAATCGGCGGGTCGGAGCAGGCGCCTGCCTAAGTGTCCGTAGCGGCTCGTCGGGTGGTTATCTTTTCCTTTTCCTGACCACCGGTCGCTGCAACACCAGTGCCATTCGGTAAATGCCCGCGGTACCGTGTCTGCTAGATCACATCGGCCAGCGGATCAGGCTGCGCGCCGGGCCGGGGCTCGCCCAGGACGAGCAGGACGTCGTCGGCCAGGCCGCCGCGGGCGTGCTCGAGCAGGAGCCGGACCACGCGCTTGACCGCAGCCTCCAGGCCGGGCCGGGTGCGGGTTCAGGCCGAGCGGGTGCGGATCACGGCGGCGAGCACCGCCAGTCCCCCGGCTACGAGCACCGCGCCGAAGTGACATCCCTCGTCGGCGGCACCCACCGTCCCGGTGACCGCCGCCACCAGGGCGCAGAGCGCGAGCGCGACGCCGGCCGCCAGCGCGGTCAGCCGGCCATTGCACCGCGCGCAGGCCAGCAGCGGCACGCCGCAGAAGTAGGCGCATGCGTCCCCATCCGAACTACCCGTGCGCTGAATTACTAACTTACTGGAACCATGCACATTTTGCCTCAATTCTCAGGGTGCGGAATTCAACACGGCCGCTGACATGAGGTCCCAATGGTAACACTCGCCACGACGAATAAGCGCGGGCGATGGTATACACCTAACCTCGTTAGGGATAAAAATTGATTCTTCCTAACAGGAAGCCATGGCCGTGCAATTTCATTGTTTTCGATGAGCTCCGCGCGGTTCATCGTCACCCACCGCCCTTCATCCGCTACCGCGTGCACCAGCCCGGCTAGCCGGGCCCGGCCACATCAGACCAGCGGGTTGACGGTACGCAGCCGGGGAAAGCGGCTGAAGTCCCGGTCCGCCGTCCACAGGGCTCGTACCCCGTGAGTCAGGCACAGCGCGGCGATCCTGGCGTCGTGCACGGCGGGACCGTGGATCTTCCCGTCGGTGAGCAGGTCACGCAGCCGCGGCCAGTACGTCTCACCCTCGCCGAGCATGACCACGGCGGCCGTCTCCAGCCACGCATCGATCTGGTCGATCGCCTGGGCGGCCCGGCTGGGCGGATCATAGATCCGGGGGTGGGTCACGACGGAGAAGAATTCGTGCAGGCACGGCCAGGGCAGCGCCCAGGGTGCCCGGCCGCTGGCCAGCTCGCGGACCTTCTCGGCGGCGATGAGGTGGAACTCCGAGTCACGGCGATGGGCGTAGACCAGGATGTTCGTATCGACGGCGATCACAGTCGGTCGCCGTAAGCGGCGTTGCGGATCTCGGCCCAGCTCGCGCCCCGGAACTCGGGCCGCAGGCCGTTCCCGCCGACGCTGGCGTCGCGCAGGCCGGTCGCCTCGGTGTCCAGGTGCCTGGCCAGTGCCAGCCGCAGGCCCTCCTCGAGCAGCGACTTCACCGTCGTCCCCTCCAGCCGTGCGGTCCGCTGGGCGGCGCGCAGCAGCTCTTCCGGCAGCTCTACGGTGGTCTTCACTCAGTCAGGATAGCGTCTTCCCATACAGCCATCAATGCCGACCCATATACCCATACTAGGGGCGGGCGCCGAAACGGGTGATGACGGTGGCGGCGACCTGGACGGCGTAGCGCGCGGCGCCGGGAAGGTCTTCCGTGGCTCCGGTACGGGTCAGCCAGCGGCTCATGAAGGCGCCGCAGAAAGCGTCGCCGGCGCCGGTCGTGTCGGTGGCCTGCGCCGGGTGCGCGGGGATCTCGGCCGGGGCCTCGCCCGGGACGGCCAGCACGCAGCCGGCGGCGCCGAGCTTGACCACCGCGGCCCCGTAGTGCCGGGTCAGGCGGGCCGCCATGGCCAGCGGGTCCGTTTCGCCGGTGAGCACGGCGGCCTCGTCGCGGTTGGGGAAGCACAGGGCGGCGCCCTCGGTCCAGCGCAGGAACGCGGCCGGTCCCATCCGGGTCAGGAAGGCGGCCGAGCCGGGGTCGATGGTGACGGCCAGCCCGCGCGCCCGGGCCTGCCCGATCAGGTGCAGCGCCACCTCGAGCAGCGGCGGCTCGCAAAACGTGTACCCGGTCAGGTGCAGCGCGGCCGCCCCGTCGAGCAGCCGGGCCGGCACGTCCGAGCGGCGCAGCCGCAGGTTGGCGCCGCGGTCGGTGAACATGGTCCGGCCGCCGTCCGGCGCCACCATGATCACGATCGAGCCGGTCTCGGCCGCGCGGTCCGCGGCCAGCCGGGCGCGGACGCCGGCCCGGGCCAGCTCGCGCCGGTGATACGCCGCGTCGCGGGCGCCCGCCCGGCCCGCGAACACCACGTCGGCGCCGAGATGAGCCATCCAGGCGGCCTGGTTGGCGGCCGAGCCGCCCGGCCGGGCCGAGATCGCGGCCAGGGTGTCGCTGTCCGGAGTGATCCCGTCGAGCGGCTTGACGAGCACGTCATTGATCACATCGCCGCAGACCACGACCGGGCCGCGACCGGGGGTGCTAGGGGATGGCACGCACGGCAGCTCGTTCGGTCCATGCTTGTGAGATCTGGCCGGCCAGGTCGATGTTGCCGCGGGCGATGTCGAGATTGACCCCGACGCTGACGCCGCCGGTGATCCGCTGGATCTCCTCGAGCAGGAAGGGGCTGACCGCCTTGCCGCGGATGCCCTGGGCGGCGGCCACGGCCAGCGCGGCGGCCAGTGCGTCCTCGAGCAACTGCGGGTCGAGCTGCTTGTCCGGCGGGAGCGGGTTGGCGACGAGCAGCGCGGATTGCTCACCGAAATCATCCCGGGCCGCCATGATGCCGGCGATCTCGGCCGCGCTCTCGGCCCGCCAGTCCAGGTCGCAGCCGGAATCGGAGAGCCAGAAGGCGGGGAACCGCGAGGTGCGGTAGCCGATAACGGCCACGCCGAGCGTCTCGAGCCGCTCCAGCGTGGCCGGGATGTCCAGGATGGACTTCACCCCGGCCGAGACCACCGTCACCGGCGTCCTGGACAGCACGGTCAGGTCGGCCGACTCGTCGAAGGTCTCGCTCGCGCCGCGGTGCACGCCGCCCAGGCCGCCCGTCGCGAACACCCGGATGCCCGCCCGGGCGGCCAGCACGGACGTCGCCGCCACGGTGGTGCCGCCGGTTACCTTCTGGGCCGCCGCGATGGCGATGTCCCGGCTGCTGACCTTGACCACCGACTCGTCGGTGGCGATGCGGGTGAGCTCGTCCGGCGTCAGCCCGATCTTCGGCACGCCGTCGATGAGCGCGATCGTGGCCGCGGTGACGCCCTGGCCGGCCAGGATCGCCTCGAACTCCCGGGCGGCGTCCAGGTTGCCCGGGCGCGGCAGGCCGTGCGAGATGATGGTGGACTCGAGCGCGACAACCGGCGCGCCGGACCGCAGCGCGTCGCTGACCAGCGGGGATACCTCTACCAGGGACGACACGCGAATGATTGTCTCATGTCGTCCATGGCCGGCCGGTGTCCACTCCGGCCAGTAGCCGGAGATCGTCACTCTGCGTTACAACTACAGGGCGGCGCCGGAGCCTTGCAGGGCACGCTCCCACGCCGTGGGCACGTGATCTTCCCGGCTCACCTCGACCGCGCCGATGATCACCACCGGGCACCGGGCGGACCGCAGGCAGACCCGGATGACCGGTCCCGCGGGCCGGTACGGGTCAGGGTCCTGCGAGTTGCGGCCGAGCACCAGCATGTCGGCGTCGGTGGCCTGGTCGAGCAGCACGCGCGCGGCCAGCCCTTCGGCGATCTCGGTCCGCACGCTGACCCCGGGGAACAGGCCCAGTGCCTCGCTAACAGAACGTCTTAGCACGTCACGGGCGGATCCCCAGCTTCCGGCCGACTGTCTCGGAGCGGGGACGGCATAGCTCGCGACCTGATGACAGGCGGACTCCAGGGCCAGCACGGCGAGAACCTCAGCGGCGCGCAGGCTCGCCTCCCGGCACGCCCATCGCAGGGCGGCCACGGACTCCGCGGAGCCATCGACGCCGACGACGATACGCCGGACACCGGAATCTATTGTCATGACGATCCTTACCCGTTCGCCACCTCTGACCCGCCGGGCCGTCCCGCCACAGCCGTCTCGTCAGGGCTTTCTCATCGTTACGGACAGTTTCCGATCCTAGACCGGGAGGGGGTCTCCTGACGAGAGGCGCGGACTTGCTTTTGCGAGTGACATAAGCCGCCCCTCCGGACCCGAAGTTATCGTACCGTTATTGGGTGTCTGGGCGAAATGGACAGTGTGACCGTCTTGCCCCATCGGTAACCGACTTGCGAGGATCTTGGTGACGATCCGGGTCGCACGCCGGTGGGCGCTGGTGGTGGCCGGCGTGGTGCTGCTCTGCGGCCTGCCGGTGATCGCCAGCGCGCTGCCGGCGAGCGTGCCCCGGCTGACCGCCAGCCAGCTCCGCGCCCGCATCCTGGCCTCGGCGGACGAGTCCTACGCGGGCTACGCGGAGAGCAACGCGACGTTCGGGCTGCCGCCGGTGTCCGGCCTGACCGGGCTGACCGCGCTGCTCAACGGCGCGACGAAGCTGCGGGTCTGGCAGGCGGCGCCGGACCGGTGGCGGGTTGACGTGCTCACCGATGCCGGCGAGCGGGATGCCTACCAGCTCAGCAGTGATACCTCCTACATCTGGGATTCCGGCGACGAGCTGCTGACCGAGGTCCGCGGCCCGCAGGCGTACCGGCTGCCGCGCCCGGCCGACCTGGTCCCGCCGGCGCTGGCGCTGCGGCTGCTGTCCGAGGCCGGGCGCCAGGCCAGCTACCGTACGATCGCGCCGGCACGGGTGGCGGGCCAGCGCGCGGCCGGGCTGCGGGTGACGCCGACCGACCCGGCGTCCACCATCGGCCGGGTGGACATCTGGGCCGACCCGTCGAGCGGGCTGCCGCTGCTGGTGGAGATCTTCGGCCGGGACCTGGGCCGCCCGGCCCTGAAAAGCCAGTTCTTCCAGGTCAGCCCGTGGCATCCGGATCAGCGGGTGCTGACGCCGGTGCGGTCCCCCGGGACGGGGTTCACGGTGACCGGCTCCGGGAACCTGGCCGGGGCGCTCAGCAACCTGGGTCTGGTGGCGTTGCCCGCCCAGCTGGCGGGCCGGATCCGGCAGCCGGTGCAGCCCGGGTTCGAGGAGATCGGGGTCTACGGCGGCGGCCTGAGCACGTTCGTCCTGCTGGCCGTGCGCGGCTCGGACGGCCGGGGCCTGGTCACGGACGCGATCTCGGCCGGCGGCACGCCGCTGTCCATCGCCAGCGGCCCGGGGGTCGTGATCGGCGCGCCGCTGATCAACGCGGTCATCTTCCGCCCGGCCGGCTTCTTCGTCACCTTCCTGCTGGCCGGGACGGTCAGCACGGACCTGCTGGAGCAGGCGGCGACCGAGCTGGCCGAGCAGGTGACGCTGTCGTGACCGACGGGGATGTGATCAGGACGAGGGCGCTGACCAAGCGCTATGGTGCGGTGACCGCGGTGCGCGCGGTCGACCTCGAGGTGCGCGCGGGCGACCGGTACGGCCTGCTCGGGCCGAACGGCTCGGGCAAGACCACGCTGGTCCGCATGCTGCTCGGCCTGGTCTACGCGACCAGCGGCGAGATCGAGGTGCTCGGCCGGCGGATGCCGCGGCACGCCCGCGAGGTGCTGCCGCAGGTCGGGGCGCTGATCGAGGAACCCGCGGCCTACCCGCACCTGTCCGGCCGGACGAACCTGGCGCTGCTCGACGCGGCCGGCCCGGGCGGGCGCAGCGCCCGGCGCACCCGGAAGCGGCGCGTCGGCGAGGCGCTGGAGCAGGTCGGCCTGGGCGGGGTGGGCCGCCGGCCGGTCAAGGCCTACTCCCTGGGCATGCGGCAGCGGCTGGGCCTGGCCGGCGCGCTGATCCGCCGGCCGCGGCTGCTGGTGCTTGACGAGCCGGGCAACGGCCTGGACCCGCACGGGATCCGGGACCTGCGGGAGCTCCTCATCGGGCTGAACGAGGCGGGCGTGACGGTCTTCCTGTCCAGCCACCTGATGGCCGAGGTGGAGCAGCTGTGCACCCGGGTCGGGGTGCTGGACGCGGGACGGCTGGTGCTGCAGGACGACCTGGCGGCGCTGCGCGCGCCGACCGGCCGGATCGTGGTGGATACCCCGGACGCCGACCAGGCCGTCGCGCTGCTCGACGGGCAGGTGGAGCGGCGGGACGGCGACCGGCTGCTGGTCCGCCCCGCGGCCGGGTACGGGGCCGCCCGGGACGCGGCCACGCTCAACGCGCGGCTGGTGCGGGCGGGGCTGCGGGTCAGCGCGATCAGCGCGCACCAGCGCACGCTCGAGGAGATCGTGCTCTCGGTGACCGGGACCGGTTCCGACCACGTCGGCCCGGATCAGGCGGGGTCGGATCAGGCGGGGGGTTCTTCGTGATCAGGGTCGAGCTGGTGAAGCTGTTCCGGCGGCCGCGCACCTGGATCAGCATGCTGCTGACCTGCGCGCTGCCGTTCGTGGTGGCGATCTTCATCACGATCACCCACCTGGCCCCGCCGCCCGGCCAGGGCAGCGCGTTCCTGTCCGCCGTGCTGCAGGACGGTGAGCTCTACCCGGCGGCCGCGCTGGCCCTGGTGCTGCCGGTGTTCCTGCCGGTCGCGGTGGCGGTCGTGGCCGGTGACTCGATCGCGGGCGAGGCGGCCGGCGGCACGCTGCGCTACTTGCTGGTGCGCCCGGTCGGGCGGACCCGGCTGCTGGTCGCCAAGCTCATCTCGGTCACCGCCTACGTGCTGTCCGTCGTGCTGGCCGTCACCTTCACCGCCTACGCCACCGGGGTCTTCCTGCTCGGCCCGTCCCGGGCCGCCGCGGTAGGGCAGGCGCCCGGCACCGGGACCGGGGCCCTGTCCGGGGCCGGCCCGGGGATCGCCGGGCAGGCGCCGACCGCGGGACAGGCGGCCGGCGGGGCCGTCACGTCGCTGTCCGGCGCCCCGCTCAGCCTGCTCCAGCTGACCGAGCGGATCGGCGGGGCGATCGCCTTCATCACGGTGTCGATGCTCGGCGTGGCCGCGATCGCGCTGTTCCTGTCGACCATTACCGACTCGGCCCTCGGCTCGGCCCTCGGCGCGCTGGCCGCGCTGGTGGCCAGCGAGGTGCTGGTCGCGCTCAACGCCGCCACCGTGGTCCAGCCCTACCTGCCCACCCGGTACTGGCTGGCCTGGATCGACTTCTTCCGCCAGCCCGTCTTCTGGCGAGATATCCAGCGCGGGTTCGGCATCCAGGCGGTCTACGTCGTGGTCTTCCTGGCCGCCGCCTGGGCGAACTTCTCCACCAAGGACATCACCAGGTGAGCTTCCAGCTTTTACAGGCCGCCGAGCATGGTGCTGACCTTGAACTTCTGGGACAGCAGGTGGAACTGGAACATCTCGTCGGCGACCCGCTGGACCCGCAGCAGGTCGATGTCGGGCGCGACGCTGAGCGGGTAGGTCTCCAGCGTCATCACCGACGCGATCACGGGAGTGACCGTGTACGGGGCGGGCAGCCGCTCCATCGCCTCCTCGACGATGTTCCGGTGGCTGTCGGCGAGCTGCTGGCCCGCCTGGAGGGCGGTGAGGAACGCCTGGAGCGTCCGCGGGTACTTCTTCGCCCAGGTCTTGGTCGCGACGTACCACCCGACCGGGAAGTTCTCCGTCGCGCCCTGGTCGAGGTCAGTGAGTTCCGCCAGGCCCATGCTCTCCGCGTCGATGCTGCCGAACGGCTCGGGGAGCCAGGCCACGTCGATCTTTCCCTGCGCCAGGTACTGCCCCATGACGGGGAAATTCACCGTCACGAAATGCACCTGGCGGGCCGAGATGCCGTATTCCTTGAGCACGGAGCTGATGAGCAGCGTGCCGATGTTGTTCTCGGCGTTGACGCCGATCCGCGCGCCCTTGAGCTGCGATACGTTCGTGATCGGCGAGCCGGGCAGGGTGTACAGGGCCTGGTTGCCCGGCTGCATCTGCGAGCCTTCGGCGACGATTTCCAGATCGGACCTGTGATTTACCTGATCCTGGATGTAGGAAACCGAGTTCCCCGCGGTGATGTCGTACTTGCCGCTGTTCTGGCCCGTGGTCGCGTCGGCGCTGCTGATGATGGACTTTATCGTGACGTGCAGGCCCTCTTGCGCGAATAGTCCTTCGTCCTGGGCGATATAGAGCCCGGCTTCGTCGGCCACGGGCACGGCGCCGACCGTCAGGTTCGTCTTCTCCAGGCCCGCGACGGTGGGCAGGCTGACGTTGCCCGCGAGGCTGGTACCCGTCGTGCTGCCCGGGCTAGTGCATCCGGCCGCTCCCAGCAGGGATAGCCCGGCACTGACGACGCCGACCGCGCGCAGCATGCTCCGTCTCATCTTTTCCCTCTAACACCACGAGAAACAATATTCCCACACAACGTCGTGCTTCGATAGATCTGAGTTCCTGCGGACGGACATGACGAAATGCCCGCCGTGCTCCCGTTCGTCATGCTAACGGCCGGATGTGAACCGTGTAGCTATTACTGAGCTATATCCCAATGCCGCTTGGATGCGGCTCTTCTGGCGGGAGCGGTCAGTCCAACTGGCACCCGGTCCCGGACCGGACCGGACCGGAGCAGGGGCAGGGCTAGGGGCAGGGCTAGGGGCAGGGCCTCAGCATTCGCATCCGCACCACAGCTCGCACCTGTTACCAGTTGCGGCCCTCGACTGGCCGTCGGCAACGACATGGATGCTCCATCGATGTCGCGATCGCGACATTGATGCTCCATCGATGTCGTCAGCCAGAGCACTCGGGGGTGGCGGGCCGGGACTGGACGGTGCTGGGGGTGCTGACGGTTCCGAAGGTGCTGCGGATGCTGTCGGTTCAGAAGGTGCCGGGGATGGTGACGGTCCGAAGGGCCGATGGTGCTGACCGAGAGCGGCCGGGAAGGCGAGTGGTAGGGAGCTATTCGGAATCGCTAGCTCCCGGGGTTGCCGAGATCCTGCAGCGAGCGGCATTCGGAAGGGCGGGGCGGGGTAATGGCACCGCCGCGCAGGGCTCGCAGGACGATGCCGACGACGAGCGGGGCGGTGGGGAGCTGGCCGTGGCCGATCGAGGCGCCGGGGCACACCGACTGCAGCGGGACGTTCACCGCGCCGGTCAGCCGGGCGGAGTCGGGCGGCTGGACGACCTGGTCGTCCGTGGTCCACAGGGACAGCCAGGGCGGCCGGGTGGCCGCGGCGGTGCCCTGCAAGCGGCTGAGCATGGAGCTGCCGGGGACGAGTTCCTCGCAGGCGGCCGGGCAGGCGCCGGGCGCGTCGGCCGCGCCCACGGCGGCCAGGTCCGCGCCGTGCAGCGGCGAGCCCAGCGTGATGATCCGGCGGGCCTTGGCCGTCCCGTCGTAGTCGACGTCCCACAGCCAGGCCACCACGCCTCCGGCCGAGTAGCCGATCACGGTCACCGGGCCCGAGCCCGCGGCCAGGGCCTGGTTCACGTACCCGTTCAGCACGTTCGCCTGCTCCCGCAGGTCGCCGGTGCCGTCGCCGGCCAGCCTGACCACGGTCGCGCGCCCGCCGGCGGCGGTGATCCGCCCGGCCAGCTGGCCGAGCGCGGTGGTGCTGCCGCCGTAGCCCGGCACCAGCAGCACATCACCCGGGCGGCGGTCGCCGGCGGGCGGCACGGCGGGCTGGCCGGCCAGCCCGCGCACCGTGCCGGCCACGGCTCCGGCCACCACGACCAGGGCCAGCACGGTCACGAGCAGCCGCCGCCGCGGGCTCAGGCCGGCCAGCCAGCCAATGGGGTGCATCCCCCCATGGTGCGCCGGCCGGGTGCGGGCCGCCAGCCGGAGAGCCGGAAGGGAGTCAGGCGCCGGGCGATCTCGGCGTCTGGTTCCGGGCTGGCCGGCATGCGCTCGATCGCGTACGCGAGAACCAGCAGGGGCGTGTTGACCAGGCACGGGTCCAGGTTCTGGCCGCTGCCCTGGCCGGCTGCGTGGCTGCCCGCCACATCGGGGTGATCGGCGATCCCGCGCAGGAAGCGCGCGAACCCGGCCCTGATCTTGTGGGCGGAGCCGGCGTCGATGTCGCGGGCGAACCTCAGGTCCCGGAAGAGCGCGAGCTCCCGGGCCAGCCCGAAGTAGTCGCGCTCGCGCGCGTCCGCCAGGACGGGCAGGGGCCGGGCGAACCGGCGGATCAGGCTGACGTCGCGTTCCAGCTCGCTCAGGTTTCCCGGGGCTTCGCGGTGATGCTTGGCGTACCAGTCGAGGAGCCGGACGACGGTCCGGTACCGGTCGTGGGCAGGTCCTGGCTCGAGGGCATCGGCCAGGTCTTCCAGCAGGCCGAACGTGTTGATCACGCCGCGCTTGCGGCTCACGGAGCCGCGCGAGCCGAGAATGTGCGGGGCCAGGCTGGCGTGGACCAGCAGGGGCACGATCCCGTAGACGAGAGGCACGCCGGCGAAAGAGGCGTCGGGCGGCTGCCCGGCGTCGGCTGCGCGGGCGGCAGCTGGGCAGGCCCGCACTAAACTCCGGGAGTCTGGCTCCCTGGTACGATTGTTATCTATCACTATCTGTTATCCCCCTCACTACGTTAGGTTAGGCGTTCGCGAGGCGCGCGGCTGCCTCGTTCGCCAGAAAAACCTAAGTGACCTGGGGACGGACGGTCAGATCGCTGCCGGAATGGCCCTTTCGCACCCGGATCTGGGCCGGGATGCGCTGCCGGAGCTCGGCGACGTGGCTGACGATTCCGACCATGCGGCCGCCCTCGCGCAGGCTGTCCAGCACGGTCATGACCTCTTCGAGGGTCTCCTCGTCCAGGCTGCCGAAGCCCTCGTCGACGAACAGGGCCTCGATCCTGGTGCCGGCTGCCTCGGCGGTGACCACGTCGGCCAGACCGAGGGCAAGGGCCAGGCTGGCCAGGAACGTCTCGCCGCCGGAGAGCGTGCTGGTATCGCGGTCGACGCCGGTCCAGCCGTCGCAGGCGAGCAGGCCCAGGCCGGACCGGCCCCCGCCCCGGCGGGCATCGGTGTGCACCAGCGAGTAGCGGCCCGAGGTCATCTTCAGCAGCCGCTCGCTGGCGGCAGCCGCGACCTCCTCCAGCCGCGCGGCCAGCACGAAGGACGACAGCGTCATCTTGAGCGCGTTGGCACCCTGGCCAGCGGCCAGGTCGGCGAGCCTGCGGGCCTCGGCGGCGGCGGCGGCCAGCGGCTCCAGCCCGGCCAGGCGGGTGGCGAGCTGAGGGGCGAGGGCGGCGAGCTGCTCAGCCTGGTTCTGCGCGTGGGCATGCGCGGCCACGGCGTCGTCGTGGACCTTGCGGGCCGCCTCGACCGCGATCACCGCGCTGTCCACGTCGGACGGCGGGTCCAGCGGGACGTCAAGGTCAGGGTCGGCGAGCGTCTCGGCCACGGCGGCGGCCCGCTGCTCGTGGTCGCGGATGACCTGGTCCTGGCGGGCCCGCCAGTCCGGGTCCCGGCGGGCGTCACGGACCTCGTCCAGGCCGGGGAAGCCCGCATCCCGGGCGGCCGTGACGGCCAGCCCGGCGGCCCGGGCGGCGTCGGCGGCGGCCCGGGCGGTGGCCTCGGCGGCATCGGCGGCGGCGGTCAGCGCGCCGGCGGCGGCCCGCACCGTGGCCAGGGCCGAGTCCAGGTCGGGCGCGCCGTCCAGCTGGGCCAGCAGCGACTCCCGGTGCCGGGCGGCCCGCCGGGCCGCCTGGGCGGCCTGGGTCAGGCCGGCCTCACGCTGGCTGGCCAGCTCGGCCAGGCGCTTGTCCGCATCGGCGAGGCTCCGGTCGAGGTCGTCCAGTGCGGCCTGGTGGTCGGGGCGGCGCCGCGCGGCCAGCTGCCCGGCCTGGGCGGCCAGGTCGCGGGCGGCAGCCCGGAGGCGGGTGGCGTCGGCCCGGAGCGAGAGGAGGTCGGCGGCGACGGTGAAGCCGGCCTCCTCCAGCCGGGCGGACAGGTCGGAGACCTGAGCGTCGGCGATGCCGAGCCGCGCGCCGATGGTCTCGGCCCGATCGGCGGCCTCGGCCGCCGCGGCGTCGGCGGCTTCCTCCTGCTCGCGGGTCACCCGGTCACCGCGCAGCTCGCACAGCTCCGGGTGGTCCAGCGAGCCGCACACCGGGCACGGGGTACCGTCGACCAGGGTGGCGGCCAGCTCGGCGCGCATGTTGTCGATGCGTTCCCGGCGCAGCCGGGACGCCTCCTCGAAGAGATGGATGTAATCCAGCTTGGCGGTCAGGTACGCCTCGGACTGGCGGCCGGCTTCGGTGCGGGCTTCGACCAGGGCGGCCATGTCCAGGGCGGCGCGGTGGTGGCGGTCGGCCGCGGCCTGGACCTCGGGGAACTGCTCGCCCGCCGCGCGGGCCTGGTCGCGCTCGCGGCTGAGGCCGGGACGCTGGTCCCGCGCGATCGCGGCCCCGGCCTGGAGCTGGGAGATCTCGGCGTCCAGGGCGACGGCCGCGGCCCGGGCCGCCGCGGCGGCCCGGTCCTCGTCGTCGGCCTGGGCGGACACGGGGCGGAGCGCTTCGAGGTGGCCGAGCCGGGTCGTGTGCTGCTGGGCCTGGGCCCGCAGGCCGGCGGCGGCCTCGGCGGAACGGGTTCCGGGAACCTCGGCGGCCAGGGCCCGGGCCTGTTCCTCGGCCGCGCTGGCCTCGGCCAGGGCAGCGGCGGTGCGCTCGGCCTCGGTCAGGGCGGCGGTGACCCCGGCGGCCCGGACGGCGGCGTCGAGTTCGGCGCGCAGCGCGTCGACGGCGGGGACGGCCGCGGCGAGCTGACCGGAGGTGCGGAGGGCGTCGGCGCGACGGCGCTGGCGCTCGGCCAGCCGTTCCGCGTCGCGCAGCCGGGCCTGGGCCTGATCCAGCTCGGCGCGCAGGGCGCGGACCTGCCCGGCGCAGGTGCCGGTGCGGGCGGCCGCGGTCTCGGCCAGGCTGGTGGCCCAGGCCGGGGACGGGAGGTCGTCCCCGGCCGGCGCGGTGCCCCCGGGCAGGGCGGCCTGGGTGATGCGGGCGACCAGCTCGGCAATGCCCAGCTTGGCCTGCTCGACCTCGCGGGCGGTGTCGCGGCGGCGGCCCGCCAGCCACTCCTCCACGGCGCGGAACCGGTCGGTGCCGAACAGGCGCTGCAGCAGGCGGGCCCGGTCGGCCGCGTCGGCGTGCAGGAACTGCGCGAACTGGCCCTGCGGCAGCAGGACGACCTGGAAGAACTGCTCGGCGGACATGCCCATCAGGTCGGCGATCTCGGCGTCCGCCTCGCCGGCCCGGGTGGAGACGGCGCGCCAGGAGCCGCCGGTGAGCTCCTCGAGCAGGATCTTCGCCGGCGAGGTGGTGGTGCCGGTGCCGCGGAGCTTGGCGCGTTCCTGTTCCGGCTTGCGGGTGATGCGCATCCGGCGGCCGCCGAGCGTCGCCTCCAGGCGGACCTCGGTGGAGGTGCCCGGCGCGGCGTGATCCGAGCGGAGCCTGCGGGTCTTGCCCCGCTGGCCGGGGACCCGGCCGTAGAGGGCGAAGCCGATCGCGTCGAGCAGCGTGGTCTTGCCCGCACCGGTCTCGCCGTGCAGCAGGAACAGGCCCGCGGAGGCCAGGTCGTCGAAGCTGACCGCCACGGTGCCGCCGAACGCGCCGAACGCGGTTACGCGCAGGTGGTGCGGGCGCATCAGGCGGACGATTCTTCGGTGCTGGCTTCTTCGGCGCTGGCTTCTTCGGTGCGGGCCGCAGCGAACGCGTCGCTGAGCAGCTGCCGCTCCCCCGGTGAGGGCGGCTCGTTCCTGACGTGCTGCACGAACTCGGCCGCGACGCAGAGGTCGTCGCGGCCGGTGACCTTGGCCCGGTAGCCGCGCTCGTCGGGCAGGACTCCCTCCGGCTCGTGCGCGAGGACCAGGATGTGCGGGAACCGGGCGCTCAGGGCATCCATCGCGCCCTCCGGGCGGCTCGGGTCGGTGAGCGTGACGGAGACGAAGTCGGCCTCGTGGTCCGCGTAGGCGGCCGAGCCGAGGATTTCCTCCAGCCGGCCGCGGAGCACGCTCAGCCGCCGGTGCACCGGGGCGGGCACCAGCTCGGCGTGCGCCGTGCCCGCGCCGTCCAGTTCCACCAGCCAGCTGCCCTTGCGGTGCGCGGCCTCGGAGAACGAGTACGGCAGCGGCGAGCCGCTGTAGCGCAGGTGCGGGGCGAGGGTCTGCTGGCCGTGCAGGTGCCCCAGGGCCCCGTAGCTGAACCCGTCGAACAGGGCCGCGGGGACCTGGCCGACGCCGCCGACGCTGATGTCCCGCTCCGACTCGCTGGCGGCCCCGCCGGTGACCCAGCCGTGCGCCATGACCACGCGGCGCCCGATGCCGCGGGCGTCCGCGTCGGCCCGGATGCGGCCGACCGCGTGCCCGAGCACCCCGGCGTGGCCGCGGGGCAGGTGCGGGGGCAGCTCGGTGCGGACGGCGTCGGGCTCGAGGTACGGCACCCCGTAGACGGCGGCCGGGCCGTGCGCGTCCTCGACCACGACCGGCCGGGCCAGCGCGCCGTATTGGGTGCGCAGGTGCACGCCCGTCTTCTCCAGCAGCTCGCCGCCGAACCCGAGCCGGCGGGCGGAATCGTGATTGCCGCTGATCAGCACGATGCTCGCACCGGTGTCGTGCAGCCGCAGCAGCGCGTCCGCGCACAGCTCGACGGCGTCCACCGGCGGCACCGCCCGGTCGTAGACGTCCCCCGCGACCAGCACCGCGTCCACCCGCTCGGACCGGGCCACCTCCACCAGGTGGCCGAGGAACGCCGCCTGCGCCGCTCGCAGGTCCGCGCGGTGCAGCGACCGGCCCAGGTGCCAGTCCGAGGTGTGCAGCAGTCGCATGGCCGGACCCTAGCCGAAGGCACTGACAAATAAGGTGGTTGCGCGGTCCTCGAGCCAGCCGTCGACCTCGGCCAGCCAAGTCCGCTTGTCCGCCTCGGGCGCGAAGCATGCCTCAAAGGAGTTCCGCGCGAGCGTGGCGAGCTGGGCATCGCCGTAGCCGAACGCGGTCCGCACCGCATGAAGGTTGTCGTCGACGTACCCGCCGAAGTAGGCCGGGTCGTCGCTGTTCACCGTGGCCAGCAGGCCCGCGTCCAGCATGGCGGGCAGCACGTGGTCGCCGAGCGCGGAGACCACCCGCAGCGCCACGTTGGACAGCGGGCAGACGGTCAGCGCGATCCGCTCGTCCCGGAGCCGGGCCACCAGCCCGGGATCCTCCATCGACCGGACCCCGTGGTCGACGCGCTCCACCCCGAGCTCGTCGAGCGCCTCGCGCACGTAGTCCGGGCCGCCCTCCTCTCCCGCGTGCGCCACCAGCCGCAGCCCTTCGGCCGCGGCCCGCTGGTAGACCTCGCGGAACAGGCCGGGCGGGAAGCCGACCTCGGCGGAGTCGAGGCCGACGCCGATGAACTGATCCCGGAATCGCAGGCTGTCCCGCAGCACCGCGCTGGCCGCGTCCGCGCCCAGGTCCCGCAGGAAGCACAGGATGAGGTCGGCGGAGATGCCGTGGTCCCGGGCGCCGTCGGCCAGCGCGGCCGTCAGCCCGCCGAACACCGCCTCGAGCGGCACCCCGTTGGCCAGGTGGGACTGCGGGTCGAAGAAGATCTCGGCCCGGCGCACCCCGGCCGCCGCGGCCCGGGCCAGGTAGGCACGGCCCAGGTCGTAGAAGTCCCGTTCGGTCTGCAGCACGCGCAGGCTGGCGTAGTACAGGCTGAGGAAGGACCCCAGGCTGTCGAAGCGGTAGATGGCCCGCAGCTCGGCCACGTCCAGGACCGGCATCGGGGTGCCGTTCCTGGCCGCCAGCGCGACCAGGAGTTCGGGCTCGAGCGTCCCCTCGATGTGCAGGTGCAGCTCGGCGACCGGCAGCATGCGGCCCTGGTCTCAGTCGCCGGAGCGGATGTCGGTGTCGTCATCCTCCACCACGTGGATGGCCGCCTCCTCCGCGCTGGCGGCGCCGCCGTCGATGCCGACGTCGCGGGCGACCAGGTCTTCCTCGTCGTCCGGGTGGGCGCCCTCGTCCTCGGCGACCAGCCGGCCCGCCCGCGGATCCGGGCCGTCGTCGAGCAGCAGGCCGTCCACGTACTCGTCGGCCTCGTCCTCGTCCTCGTCGCCTTCTGAGGCATCGTCCTCGGACAGGTCATCGCCGAGCTCCTCCAGGGCAGGGTCCGGCTCTTCCTCGGCGAGCAGGTCGTCGAGGGACTCCGGCTCGTCAGCCTTCCTGATCGCGGCCGACCACCGCTCCGGCGGGGCGACCCCGCGGTCGAGCGGGTTCTTCCCGGGTTCCCCCGGCTCCCCGGTCAGCGAGTCAGCGGGTTCCTGTACCGAATAATCCTCGAGGTCGGCGGCCTCATGGCGGTTCTCAGACATCTTCAGCTCCTGTCCCCGATGATTCGCAATTGATTCCTACGTCTTACCACTAAGGTGACGGACCGCGGCGCGGAGATATTCGGTTCGCAGACGGCGGGAATGCCGGTAGGTTCGTCGTGCGCGATTTGAGCGGCTTGACGGGGCCGGTACGGGAGGATGGATGTCACAGGTCGGCGGGGGCGACGGTAAGCCCGCGATCCTCGTGGAAGGCTTGACCAAATCATTCGGGGACGTGCACGCGCTGCGCGGTATCGACTTGTCGGTACCCCGCGGGACGGTGCTCGGCGTGCTCGGCCCCAACGGGGCCGGCAAGACCACCGCGGTCCGGATCCTGACCACCTTGCTGCTCCCCGACCAGGGAAAGGCGCTGGTCGAAGGGTACGACGTGGTACGCCAGGCGGCCGCGGTCCGCCGGTCGATCGGGCTGGCCGGGCAGTCGGCTGCCATCCAGGAGGAGCTCACCGGCCGGGAGAACCTGGAGATCATCGGGCGGCTCTACCACCTGAGCTGGCCGCAGGCGCGCAGCCGGGCCGTCGAGCTGCTCGAGCAGTTCGGCCTGAGCGACGCGGCCGAACGGGCGTCCAAGACCTACTCCGGCGGCATGCAGCGCCGCCTGGACCTGGCCGCCAGCCTGGTCGGCCGGCCGAAGGTGCTGTTCCTCGACGAGCCCACCACCGGGCTTGACCCGCGGTCCCGGCTGGGGATGTGGGACATCATCCGGTCGCTGGTCGCGGACGGGACCACCCTGCTGCTGACCACCCAGTACCTCGACGAGGCCGACGAGCTGGCGGACGAGATCGTGGTCATCGACCACGGCCAGGTCATCGCGGCCGGGACGGCCGAGGACCTGAAGGGGCGGGTCGGCGGCGACGTCGTCGAGTTCACGGTGCCGGACCGCAGCCGGGTCGGCGAGGCGGTCGCCGCGGTGAACAAGATCATGGAGAGGGCAGGGGAGGTGGGCGGGGATCCGATGGCTGACCCGGACACCGGCATGGTCAGCATCAGGGTCGGCAGCCGCGGCTCGGACGCGCTGGTGGAGACCGTGCGCGCGCTGGACGCCGCGGGCCTGGAGACGCACGGCCTGGCGATGCGGCGCCCGTCGCTGGACGACGTGTTCCTCGCCCTGACCGGGCACGCGGCCGAGGAGGAAGGGGATCCGGGCGGGCGCCGCCGCGGGCGCCGCGGCCGGAAAGGCAAGGACAAGGACATGGAGAGGACGGGGTCATGACCGCGGTAGCGGAGAGGGCCGGAGTACCCGGCGCGCCTGCCGCGCCCGGCTGGCCGACCAGGTTCCGGTGGGCGGTGAGGGACACGCTCACCATCACCCGGCGCAACCTGATCGTCTGGATGCGGGTCCCCGCCTACATCGTGTTCACCGTGATCCAGCCGGTGATGTTCGTGCTGATGTTCCGGTACGTCTTCGGCGGCGCGATCCCGGTGAAGGTGCCCGGCGGCTACGTCAACTTCCTGATGCCCGGGATTCTCGGGCAGACCGCGGCGTTCGCCTCGTTCGGAACCGCTATCGCGCTGGCCCAGGAGCTGAAGAAGGGCGTCATCGACCGGCTGCGGTCGATGCCGATGGCCCGCTCGGCGGTGCTGGCCGGGCGGCTGGTGGCCGACACCGGGCGGATGACGGTCACGATCGTGATCATCCTCGCCGTGGGGTACGCGGTCGGCTTCCGGTTCACCAACGGCGTGGGCCCGGCCATCTTGATGGTGCTGCTCGCGATCGTGTTCGGCGTCGCCATCTGCTGCATCTCCGCCTTCACGGGGCTGGCGATCGGCGACGAGGAGTCGGTCCAGGCGTTCGGGCTGATCTGGCTGTTCCCCGTCACGTTCCTGTCCTCGGCGTTCGTGCCGATCCCGACCATGCCGGGCTGGCTGCAGGCGTTCGCCAACAACCAGCCGGTGACCTACGTGATCGACACCATGCGCGCGCTGGCCCTCGGCGGCCCGGTCGAGGCGAACCTGTGGAAGAGCGTGGCCTGGCTGGCCGGGATCTTCCTCGTGTTCGTGCCGCTCGCGGTGCGCGCCTACCGCCGGGCCAGCTAGGCCCGTCAGTGCAGCCCCGTCAGTGCAGCCTGGTGGCCGCGTCGACGAGCACGAAGATGACGAAGGCGGCCACGGCGAGCGAGACGACGATCATGACCGGCTGCCGGGCCCGGGCGGCGAGCAGCGCGGCGGGCAGCAGCCCGAGGGCGGCGCATCCGGCGAAGATGTAGAGGCAGATGCTGAGGAAGGTGGTCATCTCAGTGTCCTACGGCGCCGTCGCGAACCGGAGTTCCACGACACGGCCCGCGACGCTTAAGCGCCGTCTCCTGTGATTGCCTTCGCGGCTACCACGACCAGGCTCGCGACTACTCATGACTCTGCGCCCTCCCCGGCTGCACATCCGGCCCCGCAACCCGCCTAAGGACTACCCAGCCTGAGCAGATTGAAGCCCGAAAACACATGAATACAGGCGAAAACCCTGGTCGGGAGGTGATTCGCGGTTCCGGGCCGCGCGCCGGTTGCGGCTTGCGGGCCGCCCCCTGCCTGCAGCATGCTGATCAGGTGGCAGCCGACCGGGACACAGGGGTCGTGGAGCTGGACTCGGTACCCGGATTCGTGGTGTTCGACCTGCCCGGGGCGCCGCTTTCGGCCGGGGGGACGCGGCTGGCGGCGGATGTCAGCGTGGCCGAGGTGGCGCTGCTGGCCCGGGCGATGACCTACAAGTTCGCCGCGCTGGGCCAGCAGGTCGGCGGGGCCAAGGCGGGCGTACGCGGGGACCCGTCGGACCGGGTCGGCCGGGCGGCCCTGATGACGCGGTTCTGCACGGAGGTCCGCCCGCTGGTCGAGGCGGGCCGGTTCATCACCGGCCCGGACATGGGGACCTTCGAGGAGGATTTCGCGCCGCTGCGCGCGGGCCGGGCGGCGCCGACGGCGATGAACTCGGTCGTGGACGGCGTGCCGTTCGAGGACGTGGTGACCGGGTACGGCGTCACGGTGGCGGCCGAGACGGCGCTGGACGCCGACCGCGGGTGGGATGGCCGGTCGGTGGCCATCGAGGGGTTCGGCAAGGTGGGCGGCGGCGTGGCCCGCGAGGTCATCCGCCGCGGCGGGCGGGTGGTGGCGGCGTCCACCGTGGCCGGCTGCGTCGCGGACCCGGCGGGCCTGGACGTCGGGCGGCTGCTGGCGCTGCGCAGCGAGCACGGCGATGAGTGCGTCCGGCGCTACGGCGGGCCGGTCATACCGCCGGCCGGGCTGTTCACCGAGGTGAGCGCCGATGTCCTGGTACCCGGGACCCGCCCGGGCATGATCGGCGGCCGGACCGCCGGGGCGCTGCCGCCGGGCGTCCAGGTCGTGGCGCCCGCCGCGAACGCGCCCTACACCGCGCAGGGGGCCGCCGTGCTGCGCCAGCGCGGCGTGGTGGCGCTGCCCGACTTCGTCTGCAACGCGGGCGCGGTGATCGGCTACCGGTCCGCTCCCGACGCCACCCCCGGCCAGGTCCTGGACCGCGTCGAGGCCACGATCAGCGGGCTCATCCGGCAGGCGCTGGACCACGAGGACGGTCCGCTGGCCGGGGCCTGCGAGCGGGCCGGCGCGTTCCTGCGCGGCTGGTGGGGCGAGCCGCCCGCGCCGCCGCTGGCACCCGCGGAGTAGCGGAGTAGCGGAGGAGGGGCATGCAGACCTGGGAGGCGATCACCTCGCGCCGCAACGTGCGGGCCTTCGACGGCCGCCCGGTCCCGGCGGCCGACCTGGACCGGATCCTGGAGGCGGGCCGCCGGTCGCCGTCGTCGCAGAACTGGCAGCCGTGGGACTTCATCCTGGTCACCGACCGCGCGCAGCTCCGTGAGCTGGCCGGGGTCTGGCGGGGCGCCGCCCACGTGGCCGGCTCGGCCGCGACCATCGTGGTGATCGGCCCGGCGGCCGACAACGAGTTCGGCCGGGCCCAGTTCGACCTGGGCCAGGCGACGATGTCCATGCTGCTGGCCGCCGCCGACCTGGGCATCGGCACCTGCCACGCCGGGGTCACCGACCTGGACCTGGCGCGCGAGCTGCTCGGCTTCCCGGCGGACCGCCCCTGGGCCTTCCTCATCTCCCTCGGCTACCCGGCGGACCGGCCGCTGGCCCCGGTCCGCACCCCCCGGCGGCGGGCGCTGGACGAGGTCGTGCACCGCGGGCGCTGGTAGACCTCACCGGCGCAGTAGCTCATCAGCGCAGTGTCTTATCAGCGCAGTGTCTTATCAGGCAGGGCGCGGATGGTGGCGGTCGCGACGGCGGTCGCCACGACCTGCCCGGCGGCGTCGAGCAGCTCGCCCGCCAGGAAGGCCACCTCCTGGCCGCGGCGGACGACCCGGCCGCGGCCGGTGAGCCGTCCCGGGTGCGCCGGGCGCAGGAACTGGACATGCAGGTCGGTGGTGGGGGCGAACTGGCCCGGGCCGAGCGTCGCGACCAGCGCCGGGCCCAGTGTGTCGTCCAGCATCGCGGCCAGCAGGCCGCCCTGGACCACCCCGGCCGGGTTCAGGAACTGGTCGGTGGCGGTGAAGGCAACCTCGATCGTCCCGGCGTCCGGGTCGACCGCCACCAGCTCCCAGCCGAGCAGGGTCCCCGCGGGCGGCGGGGCGACCCGGCCCTCCATCACGTCCCAGAACGCTCCCTCACGCTTCACCGGGCCCATTATCCGCCGGGCAGCTGGGCGAGCTCGGCGCGGGCGGCGGCGGTGTCGGGGTGAGCGGAGCCCAGGACGCGGGAGCGGTCGGTGATCACCTGCCGGTAGAGCTCCTCGGCCTCGGCGCGGCGGCCCTGGCGGGCGGTCAGCCGGGCCAGGACGGCGCGGGAGGTGAGGGTGTCGGGATGGTCGTCGCCGAGCAGGCGGCGCCGGTCGGCGAGGATCTCGCGGGTGACCTGCTCGGCTTCGGCGTAGCGGCGCTGCAGGCCGACCATCCGGGCGACGTCCTGGCGGGCGGTGAGGGTGTCCGGATGGCCGGGGCCCAGGGTGTGCCTGCGGTCGGCGAGCAGGGTGCGGTACTGCTGCTCGGCGCTGGCGGGCCGGCCCTGCAGCTCGGTCGTCCAGGCCAGGGTGGCGCGGGTGGTGAGGGTGTCGGGGTGGTCCTCGCCGAGCACCCGGCGCCGGCTGGCCAGCACGTCGCGGGCCAGCTCGCCGGCTTCGGCGGGCTTGCCGCGCAGCGCCGTCAGCCAGGCCAGGGTCTCGCGGGCGGCCAGCGTGTCGGGATGGTCGTCGCCGAGCAGGTCCCGGCGGCCGCCGAGCACCTGGTTGACGATATCGATGGCCTCGCTGTAGCGGCCCTGGCGGCCGACCAGCCAGCCGAGCCGGTGCTGGGTGTCGAGGGTGTGGGGATGCTCATCGCCCAGGGTGCGGCGGCGGGCCGCGAGGACCTGCCGGAACATCGGCTCGGCGTCGGCGTACCGGCCCTGCAGGCCGAGCACCCGGGCCAGCCGGTGCCGGGTGGACAGGTTGTCCGGGTGGTCCTCGTCCAGCAGCCGGCGCCGGTCGGCCAGGACCTGGTGGCACAGCTCCTCCGCCTCGCCGTAGCGGCCGCGCTGCCCGATGATCCGGGCCAGCCGGTGCCGGGTGGCCAGGGTGTCCGGGTGGTCGTCGCCCAGGATGCGGCGGCGGTCGGCCAGCACCCCGCGGTACAGCCGCTCGGCCTCGGCGTAGCGGCCGGCCTTCCCGGCCAGCCGGGCCAGGTTCTGCCGGCTGGCCAGGGCATCCGGGTGGTCCGGGCCGAGGACGCGGAGCTGGACCTCCAGGACCTGGCGGCCCAGTTTCTCCGCCTCGTCGTACCGGCCCTGCAGCCCGATCATCCGGGCCAGGCTGTACCGGGCGGCCAGGGTTTCCCGGTGGTCAGGCCCGCGCAGCCGGTAATCGTCGTCGAGGAGCCCGCGGTAGAGCTCCTCGGCCTCGCCGAACCGGCCCTGCACGCCCAGCGCCGCGGCCAGGTCGTGCCGGGTGGCCAGGGTGTCGAGGTGCGCCTCCCCCTGGATCCGGAGCCGGTCGGCGAGCAGCTCACGGTAGATCATCTCGGCGTCGCCGCAGCGGCCGCGGCGGACCAGGGACCGGGCCAGGTAGCCGCGGGCGTTCAGCGCGGCCGGGGCATCGCCGGGCAGGAAGGTCGCGGCCGCCACGCTGGCCTGCGCCAGTTTCCCGGCCGCGGCCAGCCGCCCGGCCCCGAGCAGCGCCTCGGTCCCGGTCGCGCTGACCGCGAGCAGGCGGCCCAGCACCGCCGGGTCCAGGTCGTCGGCGAGCAGGTCGATGACGGCGTTCACGTGCGGCCGCAGCAGCCGCCAGGGCGGCCAGTCGGCCGGGCGGACCGGGTCGAGCCCGGCCGTGGCCGCCTCCAGCAGTGCCACCGTGGTCTCCTGCACGGCCGCGCGCTCGGCCGCGACGCTGGCCGCCAGCCGGATCCGGTTGGCGTCGGCGACCACCGGGTGCACCGTGACGGCGTTCAACCCGGCCGGGCCGCTGGTGGCCGAGATGTCGATCAGCCCGGTGTAGGAGAGGCCTTGCAGGGCGTCGCGGAGCCCACTTCGTTCGGTCGTATTGTTCTGGTTGTCGTGGTTGCCGGTGCGGCGGGCCAGCAGCTCACCCAGCGGCGGGAGCTGCAGCAGCCCGGCCGGGATGGGGGTGGCGGGCGCGAAGCAGGACAGCACCAGCAGCAGCGGGCGGGCCTGCGGCATGCCGTCGGCCGCCAGCGCGTCCAGGGACAGGTCCCAGGTGCGCTGCACGGTGGCGTGGATGTCCGCGCCCCGCACCTCGATGTCGGTCAGGGCCGCGGGCAGCTCCACGCCGTCCAGGGCCTGCCGGTACCCCGCGAACGTGGTCCAGCGGGCGAACGGCGAGCCCAGGTAGGTGCCGGCCAGGTGCAGCGCCAGCGGCAGCCCGCCGAGGCGCCGGGACAGCTCGCGCGCCTCGGTCCCGCCGCGATCGGTGATCTCGGGGGCCAGGTCCCGCAGCACCTCGGCGCCCGCCTCGTCGTCCAGCGGCCGCAGCTCGCGCAGCGTGACCCGGGAACCCCACACCCGCGGGTCCCTGATCCGGGTGGTCACGATCACCATCCCGGCCGGGTCGGCCCGCAGCCACCCGGTGCCGTCGGCCGGGGTGCCCGCGTCCGCGCCGGCCAGCACCGCCGGGTTGTCCGCGCCCTCGAACACCAGCAGCCAGCGGCGGCCCGCGCCGTGGTCGGAGTTGAGGAACTCCCAGGCCCGGTCCGGGGCGGTCTGCGCCCCTTCGCGCACCGGGCGCGTCACCGACTGCGGCGCCCCGAGCTCCCGCAGCACCTCGAGCATCCCGCTGGTCAGCTGGGCCGTGTCGGCCGCCCGGACCCACCAGACGCGGTGGCCGCGCTCCCTGGCCATCCGGGCCGCGGTCAGCGCGATGGTCGACTTGCCCAGGCCGCCCATGCCGGCGATCACGAACGCCCGGCTGGCCCGCCACGGGTAGGGCCGCAGGGCCCGGCGCAGCTCCCCGGTCAGCGCCTCGCGGCCGCGGATCTCGGGCGGCAGCTTGCCGAGCGGGGGCGCGACCGGCAGCGGGGCCGGGAGGCTGCCCGGCGCGGGTGCGGCCGGGTGACCCAGGTCCGGCGCCGGCGCGGCCACCCGGCCGGCCAGGCGCACCCAGGCCGACACGTGCGATTCCTTGACCTGGCACTCCAGGTGCTCGAAGACCGCCGGGTCGACCCGCCCGTCGTAGTTCCGCACCACGTGGTCGTAGACGTAGTCGGACACCGCGAACACCAGGTCGGCGTGCTCGGCGGCCAGCCTGGCCTTGATCACCGGTGCGTCGAGGATCCGCGCGGTCGTGATCACGGCCCGCCCGGTGAGCCCTTCGGGGTCCTTGCCGACCGGCCCGACGTGCAGCGCGACCCGCAGCTGGATCCGCACCACCTCGCTGGCCCGGCGGTTGTACTGGCGCAGCCGGTCGGCCAGCTCGGCGGCCAGCGGGTCGACCACCCGCAGGGTGGAGATGACCGGTGGCACGACGATGACGGCGCCGTCACCGCGGTCCTCGCGGTAGCAGGCCGCCCACGGCACCCCGGAGGCCTCGAAGGCGGCGCGCAGGATGTCGTACAGCGCGGTGCGCACCACGTCGCGGTCGCTGTCGGTGCGCAGCGGATCAGAGAACCCGGCTACGTCGGTGAACACGACTGCGCAGTTCAGCGGCTCATGCCAGCTGCGCTGCCACTGTGCTTCTTGATAATTCTGTGCTTCTTGGTAATTCTGTGCTTCCTGTGTCTTCTGGGGATGCTGCGCGGCCGCTTCGGCGGGGGTGTGGCCGTTCGGCGGCGGCCCGGCCTGTTCGGGCACGGGGTCGCTGAGGGCGGCGAGGGCGCCCAGGTCGATGACGGTGAGCCGGCGGGACCGCTCGCCGCGGGCGACGATCCCCCGGTCCCGCCACGAGCGCAGGAACCGGCCCACCGCGTCCGCGCTCGTCCCGGCCCAGTCCGCCAGCTCCTGCTGCGACATCGGCAGCGTGAACACGCCGTGCTGGTGGCCGCCCCGGCGCTGGGCCAGGTCGGACAGCAGCCAGGCCAGCCGCCGCTCGGGGGCGGCCCGTTCGGCCCCGGCGTCTTCGGCGGAGAAAAGGCGGGCCCGGTCCTCGTCCCGGCGCTCGGTCACCTGGCGCTCGAGGACCTCGGCGGCGCGCGGGTGGGCACGCAGGAACTCCGCGAACCGCTCGGCCGGGATCACCATCGCCGACACCTCGTCCAGCGCGGTCACGGTGGCCGACCGGACGCCGGCGGTCAGCGCGGCCCGCTCCCCGACGACGTCGCCCTGGCCGCGCACGGCGAGGATCTTCTCGGCCGCACGGGGGGCCTCGCGGACGCTGACCTTGACCCAGCCCGAGTCGATGATCATCACGTGAGAGGTGTCGTCACCCGCGCGGCACAGCACCGCGCCGGGCCGGAAGATCTCCTCCACCCCGGCCGCCGCCAGCGCTTCCCGCTCGGGATCGGCCAGCGCGTTCCAGAAGCTCCGCGCGGTCGGCCGCTCCCAGCGCACGGTACCCGCGGCGACCGGGACGTCCGCGACCGGGCCCGCATCGCGGGCCGAACTCCCCAGGTCGGATCCGTCGTCCCGTCTCACGGCTAGCCCGTCCCCTAAAGCTGACACATGGCACCCGTTTGCGTCTTGTGTCGTTAGTGTACGCACGGCGTGAGCGGGGCTACCGAGTGACGGGCTAGCTCGCGGGGGCGGGTGTGAAGGTGTCCGCGAAGGCCTGGAAGTAGTGGTAGTAGGCGTTCCAGTCGCTGGCCGGCGTCGACCAGTAGAGCGCGTAGGCGTGCTTCGCGTTGGCCAGGATGTTCCGGTTCAGCACCTGGACCTCGATGCCGTTCCTGTCGTAGGTGAATTCCCAGTCCGCGGCCTTTTCCGCCTGCGGGTAATGGACGGCCTGAAGCAATATCAAGTGGTAACCGGGGTAGGTCGACTGACGGGCCGCGGCCTGCTGCCGCCAGTCCGCCAGCGGGTCGGGCTGGGGCTGATCCGACTGGTCGATCAGCAGGAAGATGCCGCTGTTGGCGGGATCCCTGATGTACACGTAGTGCCCGTCGTGCGAGATCTGCCAGCCGCGCGGGACCCCGATCGAGAAGCCGGTCGAGTTGGTGAACCGGTAGTACCCGGCGGGGACGGCGCCGGTGCCCGCACTGGCTGAGCCGGATGCGGACGGCGTGGCGGACGCCGACGGGCTGGACGGCGTGGTGGCCGGCGCAGAGGAGGCGGAGCTGGCCGGCGCGGAGGAGGCTGAGCCAGCCGATGACGGGCGGGTCGCGGTCGCGGACGGCGTCGTGCCCGCATGCGGCGTCGTGCCCGCTCGCGGGGTCGAGGGGTGCGCGGACGGGAGGAGGAAGGACACGGCGACGCCCGCGGCGATCAGCGCGGCGGCCGCGACGGCGGTGATCTTGGCCAGGGCCGGCCGGGGGCGGCGGGGACGGCCGGTGCCGGCCGGGCGGCTCCTGGCACGCGGGCGGCGGTCCGCGGGCGCGATGAAGTCCGCGGGCAGGACGTGGTCTCTGGGTAGGACGTACTCCTCGGACGGGGCTTCAGACCCGGGCGGGGCCTCGGGCTCGGGCGGCGCCTCGGCTTCGGGCAGGGCTTCGAGCTCGGGCAGGGCTTCGAGCTCGGGCACGGCTTCGGCCGCGGGCAGGGCTTCGGCCGCGGGCAGGGCTTCGGCCGCGGGCACGGCTTCGGCCGCGGGCAGGGCTTCGGTCGCGGCTGGTTGCGCGGCGGTGACTGCGACGGCGGGGGCGCCGCCGGAGGCGACCGGCAGGAGGAGCTGCTCGGCCCGGGCGATGTCGAGGCGGGTATCCGGGTCCTTGTCGAGCAGCCGCTCGATGGCCGGCCACAGCGGGCCCGCGTGGGGGGCCGGGTCGGGTTCGTCGGCCACCACGGCGGTCAGGCTGGCGAGCACGCCGTCCCGCTCGAACGGCGGTCTGCCCTCGACGGCGTGGAACAGCGAGGCTCCCAGCGCCCACAGGTCCGAGGCAGGACCGGCTAGCCCACCGCGGGCCCGCTCGGGCGCGATGTAGGACGGCGAGCCGACCAGCAGGCCGGACGCGGTCAGGGCCGGGCTGTCGGCGGCCTTGGCGATGCCAAAGTCAGCCAGCACCACCCGGCCCTCGGGGCCCAGCAAGATGTTGGCCGGCTTCACGTCCCGGTGCACCACACCAGCCTCGTGCACCGCGCGCAGCGCGCCCAGCAGGCTGAGTCCGATCAAGGCCGCCGCGGTCGGGGAAACCGGCCCGTCCTCGGCCACCGTGTCACGCAGCGAAGGGAACGGGACGAGCTCCATGACGATGCAGGGCCGGTCGTCTTCCTCGACGATGTCGTAGATGGCCACTACGTTCGGGTGGTGGAGCCGCGCGGCCAGCTGCGCCTCCCGGACGGCGCGGCGGCGGGCGAGCTCACGTTCGGCCGGGTCGAGCTGCGGCGGCCAGACGATCTCCTTGACGGCCACGTCGCGGTTGAGCAGTTCGTCGCGCGCCTTCCAGACCGTGCCCATGCCGCCCCGGCCGATGACGGCGCCAAGCCGGTACCGTCCAGCCAGCAATCGCTGTGACTCATCCACGGCCATGAACGGGCGCTACCCAACCGGGGCGGGAGCTAACCGGACACGCGGGCATCAAGTGACACACCGGCGCGCTCCTGTGAAGGAGCCCAGGCGGCGGCTGGTACCGGTTCGGCGCCTATGGGCCGGATTCCGGCCTCAGCATTCACGTCCGCACCAAAGATCCCGTTCGTTGTCGACCGTGGCCCTCACTCGGCTTCGAGCAACGACATGGATGCTCCATCAATGTCGCGATCACGACATGGATGCTCCATCAATGTCGTCAGCTGCGCGGGATGGGGCGGGGGCGGCGGGATGGGGCGGGGCGGCGGGATGGGCGGGGGATGGGCGGGGGGCGGCGGGATGCGGGGAGGAGCCGGGACGAGCAGGGGAGGCGCCGGTCCGGGTGACGTGGCGGTAGCGGGCGGGTTACGCTGTGGCTGCGTTGTGCTCCCCGGGAGGCGCCGGTGACGACAAGGCCGGTGGACCCGGTGGCGGCTGGTCATGGCCGTTTCCGTGCGTCCGATGCTGACCGCGAGCGGGCGATCGAGACGCTCAAGGTCGCGTTCACGCAGGGCCGCCTGACCCGGGACGACCTGGATCAGCGGGCGGGCCGGGCGCTGCTGGCCCGGACCTACGCCGAACTGGCCGGGGCCACCGCGAACATCCCGGCCAGGCCCGCGCCGCTCCGGCGCCCGCGGGCACCGGTGCGGCCCGACTGGCCGCCACCCGCGCTGGCGGGACCGGCGGTAGCGCGGCCGCGGGCCAACCACTGGGCGTTCACCTGGGCTCTCGGGCTGACCACGGTCGTGCTGCCGGTCATGATGGCGGCGGCGCTGCACGACCGGAGCCAGGATCTGTTCTGCGTCAGCATCGTGCTGCTGATGGCGTACGTGATGGCGGTGGTAATCGCGGGGGCCAACGTGGTCGCGGCGCGGTTGGACAGGAAGCCCTAGTTACCGGCCTAGTTACCCGGCCTAGTTACCCGGGCCAGCGCCAACCGGACCGGGCGGACTTATTCGGGTTACTCGGCGCCCATTTCAGCGGCGTCGGCCATCGGGTGGTCAGGTGAGCAGAAGGTGACGGGGCGGGCGCCGAGGCACGCGGGGCCGTCGTCGTGTGGGGGCTGGGCGGGGCCTGCGGGTAGGTCCCGGCCACTGTCCGGGGGGACCTTCGATTGGCGGGGCCGGGGTGTGGTCGAGGGCACGGCGGACGTCGCGGGGGCCGGCGCCGAGGACGCCGGGCTGGACAGGCGGGCGGCCACGTCCGGGGACGTGCCGGTCGCCGCGGCGCTATGCCCGGTCAGCATGACCGCCAGCGCGATGACCGCGCCGACGACGGCCAGCGCCGCACCGGCCACGGCGGCGCCCGACCGGAAGCTCATGTCTTCCATCTGGGCGTAAACCGCGCTCTTCAGCCTGCCCAACCCTGTTCACCCGCTTCCCTTCCGACAAAGCACGATACAGGGGACGAACCGGTACGGGCTGGGACTCACGCGAAGCGGACGGGCCGGAGGCCGGGGCCCAGGTCAGCTGGCCGGGTCGGCGCCGCCGCAGTGATTCGCCGCGATCGGCCGTACCTCGATGGTGCCCCACCAGGCCGTCGGGTGCTTGGACGCGATCTCGATGGCCTCGTCGAGGTCGGCGCAGTCGATCACGTCGTAGCCGGCGACCTGCTCCTTGGTCTCGGCGAACGGGCCGTCGGTCACGATCGCTTGCTTGCTCCGCACCCGGACTGTGCGGGCCTGGTCGGGCGGCGCCAGCTCGCTGCCGTACAGGCGGGCACCGCGGCCGTCCATCTCGGCGACCCAGGGGTCGACCGGCTCGATGCGGTCGAACTCGCGGGGGTCGACCGCCGGGTCGGTGCAGACCAGCATCATGTACCTGCTCTTGCCCGCGTCCGGCTTGGGCAGGGGCACGGCCGGGGCCCTGTCCGGCAGGGCGCGGACCTCGATCGACCCCGCCCAGGAGTGCGGGTTCTCGGCGGCTAGCCGCACCGCCTCGTCCAGGCTGTCGCACTCGAGCAGGTCGTAGCCGGCGATCTGCTCCTTGGTCTCCGCGTAGGGCCCGTCGGTGATAATGAGCTCGCCGTCCCTGATCTTGACCGTGGTGGCGTCCGCCGTCGGCCGCAGGCGGGCTCCCTGCAGGTTGACGCGGGTGCGGATGGTCTCCTCGATCCAGGCGAAGACGGCGGCGTCGGCCTCGTCGTTCCACTCCCGGGCCAGGTCCGGGTCGCTCGCGTAGATCAGCATGTAACGCATGGTCCCTCCCTACCGGGCACTCGACATGATCCGGGCCGGCGCGGCCACCGCGTCTGCCGCCTCGTCAGCCGGCCGGCCGCGGTCCCGCGGGCGCAGAACGCGCCCGGTGACGAGCCGCAGGCCTCCCAGCCCGGCGGCGAACGCGGCGGCGGCCTCGCCCGCCCGCGCGTCCGCCGCCCGCCGCTCGGCGGCCGTCTCCAGGCCGTGCTCCTGCTTGTACATCTGGTATGACAGCGAGTAAAGCATCGCTCCTCCATCGGTCGGAAGTCCCGGGCCGCCTTTCGGCCGCCTACTCGGACGACGAACGGGTTTCCCGAGATGGACACCCCCGCGTGCGAGAATCGAAGTCATCGCCCGCGCTAACCCGGTGACACGGGCCCTCCGAGATCCCCCTCCTCGTTGGCCCGCGGCACCGTAAGAGAAGGGAATGATGGCCTGGCATGCGGTACCTG
>JAICWX010000281.1 GCA_025934635.1 Streptosporangiaceae bacterium | reverse complement strand
GTCCTCCACCGTGTCGTGCAGCAGCGCGGCGCAGATCGTCTCGGTGTTCATGCCGAGCTCGGCGAGGATCGTCGCCACCGCGAGCGGGTGGGTGATGTACGGGTCGCCGCTGCGCCGCTTCTGGTCCCGGTGCCAGTAGGCAGCCGAATCGTAGGCACGCTCGATGAGGCGGATGTCGGCCTTCGGGTGGGTGGCGCGCACGGTCCTGATGAGCGGCTCGAGCACCGGGTTGGTGCCGGCGCCCCGCTGGGCGCCGAGACGGGCGAGCCGGCGCCGGACACCGACCCCGGGCGTCGCCGTGTCGGCGGCCTGCCCGGCGGCGGCCGCGGCCCTGGCCCGCTGGGCCCGGGCCGTCCCCGGAGCCACGGGGGGCGCGGGGATCGAGGGGATCGAGGGGACAGACGGTGCCACGGCCACCGGAGCGGCGGTGGCGGCGGGGGCAGCCGGGGCTACGGGATCAGCGAGATCTGCGGGGTCCGGGCCGCCATTGAGCGCGCGCCGCCCGGGCACGTCTGCCGCTCCCGCCGCCTCGGCCTGTCCCGCATCCTGTTGCGCGTCCGTCCGGGCAGCATCACTAGCTTCCGTGCCGGTCGTGGTCACCTCACCGGCCACTCGCGCTCCTCACATCTGCCAAGCCATCAGTGTACTTGGAGCTGTTAAACGCCCGATCAGGTACGCGCGATTCCCGGGTACGGGATGAGTCGCGGAGTCCGTGGCACCCTGGGTACCTAAGAACGTACCCAATGGCACACCGACTCCGAACGGGGCAGCTTCGGCAGGCGGCGGGGAGGGGGGTGACCGTCAGGCGGGAAGGCGTTCGGGGGTCAGACGGTGAGGAGGGAGGTGACCGGGAGGCCGGGGAGCTTGGCCCGGCCGTTGAGGAAGGACAACTCGAGCAGCATCGCCAGGCCGGCCACCTCGGCTCCGGCCCGCTGGACCAGGTCGACGCTGGCCCGCGCGGTTCCGCCGGTCGCCAGCACGTCGTCGATGACGAGCACGCGCTCGGATGGCTCGAAGGCGTCGGTCAGCACCTCGATGGTGGCGGTGCCGTACTCGAGCTCGTATTCCTGCGCGAACGTGGCCCCGGGCAGCTTGCCCTGCTTGCGGATCGGCACGAAGCCCGCGCCGAGACGGCATGCGACCGGGGCGGCGAGGATGAAGCCGCGCGCCTCGATGCCCGCCACCTTGTCCACCGGCCCGTACGTCGCGGCCAGGCCCTCGATCACGGCGGCGAAGGCCGGGCCGTCGGCCAGCAGCGGCGTGATGTCCTTGAAGACCACGCCCGGCTGCGGATAGTCGGGGACGTCACGCACCAGCGAGGTGATGAGCTTAGTCAGCTCGTCACCGGCCTGACCGGTCACCCGCTACCGCCGCTTCTTCTTGCCGGCCGGACGGTGCCGGGCCCCGCCGCTGCTCCGGCGGGGCTGCTGGCGCGGGCCGGGGCGGACCGAGCTGGCCGGCCCGCCGGGGACACGCGACGCGGTGGTGAACTCGCCGGACGGCTCGCCGCCGACATCGTCGGCGAAGTCGTCGTCTTGTGCGTCCTCGGCCAGCAGGCCCGGGGAACCCGGCCCGGGGCGGGCCCCGGCTTCGGCCTTGGCCGCGGACCGCTTGGCGGCCCGGCCGCCGGAGGAGCGCACGGCCACCCGCTTGGCCAGCGCCTGGTACTGCGGCTCGCGCTCCTTCAGGTCGGCCAGCACCGGGGTCGCGATGAAGATCGAAGAGTAGGTGCCGGAGAGCATGCCGACGAACAGCACGAGCGCGAGTTCCTCGAGCTCGTTGTTGGCGCCGAGCAGCGCGGTCGACACGATCAGGATCGCGGCGACCGGCAGCAGCGCGATGATCGAGGTGTTGATCGACCTGACCAGGGTCTGGTTCAGGGCCAGGTTCGCGGCGCGGCTGTACGTGGTACGGGCACCGCCGAGCAGCCCGGCCGTGTTCTCCCGCACCTTGTCGAAGACCACCACGGTGTCGTACAGCGAGTAGCCCAGGATGGTCAGCAGCCCGATGACGGTCGCCGGGCTGACCTGGAACCCGGCCAGCGCGTAGATGCCGACCGCGATCACCAGGTCGTGGATCAGGGCGATGAACGCCGCGATGGCCATCTTCCACTCGAAGGCGATCGACAGGTAGATCACGATCACGATCAGGAACGCGATCAGCGCCTCGAGTGCCTTGGTCGAGATCTGGCTGCCCCACAGCGGGCCCACCGTCTTGGTGGTGATGCTGTCCTGGCCCAAGCCGAGGCGGGACTCCATGTCCTGTTCCAGCTTGACGGTCTCCGGGCCGGTCAGCGACCTGGTCTGGACTTGCCAGTTGGTCTTGTCGCCGGCCTTGACCTGCTGCACGATGGCGCCGCTGATCCCGCCGGCCTCGACGGCGTCCTGCACCTGGCTGAGCGACTGGGAGGGGGCGGAGAACGTGAAGACCGCCCCGCCCTTGAAGTCGACGCTGAAGGCGAGGCCGCGGACCAGCACCGCGACGATGCTGATGAGCAGGATCAGCCCGGAGATCGCGTACCAAAGGCGCTGCCGGCCGACGAAGTTGATCGATACTTCGCCGCGGTAGAGCTTGGCCCCTACATCGCCTAGGCGCGACATCATGAACCCCCAGGGTGTCGGGACGCGGTACTGCGCGGGGTGGCATCAGGCCTGCGCCCGGCCTGGTTGCGGCGGACCGAGGACCGCCACGGCGTACGGGCGCCGAGCCGGGCCGGGTCGAGGCCGGACATCGGGTGGCCGTTGCCGAAGAACCTGGTCCCGGCGAGCAGCGTCACCATCGGCTTGGTGAAGGCGAACACCACCAGGACGTCGATCAGCGTGGTCAGGCCAAGCGTGTAGGCGAAGCCCTTGACGTCGCCGATGGCGAAGTAATACAGCAGCAGGGCGGCCAGGAAGGACACCGTGTCGGAGACCAGGATCGTGCGCCGGGCGCGCTTCCACCCCGACTCGACCGCGGGCCGCAGTTGCTTGCCCTCGCGCACCTCGTCGCGCAATCGCTCGAAGTAGACGACGAACGAGTCGGCGGTGATGCCGATGGCCACGATCAGGCCCGCAATGCCGGCCAGCGAGAGCGTGAAGCTCTGGTACAGCGTGAGCAGCACGACGGCCAGGTAGGTGATGATTCCCGCGATGATCAGGCTCGAGACCGAAACCAGGCCAAGACCGCGGTAGTAGAAGAACGCGTACAAGACCACGAGCAGCAGCCCGACCGCGGCCGCCACCAGGCCGGCGTCCAGCTGGTTGCGGCCCACCTGGGCGGAGACCGAGGTCACGGTCTGCGGCTTGAAGCTCAGCGGCAGCGCCCCGAACTTCAGCTCGTTCTGGAGCTGGGTGGCCTGCTGCTGGGTGAAGCTGCCGGTGATCTGGGCGTTACCGCCGGGGATGGCGCCCTGGATCTCCGGCGCCGACACGATGTTGCCGTCGAGGGCGATCGCCACCTGGTCCAGGTAGGCGGCGTTCTGGTCGCCGGACTGGGCCGCCGTGTAGTACGTGCTGTACAGGTGCGAGGTCAGCGCGCCGAAGGCCGCAGCGCCCGCGCCGTTCATGGTCAGGTTGACCTGCCACTGGTTGGAGGTCGTGGACAGCCCGGCACTGGCCGAGGTGACCTGCTTGCCCTGGACCTTGGCCACGTCCAGGATGTACTTGCCCCACACGCCCCCGTTGTCACCGCAGGCCACGACCTGCTTGTCGGGGTTGTTATAGACGGGGACCCCCTGGTCGTACCCGACCTGGGCCTTCCACTTCTGGGTGTCCCCGGGCTTGCAGACCAGCTTGTTGAACAGGGCCATCACGCCCTTGTCGGTCACCAGGCTGGGGTTGCCGAACGTGGTGGCGCTCGCGGACGAGCTGGCGCTGGGGCTCGCGCTGGCCGAGGCGGCCGGGGAAGCGGAGCCGCTCGCCGTGGCGCTGGCGGACGTGCTCGGCGACGGGCTGGACGTGGCCGCCGGGACGATCTTGGCGGAGGTCTTGGCCGTGCTGGTGGAGCTGGCGCTCGGGCTGGCCTTGGCGGACCCGCTGGCGCTCGGGCTGGCGCTGCCGCTGGCCGAGGCGCTGGGGCTGGCGGACGGGCTGACCGCAGGCGTCGCCGTGCTGGTCGCCCCGTACGGCTCGAACAGCAGGACCTGGCGGAACATCAGCAGGGCGGTGCTTTCGACCAGCTGGATCGTCTGCGCCGAGCCCTTGCCCGGCACCGTGACGACCAGCAGGCTGTCACCCTGCGGCTGGACTTGGGCGCCGGAGTTGCCGGTACCGTTGACCCGGGACTGGATAACCGCGATGGCCGCGTTCATCTCGTCCTTGGATGGCGCCTTCTTGTTATCGGTCAGTGCCTGCAGGGTCACCTGGGTCCCGCTAGACAGGTCGAGGCCGAGGCCGACCTTGAACCGGTGCTCCCACTGGCCCGGCGAGGCCAGCTTCGGGCCGATGATGCCCAGCAGCATGGTCACGATGAGCACGAGCAAAAGCACGAGCGCCCGTCCCGGATGCGGGACGGTTCTTGATGGGGATGCCACTTCTCCGCCTGTCTTAGATCAGCCGTTGCCCGTAAAAGCCCTCACGCCAGCCGACGGCTCAGTGCACGTTGCCCTTGTCGGACTTGGCCAGACCGTCGTGAGAGTCCGCGAGACCTTCCTCAGCTGACTTAACGCCGCCGGAGTCCCCGGAGGTTCCGTCGGTTTCCTCGTCGTGGACGTCCTCGGGCTCGTCGAACTCGTCGGCCTCGGGCGCCTCGGCCTGTTCATCGCCGGGGGTGATGACCTCCATGATGGCGCGCTTGAGGTAGCGGACCTCCACGCCGGGGGCGACCTCAAGCACGACGTCGTCGCCGTCGACCTCCACCACCGTGGCGTACATGCCGGCCGTGGTGCGGACCTGGGCGCCGGGGGCGACGGTCTTCTGCTGCTGCTGGACCTGCTGCTGACGGCGCCGCTGGGGCCTGATCATCAGGAAGTAGAAGCCGACGAAGACGAGCACGATCAGGATCGGGAACGTCAGCGAGCTTCCTGACGATTTGGTGGCCGCCTCGGCGGCTGCACTAATCCCCATGAGCGGGGCATCCTTCCAGTTGGTTCTGCGAGCACGGTCGTGGCGAGGCCAACGACCAACTGCCGAAGTTTAACCGCGCTTTGACCGCGCACCAACAGGCTACGAGTTTTTGGGCGTGATCGTGACATCGGCGCGATCTTGCCCGGTCACAGAAAAGGTTAGTTCAACCGGGCTAGTCGAACAGGCCCGGCGGCTCGGCCAGCGCCGCGGGAGGCTCGAGACCCAGGTGCGCCCAGCCCGCCGCGGTCGCGACCCGGCCGCGCGGGGTCCGCGCCAGCAGGCCGCGCCGCACCAGGAATGGCTCCGCCACCACCTCGACGGTCTCGGCCTCTTCGCCTAGTGACACCGCCAGGGTGGACAGGCCGACCGGCCCGCCGCCGAACCGGCGGACCACCGCCTCGAGCACGCCGCGGTCGAGGCGGTCCAGTCCGTGCTCGTCCACCTCGTAGATTTCCAGCGCGGTCCGGGCGATCTCCAGGGTGACCACGCCGTCGGCGCGGACCTCAGCGTAGTCGCGCACCCGGCGCAGCAGCCGGTTCGCGATCCTGGGCGTGCCGCGCGACCGGGTAGAGAGCTCGGTCGCGCCCTCGTCGGTGAGCGTCACTCCCAGCAGGCCAGCCGAGCGGCGGATGATGATCTCGAGCTCCTCCGGCTGGTAGAAGTCCAGGTGCGCGGTGAAGCCGAACCGGTCCCGCAGCGGAGCGGGCAGCAGCCCGGCCCGGGTGGTCGCCCCGACCAGCGTGAACGGCGCGATGTCGAGCGGGATCGCGGTCGCGCCGGGGCCCTTGCCGATGACCACGTCGACGCGGAAGTCCTCCATCGCCAGGTAGAGCATCTCCTCGGCGGGCCGGGCCAGGCGGTGGATCTCGTCGATGAAGATCACCTCGCCCTCGCTGAGCGTGGACAGCACGGCCGCGAGGTCGCCGGAGCGCTCGATGGCCGGCCCGCTGGTGATGCGCAGCGGCGCGCCGAGCTCGGCCGCGACGATCATCGCGATCGTGGTCTTGCCCAGGCCGGGCGGCCCGGCCAGCAGCACGTGATCCGGCGGCCGTCCGCGCCGCAGCGCGCTGGTCAGGATCAGTGACAGCTGCTCGCGTACCCGCGCCTGGCCGGTGAAGTCGGTGAGCCGCTTGGGCCGCAGCGCGCTCTCGATGACCCGCTCGTCCGCGTCCGCCAGCGGGGAAACCACCCCGTCGCGCTCATCCCCCGGCCGCGCGCGGCGCGCGGCCAGCTCGGCTTCCTCGGCCCGGCGCAGGGCCTCGTCCTCGGTCATCACCGCTACTGCTTACTCAACTTGCGCAGGGCGGCCCGCAGCACGGTGGCCACGCTGACCTCCTCGCCGCCGTCGGCGGTGATCAGGCCCTCCTCCTCCAGGGCCGCGATCGCCTGGTCGGCGTCGCGGGCCGGCCAGCCCAGGTTGACCAGGCCGGACTGGACCTGGTCGCGCCAGGACGGCACACGGGCGGCCGGCCTGGTCCCCGGCAGGGCGGCATCGCCGGGCGGCCCCAGCCGGTCCTTCAGCTCGAGCACGATCCGCTGCGCCCCTTTCTGGCCGATGCCGGGGACCATGGTCAGCGTGCGGAGGTCCTCGGCCGAGACGGCGCGGCGCAGCGCGTCCGGGCTGTGCACGGCCAGCATGGCCAGCGCCAGCCGGGGCCCGACGCCGCTGGCCGTCTGCAGCAGCTCGAAGACGTTCCGCTCGTCCTCGGAGGAGAAGCCGAACAGGGTGAGCGAGTCCTCCCTGACCACCAGCGAGGTGGCGACCTGCGCGGACTCTCCCGGCCTGAGCGTGGCCAGGGTACCCGGGGTGCACTGGACGCGCATCCCTACCCCGCCGACCTCGATGACGGCGCCGTCCGGCGCCACTCCGGCCACCGTGCCGCGCAGATGAGCGATCATGACGCGCTCCTTCCTCGGGCGGTCAGGGCGGCCTGGCGCAGTCCCTCGCCGCCGCCACGCCAGATATGACAGATCGCCAGCGCCAGCGCGTCGGCCGCATCGGCCGGGCGCGGCGGGTCCGCGAGCCGCAGCAGCCGGGTCACCATCGCTGTGACCTGGGCCTTGTCCGCCCGGCCGCTGCCGGTGACGGCCGCCTTGACCTCGCTGGGGGTATGCAGGGCCACGGGCAGCCCGCGGCGCGCCGCGCAGACGATCGCGACCGCGCTGGCCTGGGCCGTGCCCATCACCGTGCGCAGGTTCTGCTGGCTGAACACCCGCTCCACGGCGACCGCGTCGGGACGGCAGTCATCCAGCCAGGCCTCGATTCCGGTCTCGATGGCGAGCAGCCGGGTGGCGATGTCCTCGCCGGCCGCCGTCCTGATGACCCCGACCCGGATCATGGCCAGCGCCCGGCCCGGCGATCCCTCGACCACCCCGATGCCGCACCTGGTCAGCCCGGGATCGACCCCTAGCACCCGGATCGGGCTGCGCGCGTATGACAAGCCCACCAGGCGCTCTCCGTCTGTCGATCCGAGTCTGTCAATCTGAGGTTTGCCGGTCTGGTTCGCGAACATCTGTTCGTGTCGAACATACCGGCCCGCGGGCGGTGCGGGGCGCAACGCCGGCGGCGTGTCCGTCAATAGGCGTCGAGCATGTAGGGGGTGGCGGCGAATGCCGCGTCCAGGGCCTCGTCGCCGCCGGGTGTCCCGCCGGCGGCCAGCCCGGCCTGCCGCAGCGCGCCGACCGGGGTTCCGGCGTACAGCGCGGCCAGCCCGCGCGCGCCCAGGGTCAGCTCGCCGCCGGCCGGGGCGGGCCCGGACGGCGTCAGGGCGCCGGCGCCGCCGGCCACGGCCAGTTCCCAGCGGCCGGCCTGAGCGGGCCGGGCACCGTCGATGATGTGCAGCGGGGCGCGGGCTGAGACCGCCCCGGGGAAGCCGCGGGCGGCGATGGCCGCGGGCGCGTCGACGACCCGGAGCATCCACCGCGACCGGTGCTCGATGTCGACGTCGCGTTCGCCCGTGAGCCACCAGATCGCGCTGGCCGCACTGGTCCGGGCATAGATCTTCTCGGCCATCGAGGCGTAGGAGCCGACATGCGTCCAGAACGCCCGGACGGTCTGCGCCGACACCGCCTCGGCGCACTCCACGAACAGGTCGTGGTTCCGGTGGTGCCAGTGGTAGGCCAGGAAGCCGTCGCCGGCCAGGTAGGCGTAGAGGTCCGGGTCCGCGAGCCACTGCGCCACCATGGCCGCGTCCCGGGTGATCGGGCCGCAGTCGCGGGCAGCCTGATGGACCCGGCCGAGCATGGCGATCACGGTGCCGGCGTCGGCGGGGCCGGCCCGGCGCAGTCCGGGCCCGGGCCCGGGATCAGGGACCCGGCCGGGCGGCAGGTCACCGGGCGCTAGGTCGTCGGGCGGGGTCAGGCCGCGCAGCGACCGGGCCGGGATGACCACGGTGTCCCTGGCGCCGGCCAGTTCCCAGCCCAGCGACCGGTACAGCGGCATCGTCGCGGGATACAGCGCCGACAGCGGGTAGCCGCGCGCCGCGATCTCGTCGAGGAGGGCGGTCATCATCCGGCGGCCGACGCCCCGGCCGCGACACTCCGGCGCCACCATGACCCCGGCCACGCCGGCCATCGGCACCGGGCGGCCGTGCCACCATTGCCGCATGTCGTGGAAGGAGGCGCTGGCCGCGGGCTGGCGGCCGGCGAAGACGCCCAGGATCCGGCCCGAAGCCAGCTGCCCGGGCAGCGCCCGGAGCCGGCTCTCACGCTCGGCCGCCGGGACGGCACCGAAGGCTCGTTCCGCCAGGTCGAGCTGAGGCGCGGGGTCGTCGTCCGGCCCGAGCAGCCGGATCTCCAGGTCAGCGGGTGCGTCGGCCATGGCTCAGAATTCGCCCGGCCCGAAGGCGCGCGCGACCAGGTCGTCGTGCTGATCCCAGCCGAAGTCCGGGGCGAGCGGGCGGATGATCACGTCAGCGGTCAGCCGAGCTTCTCCATGACGTCGTCGGTCACCGAGTAGTTGGCGTACACGTCCTGCACGTCGTCGGAGTCCTCGAGCGCCTCGATCAGCCGGAACACCTTCCTGGCCTGGTCCTCGTCCAGGTCGATCTCGACGCTGGGCAGGAAGGCCACGTCGGCGGAGTCGTAGTCGATCCCGGCGTCCTGCAGCGCGGTGCGCGCGGTCACCAGGTCGGTCGCCTCGGACACCACCTCGAAGGACTCGCCGAGGTCATTGACCTCCTCGGCGCCCGCGTCGAGCACCGCGGTCAGCACGTCGTCCTCGGTGACCCCACCCACCTCCCCTCCCCCCCTCTTATCCACCACGATCACGCCCTTGCGGTGGAACAGGTAGGACACCGAGCCGGGGTCGGCCATCGAGCCGCCGTTGCGGGTGAACGCGACGCGCACGTCCGAGGCGGCCCGGTTCCTGTTGTCGGTCAGGCACTGCACCAGCACCGCGACACCACCGGGGCCGTAGCCCTCGTAGGTGATGTTCTCGTACTGGGCGCCGCCGGCCTCGGCCCCGCTGCCGCGGCGGACGGCCCGGTCGATGTTGTCGTTCGGCACCGAGCTCTTCTTGGCCTTGGTGATGGCGTCGTACAGCGTCGGGTTGCCCGCCGGGTCCCCGCCGCCGGTGCGCGCGGCGACCTCGACGTTCTTGATCAGCTTGGCGAACATCTTGCCGCGCCTGGCGTCAACCAGCGCCTTCTTGTGCTTAGTGGTCGCCCACTTGGAGTGGCCGCTCATGTGTTGTCCTTCACGATGTCTACGAATAGCTGATGGATGCGCCGGTCCGGGGTCAGCTCGGGGTGAAAGGCCGTGGCCAGCAGCGGTCCTTGCCGGACGGCGACGATCCTACCCGTGTCCTGGTCGGTTCCCAGAACGCTGACCCCCGGGCCGGTCTGCTCCACCCAGGGAGCCCGGATGAAGACCGCGCGGAGCGGGCCTTCGCCGGGCAGCCCGGTCAGGGTGATGTCCCGCTCGAAGGAGTCGACCTGGCGGCCGAACGCGTTCCGGCGGACGGTCATGTCGATGCCGCCGCAAGTCTGCTGGCCCTCGGCGCCGTCGGCGATCCGGTCCGCCAGCATGATCATCCCGGCGCAGGAGCCGAACGCGGGCAGGCCCTCCCCGATCAGCTTGCGCAGCGGCTCGAGCACCTCGAAGGCCACCGAGAGCCGCCACAGCGTGGTCGACTCCCCGCCGGGGATGACCAGGCCGTCCAGCCGGCTAAATTCCTCCGGGCGGCGGACCGGCGTCGCCGTCGCCCCGGCGGCCTCGAGCGCACGCAGGTGCTCAGGCACGTCGCCCTGTAGGGCGAGCACGCCGACGACGGGCTCCATCGGTCCTCCCTGCTAAAAACACCAGGCCAGGCTCTGATCTTCCCCGGGCCTCGGGGCCCGGGGCGCTACCAGCCGCGGGTGGCGTAGTGCTGGTCCGGCGGGAGGGTGTCCAGGTTGATGCCGACCATGGCCTCGCCCAGGCCGCGGGAGACCTTGGCGATAACATCCGGGTCGTCGTGGAAGGTGGTGGCCTTCACGATGGCCGCGGCGCGCTTGGCCGGGTCGCCGGACTTGAAGATGCCCGAGCCGACGAACACGCCCTCGGCACCGAGCTGCATCATCAGCGCGGCGTCGGCCGGGGTGGCGATGCCGCCCGCGGTGAACAGCACGACCGGCAGCCGGCCCGCCTGCGCCACCTCCGCGACCAGCTCATACGGCGCGCCGAGCTCCTTGGCCGCGGTGAACAGCTCCTCGCCGGGCAGCCCGGACAGACGCGCGATCTGCGACCTGATCGAGCGCATGTGCCTGGTCGCCTCGACCACGTTGCCGGTGCCCGCCTCGCCCTTGGAGCGGATCATCGCCGCGCCCTCGGTGATCCGGCGCAGCGCCTCGCCCAGGTTGGTGGCGCCGCAGACAAACGGCACGGTGAACTTCCACTTGTCGACGTGGTTGGCCTCGTCAGCGGGGGTGAGCACCTCGGACTCGTCGATGTAGTCGACCCCGATCGCCTGCAGCACCTGCGCCTCGCCGAAATGCCCGATCCGGCACTTGGCCATCACCGGGATCGACACCGCCGCGATAATCCCGTCGATCATGTCCGGGTCACTCATCCGGGCCACCCCGCCCTCAGCGCGG
>JAICWX010000219.1 GCA_025934635.1 Streptosporangiaceae bacterium | reverse complement strand
CGCTCATGGCGGGGGTTGTGTCCAGTACGCCGAGCGGATGCGTGTGCCCTTTCGGAGTAAGAGGTCTGGAGGCTGGTCCGCGGATCGGTCTCACAGGACCCAGCTGCCGCATTCGCACTGCTGGCCCCACCGGCCCGCTTAGCTTAAGTTGACCTTGTCTTTGCGTCACTTACGTCACCGGCGGGCAGCCGCACCGACCGGAACCTCCCGCCAGCCGGGACGTTCCCCAGGGCCCGCCGGGCCGATTCCATGATCACGTGTTGTTGTAGGGCGCCGGCGACCCCTAACAACACGTGATCATGGAGCGCGACCGCGACAAGCTAAGCGGTATCGCGTGATCGCAGCATCGATGCTCCATCGATGCTGCTTGCCGTACCCCATGTCTGTCGATTGCGGCCGCGCATGGGCGCGCTACGGGCGCATCGGCAGCCAGCGAGGAGGTCACCGTTCTATCTGCACGCTCAGGCGGGCCGTCCGTGGTTGCGGCGGGGCAAGAGAAAGGTATGAGCACTGCGAGGCAGGGACGGCGGAGCGCGCTTGGGCGGGCGGGCAGGACGGGTGAGGAACAAGGTGGGGTGACGGGGAGGGGTGGTGCGGTCTCGGCGGCATGGGGCGTTCTGCTTCGGGTAATTTGTTGACAATTTTGTAACATATTTTCTAGGATCGCCTCGTGAGTGCGCGCGAGGATGACCCGCGGATCCGGCCCGGCCTGGTGTTGAGCGGCCACCGGGACCACGCGTACGCGCGTGTCCGCAGGCAGCACGGTGGTTCGGGGGCATCTGGCAAGCGCCGCATGGCGGGGCGGGGTGTGCGGGCAGCGCCCTGGGGCCGGGACGGGTGTGCGGGCAGCGTTGGGGTTGGAGGGCGGAGCGGGCGGTGGCGGTCTGTGCCGGGGAGTGGGGCGGGGCCGGTGTTTTGCGGGGCTGGGTGGCGGCGGGGCCGTCGGGTGCGCGGCGGAGGGGCGAAATGATCATTGGGGGCCCGGGGGCGGGGCAGGACGGGAAAGGCCAGATCAAGGGGTTGGCAGTGACGCTTGGTCAAGGTGGGCGGGGAAATAACTACGGGGGTGAGGGGGTGGGCCCGTCGCCATGAACGAAGGCCTGCCCAACGCCGCTACCTCGGCATATCACAATATGAAACAGTTACATAACGTGCGTTGACTATGCCCGAACAGGCATCCTAGCGTTGCCATACTGTTCTATATCTGCACGTTCGTTCGCAGAGCGCACAATCTACCGGCCCTGCGCGCGGACGCAATCTCTCAGCAAGTGATAGGAGGCCTCAATCAGGTACCTGCGCCCCGAGGCCCCCCAACCAACATGGCGAACCAATGAGGCAGGATGCACGTTGCTTAGGCCATGGCAGCCCTCGTTGGTGATTTAGGTGATGTTAGCCTCATGACGCCCGCAGCCACCCCAGACCCAGAGTCCACGGGGGTCGTCGGTGTCGCTTCAGATGCGGTCCCGCGCCGATGGCGCGTCCCTCAAAGGAGATCGTTTGCAATGAGTGACCAGACTGCGCAACCGGATAGCACGGAGCCTTTGCGGGGGGCAAAGGGGACCTCGCAGGGGTACCCCGAGGGGCCAGGATTCATGAACCGGCGCGGGGTGCTGCGCGCGTTCGGCGCCGGCGCGGCCGTGGTGGGCGGCGGCGGATTGCTCGAGGCTTGCAGTTCGAGCATCAAGGGCAACAGCTCGACCTCCAGCACCGGCGGCGGTTCCTCGACCGGGAAGATCACGATTGGTTGGATCCACCCGCTGACCGGCCCGCTGGCCGGGTTCGGCGCGCCTGACAGCTTCGTGCTCTCGAAGATCAAGGCGACCACGCCGTACAAGAACGGGTTCAAGATCGGCGGCAAGACCTACCAGGTCCAGATCAACTCCTACGACACGCAGTCCAGCCCGACCCGGGCCGGCCAGCTGGCCCAGCAGGCCATCAACGGCGACCATGTGGACCTGCTGCTGGCCTCGAGCACGCCGGAGACCGTGAACGCGGTAGCCAGCACCGCGGAAACCCTGGGCACGCCGCTGATCTGCTCGAACATCCCGTGGGAATCGTGGTACCTGAACCTGTTCCCGAAGGGCAACCCGCAGAAGGCGACGGAGAAGGCGAAGTACGTCGTCATGTACTTCCTCGGCGCCGAGCACCTGGTCTCGGCCTTCATCCCGATGTGGAACCGGGTCCACGCCCAGCTCAAGACGGACAAGACCGTCGCCGCCGCGTTCCCGAACGACTCCGACGGCAACGCGTTCCGCGCGGTGTTCCCGGAGATCGCCAAGTCGGCCGGCTACACCTTCGCGCTCTCCTCGGCCTACACCGACGGGACGACGAACTACTCCTCGATGATCACCAGCTTCAAGAACGCCAAGGCCGACTTCTTCACCAACGTGCCGCTGCCGCCCGACTTCGCCACCATGTGGAAGCAGTCCGTGCAGCAGGGCTTCAAGCCGAAGCTGGCCACGGTGGCCAAGGTGCTGCTGTTCCCGCCCGACGCCTATGCGCTCGGCGACCTGGTGAATAACGTCGCCACCGACGCCTGGTGGGCCCCGTCGCTGCCGTGGACTTCCTCGTTCACCGGCGAGACGTGCCAGCAGCTGGCCGACCAGTACGAGGCCGACCACGGGCAGTGGAACTCCAACATCAGCAACTACACCCTCTTCGAGATCGCGCACTCCGCCCTCATGGCGGTGAACAACCCGCACGACAAGAACGAGGTGGCCGACGCCATCCACCAGGTGAACGTCAACGGCGTGGCCGGGCCGATCGACTTCACCTCGAGCAAGGCGCCCGCGCCGGGCGTGGCCATCACGCCGCCGGTCGGCATCCAGTGGCAGAAGGGCACCAAGTACCAGCTCGAGGCCAAGGTGGTCGACAACACGCTGCAACCGCAGGCGAAGATCACCGGCGATCTCAAGCCGACCAACACGTGACCCGATGACCAGTCCGCTCCTCCAGCTCGACCAGGTGACCAAGCGGTTCGGCCAGGTCGTCATCGCCGACCAGCTCTCGCTGGCCGTCGGCGCGGGCGACACCGTGGGAATCGTGGGGCCGAACGGGGCTGGCAAGACCAGCCTGTTCGGCCTCATCTCCGGCGGCCTGTCGCCGGACGCCGGGGTGATCTCCTTCGACGGTCGCACGGTCACCAAGCTGGACTCGGCGGGGCGGTGCAGGCTGGGCATCGGGCGGACCTACCAGGTCCCGCGCCCGTTCACCGATATGACCGTGTACGAGAACCTGCTCGTCGCCGCGCAGCAAGGCGCGGGGCTGCGGCGCCGGGCCAGCTACGCGGCGGCGGCGCAGGCACTCGACCTGGCCGGGATGGCCGGCCAGGCCAACCTGCCCGCCGCCCGGCTCGGCCTGCTCCAGCGCAAGCGACTGGAGCTGGCCCGGGCCCTCGCGTCCCGGCCGAAGCTGCTGCTGCTCGACGAGGTGGCCGGCGGCCTGACCGACCCGGAGGTCGCGCAGCTCGTCGAGATCGTCCGCGCGGTCAACGCCGAGGGCATCGCGGTGATCTGGATCGAGCACGTGGTCCGGGCGCTCACCGCGGTCGTCAGCCGGCTCCTGTGCCTGACCGGCGGCGCGTTCGTCGGCGATGGCACCCCGGCCGAGGTGCTGGCCACCCCGGCCGTCCGGGAGGTCTTCCTCGGCTCCGACGTCACCGCCTCCCTGACCGGCGGCACGATGGATGAGGATCTCATCGGCGAGGACACCCAGTGAGCGAGCCGGAGACGAGCGGCAACGGGAGCACGCCGCTGCTCGAAGTCAAGGACCTGGTGGTGCACCACGGCCAGCTGCGGGCGCTGGACCGCGTCTCGCTGCGGGTGTTCCCCGGCGAGGTGTACGCGATCATCGGTGCCAACGGCGCGGGCAAGTCGACGCTGCTGCGCACGATCGTCGGCCTGCACCAGCCGACGGACGGCTCGATCATGTACGACGGCAAGAACATGACCAGGGTCAGGCCGGAACGCCGCGCGACGGCGGGGATCGCCATGGTGCCGGAGGGCCGGCGGCTGTTCGGGTCGCTCACCGTGGAGGAGAACCTCCAGGTCGGCGCCACCTACACGCGCAAGGGGCCGTGGACGATCGAGCGCGTCTACGAGCTGTTCGGCTGGATGAAGGACCGCAGGAACCAGCGCACCGCGCAGCTGTCCGGCGGCGAGCAGCAGTCGGTCGCCATCGGCCGGGCGCTGGTCGCCAACCCGCGCGTGCTGCTGCTCGACGAGCTTTCCCTGGGCCTGGCGCCCGTCGTGGTCCAGCGCATCTACGCGATGATGCCGCAGATCCTGGCCAGCGGGCTCACCGTGCTGCTGGTCGAGCAGGACGTCAGCCAGGCGCTGCGGGTCGCGTCGCGCCTGCAGTGCCTGCTCGAGGGCCACACCACGCTGGAAGGCCGCCCGTCGGAGGTCACTCCGGAGCAGGTCGAGGCCGCGTACTTCGGCTTTGGCCAGGCCGACGAGGGGAGCGAGCCGTAGTGGTCTACGTCAACGACATCATCCAGGGCGTCCTGACCGGGGGCCTGTACGCGCTGTTCGCCTGCGGGCTCTCGCTCATGTTCGGGGTCATGAAGGTCGTCAACCTCGCGCACGGCGACCTCGCGGTGATCGGCGGCTACATCGCGCTCGGCGTCATCACCGTCACCCACATCCCGGCACTGTGGTCGTTCCTGATCGTGGTGCCGATCATGGCGGTGATCGGCTACGCGCTGCAGCGGACCCTGATCCAGGCGGCCCTGGAGCGCAGCGAGCTGACCACGCTGCTGGTGACGTTCGGGCTCTCGGTGGTCATCGAGGCCGCGCTGCTGGAGTTTCTCCACGCGGACACTCACGCGCTGGGGGTCGGCAGCTCCATCATCACCGGCTCGTTCTCGGTCGGCTCGCAGATCCAGATCGCCTACCTGCTACTGCTGATCTTCGCGGTGGCCGTGCTGGTCCTGCTCGGCCTGCAGTACTTCCTGTCCGCCTCCCGGTACGGCCGGCTGATCCGGGCGGTGGCGGACGACCGGGAGGCCGCCCAGCTGTCCGGCGTCGACTACCGGCACGTGTTCGGCATCGCGGCCGCGATCGCGTTCGGCACGGTGGCGCTGGCGGGCATCGCCTACGGCATGTACTCGCAGTTCACCCCGACCACCGGCACGGACACCATCTTGCTGTTCGCGTTCGCCGCGGTGGTCATCGGCGGGCTCGGCTCGCTGTGGGGCACGCTGCTGGGCGGCGTGGTGCTCGGCGTCGCCCAGCAGATCGGCGCTCAGATCAACATCTCGTACGAGGTGCTGGCCGGATATCTCGTTTTCCTGGCGGTACTGGTAATCCGGCCGCAGGGCCTGACCTCGCGGAAGGCGCAGTCATGACCGTGGCCACGGAAAGCACCACCCGTTCGGCGGAAAAAATCCGGGTGACGCGGTCACGGCGGAACATGACCTGGACCGGCGGCGGCGCGCTCGTGGTGGTGGTCGTGCTCGCACTGTTCCCCTACATCGTTTACTCCGGCACCACGGGCATCATGGTCCAGGGGTTCATCATCTTGACGCTGGCGAGCATGTGGAACCTGCTGGCCGGCTACGCCGGCCTGGTGTCGGTCGGGCAGCAGGTGTTCGTGGGGCTCGGGGCGTACTTCGTGCTGATCCTGGCCATCCAGGGGATCTCGCCGTTCGCCGCTCTTCCGGTGGCGGCGATCGGCTGCGGCGTGGCCGCGCTGCCGCTGTGGTGGCTGGTCTCCCGCCTGCGCACCGGGTACTTCGCCATCGCCACCTGGGTGCTGGCGGCGACGGTGATGCTCATCATCGAGCGGTTCTCCTCGATCGGCGGCGGGACCGGCCTGCCGATGCCCGGGCTGTCCGGGATCGACCCGACGCTGCTCACCGCCTACACCTACTGGATCGGCCTCGCCGTCACGGTCCTGTCGCTGGCCACCGTCTGGCTGATGCTGCGCGGCCGGCTGGGGCTCGCGCTCACCGCCGTCCGGGACGACGAAGTCGCGGCGCGGAGTTCGGGGGTGCGGGTCGGGCTGGTCCGGATGCTCGTCTTCGTCGTGGCCGGGATCGGCTGCGGCGCGGCCGGGGCGCTCAACGCGATCAGCCTGCTCGGCGTGAACCCGGACGCGGTGTTCAGCGTGCAGTGGACCGCCAAGATGGCGTTCGCGGTGATCATCGGCGGCCTCGGCACGATCGAGGGCCCGATCCTCGGCGCGCTGGTGTACATGATCCTGCAGCAGGAACTGCAGTCGTACAACGCCTGGTACCTGATCGTCCTCGGGCTGGTGGCGATCGTCATCGCGCTGTTCGCGCGGCGCGGGTTGTGGGGCCTGGTTGACGATCACCTGCACATCCGGCTGTTCCCGGTCGGATACTGGCTATGGGAACCTGAGAGCAACGGCCGCCGCGGTTTGAGGGGTCCTGGCCGTCGCGGTACCGGTCGCCGGGAGCGCGGAGGCCGTCACAGTTAGAACCGAGCCCAGCTCAGGCCGGGACGACCTCGGGGGAGGCAGCATGACACCAGCCGGGTGGAACGGCCGCCCGCCTGCCCGGCGGCCGCGCGGCGCGCTGACCGCGCGCCAGGTCCTGTGGGCCTCGGTGCCCGTCTGGTCGCTCGGCTTCGGTTCGTTCGCCCCGTTCCTGGCCTACGCGGTCAGCCAGCGCGGGCGGCGGAACTGGGCGGTGTTCGCCGGCTACCTGGCGGCGACCGTGGTGATGTGCGTCGCGCTGGGCCTGGCCGGCTCGAACAGCGCCGCGACGGCCGGCGTCGGCGGCTACATCATTGTGCTGGCCGGGTGTGCCGCGGTGCATGCGGCGGCGCTGTTCCGGCCCGGGCGCGGGGAGCCTTTTGACGGCGGGGCGCCGGCGCCGCCGATGAACGTCAGGCAGAGCAACCGGGCCGCCGTGGACCAGGCGCGGGACCGGATCGGGCGCCGGAAGGACGCACGGCACCTGGTGGACACCAACCCCGCCCTGGCCCGGGACCTGATGATCGGCCGGCCGGATCTGCCCCGGGTGTACGACGATGGCGGCCTGGTGGACGTCAACCACGTGCCCGGTTTTGTGCTCGGCTCGGGGCTGGGGCTGACCGAGGACGAGGTGCGGGACGTGCTGACCGCGCGGCGCAACCTCGGCCGGTTCAGCAGCGCCGACGAGTTGTGCGCCTACACCCAGCTCTCCCCCGAGCGCGTCGACGAGCTCCGCGAGCTGATGATCTTCACCTAGGCTCGCGAGGGCGGGATAGCGGGGAGGATGGTCGCGTGCTGCTTAGTGAGATCGCCGAGGTGTCACGGACCGTGGCCGGCACCAGTGCGCGGCTGGCGAAGATCGAGGCGCTGGCGGGAGCGCTGCGGGCGGCCGGGCCGCTCGAGGTGCCGATCGCGGTGGCTTACCTGTCCGGCGAGCTGCCGCAGCGCCAGATCGGCGTGGGGTGGGCGGCGCTGCGGGACGGGTTCGCTCCGGCGTCGGCGCCCGCGCTGACGTTGAGCGATGTGGATTCGGGCTTCTCCGCGATCGGCGCGGTTTCCGGGAAGGGCTCGACGGCGGCGCGCAAGGCACTGGTCGGCGAGCTGTTCGGCCGGGCCACCCGGGACGAGCAGCGGTTCCTGGTCGGGCTGCTCTCCGGCGAGCTGCACCAGGGGGCGCTGGAAGGGGTGATGACCGAGGCGGTGGCGCGAGCGGCTGCGGTGCCGGTGGCCGAGGTCCGGCGGGCCATGATGCTGCGCGGCTCGCTGGGCGCGGTGGCCGCCGCCGCGCTGTCCGGCGGCAGCGCCGCGCTGGGTGACTTCGGGCTGGAGGTGGGGCGCCCGGTCCGGCCGATGCTCGCCGCCAGTGCGCCTACCCTCGCGGAGGCGCTGGCCAAGGCGGGGGGGACGGCTCCGGCTCCGGCTCCGGCTCCGGCTCCGGTGGAGGACGCCGGGGAGGGCGCGGCGGAGCACGCCGCGGAGTGCGCGGTGGAGTGGAAGCTGGACGGCATCAGGATCCAGGCGCACCTGGCGCACGGGACCGTGCGGTTGTTCACCCGGACTCTCGACGACATCACGGCCCGGCTCCCCGAGGTGGTGGCGGCGCTGGCGGCGCTGCCGGTCTCGAGCGCGGTCTTCGACGGCGAGCTGATCGCGCTGCGCGAGGACGGGCGGCCGCTGCCGTTCCAGGACACCGCGGCCCGGACGGCCAGCCTCGAGGGCTCTTCGGTGGCGCTGTCGCTGTTCCTGTTCGACGCCCTGCACCTGGAGGGCGCCGACCTGATCGACGCCGCGGATGCCGAACGGCACGCGGCCCTGGCCCGCGCGGTGCCGGCCGGGCTGCTCATGCCCCGCCTGATCACCGCGTCGGCCGACGAGGCCACCGCGTTCTTCGACGACGCGCTGGCGCACGGGCACGAGGGCGTCGTGGTCAAGTCGCTGACCGCCCCGTACGCGGCGGGGCGCCGCGGCGCCGGCTGGATCAAGGTCAAGCCGCGGCACACCCTGGACCTGGTGGTGCTGGCCGTCGAGTGGGGCCACGGGCGGCGCCACGGCTGGCTGTCGAACCTGCACCTGGGCGCCCGCGACCCGGAAACCGGCGGGTTCGTCATGCTCGGGAAGACCTTCAAGGGGCTGACCGACGAGCTGCTGACCTGGCAGACGTCGCGGCTGCTTGAGCTGGAGGAGCGCCGGGACTCCTACACCGTCTACGTCCGGCCCGAACTGGTGGTGGAGATCGCCTTCGACGGCGTCCAGCGCAGCCCGCGCTACCCGGGCGGCCTCGCGCTGCGGTTCGCCCGGGTGCTGCGCTACCGCGAGGACAAGACCGCCGCCGAAGCCGACACCATCGACGCCATCCGCGCCCTCAGCCCCGCCTAGCCGCGGGTCTCCCCCGGCCATGGGAGGCGCGGGAGCGCGGGTGGCTAGCACGGGGGTCTGACAAAGCGATCAGTTTTTCCACAGGCGGATGAGAGCCTGATCGGGTATCCACAGGGCTAACCAACTCGCGGCCGAATCGGGGCTGATTCCCCGAGGCTGGGCAGGTGGAACAGAGGAATCATGCTCATAACGGGCGGGGCGGTCCTGACGCCCAGGCCTGTGTCACCAGCCGCCAGCAGGCTCTGCGCCTGGGCTTGACGAGTGAGATGGTCCGCCGACGGCTCGCAATGGGCCGGTGGCGCCGTCTGCAGCGAGGCGCGTACGCGACGTTCTCGGGACCGGAGCCGCGGGACACGGAACTGTGGGCCGCCTTGCTGCGCGCGGGACCCGGCGCGACGCTCAGCCACCACACCGCCGCCGAGCTGCACGGCCTGATCGACCGGCCTGGTGAGCAGGTTCATGTCACGGTGCCGGTGGCGCGGAATCCGGCTCGGTACGGGAAGATCCCCGGAGTGATCGTGCACCGGTCCAGCCGGATCGACCGGGCCCGGCATCCGGCCCTCGAACCGCCTCGTACCCGGGTCGAGGAAACGGTTCTCGACCTGGTCGAAACCGCGCGGGACATCGACGAGGCGTTCGCCTGGATATGCCGGGCCGTCGGACGGCGACGTACCACGGTTCCGCTCCTGCGGGCCGCGGTCGCGGCGCGCAAGAAAATGCGCTGGCGAACCGAGATCACCGCTGCCCTCAGCGACGTCGCGGAGGGAGTTCATTCGCTGCTCGAATACCGCTACGTGACCAGGGTCGAACGAGGTCACGGACTTCCCCGGGCCGCCCGGCAGGCTAGGCGCCCGCACGGGGCCAAGGTCACCTATATCGACAACCTGTACGGCGAGTACAACGTGTGCGTCGAGGTTGACGGCACTACCACCCATCCCGTCGAGGAACGGTGGAACGACATCCGGCGCGACAATACGAACACCGCTCGCGGCACGGCTACGTTCCGGTTCGGCTGGCCGGAGATAACACAGCACCAGTGCCAGAGCGCCATCCAGGTCGGCGACGGCCTGCGCGACCGCGGCTGGCCGGGTAACCTGCGCCCGTGCTCACCCGGTTGTCCAGCTGGGCAGTCGTGACCGCAGGCCGGCCCGTGCCGGTCACGACAACGCCGGGACGTTACTTCTTCTTGCGCTTGCCGCCGCCGCGGAAGGCGGCCGGGACGTTGCCCTGGGGGCCGGAGTTCGGGGGCGGGAAGTTCAGGTTCGAGGGCATCTTGGACAGCTGCTCGGCCAGGTTCTCGGCGGACAGGCCCTCGGGCAGGCCGCCACCGAGGCCGCCCAGGTTCCCGAGCCCGGACGCCGGGCCCGGGCCGTTGGCGGACGCCTGGTCCTGGGCCTTGCCCTGACCGCGGGCGAGCTCGGCCGCGCGGCGCGGGTCGCCACTGCGCGGTGCCTTCTTCTTGCTGTTGGTCTTCTTGCGCGCCGACTTGGACGCCCGCCGGGCCACTGCGCCCATGCCGGGCGGCATGCCCGGGAGGCCGCCGCCGCCGAACACCGCCTTCATCTGCTTCTGGCCCTCGAAGAAGTTCGTGACCAGCTGGGAGACCTCGCCGATGGCGACCCCGGAACCGTTGGCGATGCGCGCCCGGCGGGAGCCGTTGATGATCTTCGGGTTGCGGCGTTCCTCGGGCGTCATGGACCGGACGATGGCCTCGGCGCGGTCCAGGTCCTTGTCGTTGACCTGCTCGAGCTGCTCGCGGTACTTGCCCGCGCCGGGCAGCATGCCGAGCAGGTTCCCGATCGGCCCCAGCTTGCGCACCATGGCCAGCTGCTCGACGAAATCCTCGAGCGTGAAGCCCTCGCCGGAGGCCAGCCGGCCGGCCAGGTTCTCGGTCTGCTCCCGGTCGAACGCCTTCTCCGCCTGCTCGATCAGGGTGAGCAGGTCACCGAGGTCGAGGATGCGCGAGGCCATCCGGTCGGGGTGGAAGACGTCGAAGTCCTCGAGCTTCTCCCCCGAGGAGGCGAACATGATCGGGCGCCCGGTCAGCTCCACGATGGACAGCGCGGCGCCACCGCGGGCGTCGCCGTCGAGCTTGGTCAGCACCACGCCGTCGTAGCCGACGCCGTCCAGGAACGCCTGCGCGGTCGCCACCGCGTCCTGGCCGATCATCGCGTCGACCACGAACAAGATCTCGTCCGGCTGGGTGGCGTCCCTGATCGCGACGGCCTGCGCCATCATCTCGGTGTCGACGCCCAGGCGGCCGGCGGTGTCGATGATGACGATGTTCTGCTGGCGGCGCCGGGCCTCTTCCAGCGAGTCCCGCGCCACCCGCACCGGGTCGCCGACGCCGTTGCCGGGCTGCGGCGCGTAGACCGGGACGCCGGCCCGCTCGCCGACGATCTGCAGCTGCTGCACCGCGTTGGGGCGCTGCAGGTCGGCGGCGACCAGCATCGGGGTGTTGCCCTGGCCCTTGAGCCACAGGCCGAGCTTGCCCGCGAGCGTGGTCTTACCAGAGCCCTGCAGGCCGGCCAGCAGGATCACGGTGGGCGCCGTCTTGGCGAACCGCAGCCGGCGCTCCTCGCCGCCGAGGATGCCGATGAGCTCCTCGTTGACGATCTTGATGACCTGCTGGGCCGGGTTCAGCGCGGCGGAGACTTCCTCACCGCTGGCCCGCTCCTTGACCCGGGCGATGAACTGCCTGACGACCGGCAGCGCGACGTCCGCTTCGAGCAAGGCGATGCGGATCTCACGTGCCGTCGCGTCGATATCGGCGGCGGTCAGCTTGCCGCGTCCGCGCAGCGAGGAGAATACCTGCGTCAGCCGGTCAGAAAGGGTCTCAAACACAACACCCAGGCTACCGGGCGGTGTACGGTACCCGCGTCCTCAGCGGGCAAGCCGTTACGGTCCGGCGGTAAGTCACCCAGCGCGGTCAGCACCGAACCCACGATCGCGCGGCGCACGTCCTCCCCCGCCAGCGGCTTGCCGTCCCCGTCGGTCACGTAGAACACGTCGACCACCTCGGCGCCGAGCGTCTCGACCCGGGCCGCCCGCACGTCGAGGCCGCACTCGCCGAGCGCCCGGCCGACCCGCCACAGCAGGCCGGGCGCGTCGTGCGCGCGCACCTCCAGCACGGTCGCCGTGTCGGACGCGTCGTCGATCAGGGTCACCTTCGGCGCGGGAACGTTCGCCGCCCGCGGCCGCACCGCCCGGGCCCGGCGGTCGAGCCGCTCCCCCACGTCCAGCCGCCCCTGCAGCATCCGGCGCAGGTCGGCGACCAGCAGGCTGGCGTCGGGCGGGTCGCCGAACTCGGGCTCGACGTCGAACACGCTGACGGCGGTATCGCCGACCGAGGTCGCGTTGGCGCTCCGCACCGCCAGCCGGTGCGAGGCCAGCACCCCGGCCGCCCGCCACAGCAGGCCAGGCCGGTCGGGGGCGACCACGGTCACCTCGGAGCCGATCACCGTGGCGGCCGGGCCGCCCTCGGCGGCCAGCTCCAGCTGGTCGTCGCGCAGCGGCGCGGGCTGCGGCGTCGGCTCGCCGTCGAGCACGGCTTTCACCCGCCGGACCAGGTCCGCGATCAGGGTCGCCTTCCAGTCGTTCCAGGCGGCAGGCCCGGTGGCCAGGCCGTCCGCGATGGCCAGCGCGTGCAGCAGCTCGAGCAGCACGCGGCTGCGCACGGTGGTGGCGACCTGCTTGACGGTCACCGGGTCGTCCAGGTCGCGCCGGGTGGCCACCATGGGCAGCAGCAGGTGCAGCCGGACCGCCGAGGCGACGAGCTCCCCGTCCGCGGCGGGCAGGCCCATCCGGCGCCCGACGTCGCGGGCCACCACCTCGCCGGTGACGCTGTGGTCGCCCGGCCAGCCCTTGCCCACGTCGTGCAGCAGCGCGGCCAGCAGCAGCAGGTCGGGCCGGGCCACCTCGCGGGTCAGCGCGGCGGCGTGCGCGGCGGCCTCGGCCAGGTGCCGGTCGACCGTGTACGTGTGCAGCGGGTTGCGCTGAGGCCGGTTCCTGACCCGCTCCCAGTCCGGGATCAGCGCGGTCACCAGGCCCTCGGTATCGAGTGCCTCCCACACGCTGACCGCGGCCGGGCCGGCCCCGAGCAGCGCGAGCAGCGAGTCCCGGGCCGCGGCGGGCCAGGGCACCGGCAGCGGCGGGCATTCGGTCAGCCGGTCCAGGGTCCGCGGCGCCAGCGGCAGCCCGGCCTGGGCGGCGGCCGCGGCGGCGCGCAGCACCAGCGACGGGTCGCCCGCCGGGTCGGCCGCCCGCGCCAGTACCACCTCGCCGTCCTGTTCCACCACCCCGTCCGCGAGCGGGCGGCGCTCGGCCTGACGGCGGCGCAGCCGGCGGCCGCGCAGCCGGTCGGACTGGCGGAAGGCGTGGTCGACCGCGTAGACGACGGTCCGGGCGGCCCCGGCCAGCATCCGGAGCAGCACATCCCCGTCGAGCAGCCCGAGCGCCCGGGCCACCTCGTCCTGCTCCTCGAGCACCAGCCGGTCCAGCCGCCGCCCGGTGACCTCGTGCAGGGCGTGCCGGGCGTCGAGGATCTGCTCGTAGGCGGTGCGGACCCGGGGGCCGGGAGCGGGCGCCACCCAGGCGGCCGCCACTGCCTGGATCGCGTGCACGTCCCGCAGGCCCCCGCGGGCCTCCTTCAGGTCCGGTTCGAGCAGGAAGGCGAGCTCCCCGCTGGCCCGGGCGCGCTCGTCGTACGAGGCGTGCAGCTCGGCCAGCCGGGCGGGCGCGGCCGAGCGCCAGTCTTCCAGCGCGCCGGCCCGCAGCCGTTCGGTCAGTTCCGGGTCGCCGGCCACGTGCCGGGCGGACAGCAGCCCGAGCGCGACCTTCAGGTCGGCCTGGGCCACCCGCCGGGCCTGCGGCACGGTCCGCACCGCATGGTCGAGCTCGGCTCCGGAGTCCCAGACCGGGTACCAGATCCGGTCCGCGATGCTCGCGATGTCGTCGCGGCCGCCGTGCAGCAGCAGGACATCCAGGTCGCTGCGCGGCAGCAGTTCCCGGCGGCCGTAGCCGCCGACGGCCACCAGCGCCACATCCGCCTCGGCCCCGAGGAGCTCGGCCAGCCACCGGTCGACCTGCGTGGTCCGGCGGGCCCGATCTGCCGCAAACGAAGTCATCGTTGTGCTCCCCGCGTCCCCGGTCGGCTCTGCGCTTCCCCCGTGGCCTTCATGGGACTCAGCTCAGATGGCGTCCGGCCCGCGTTCCCCGGTGCGGACCCTGACGATCGTCTCGACCGGGACCGACCAGACCTTGCCGTCGCCGATCCGCCCGGTCTGCGCTGCCTTGACCACGACTCCGATCAGGTCTTCGGCGTCCTCGTCGTCGCACAGGATCTCCACCCGGACCTTCGGTACCAGGTCGACCTGGTACTCAGCCCCGCGGTAGACCTCGGTGTGCCCGCGCTGCCTGCCGTACCCGCTTGCCTCGGTGATCGTCAGGCCATGGACGCCGAACGCCTGCAGCGCGGCCTTGACGTCGTCCAGCTTGAACGGCTTGATGACAGCGGTAATGAGCTTCATCTGATGTCCCTTCGCCAGTCCTGTACTGACCTTCCGGTACCGACGTTTCACTGGAGGCGTCGGCGTGTGTCGGCCGCGTGAAACACCCGGGGTCCTTGTTACGGGCATGTTTCTAGACCGGAAGGCCAGGCAGGGGAAGGGAGCCCTCAGCCGAGGAAGGGGAGCCCTCAGCCCAGGAAGGGGGCCCTCAGCCGAGGATGGCGTCGACGAAGGCAGCGGGATCGAACGGGGCCAGGTCGTCCGGGCCCTCGCCCAGGCCGACCAGCTTGACCGGGACGCCGAGCTCGCGCTGGACCGAGATGACGATCCCGCCCTTGGCCGTGCCGTCCAGCTTGGTCAAGACGATGCCGGTGATCGCGACCACCTCGGCGAACACGCGCGCCTGGCGCAGGCCGTTCTGGCCGGTGGTGGCGTCGAGCACCAGCAGCACCTCGTCGACCGTGGCCTTCTTCTCCACCACCCGCTTGACCTTGCCGAGCTCGTCCATCAGCCCGACCTTGG
>JAICWX010000349.1 GCA_025934635.1 Streptosporangiaceae bacterium | reverse complement strand
TACGCGGCGGCTGATCTGCGTATTTCTTCTCGCACGATCTGCCTGATGTCGGCGCGGCGGGCACGCCGCCAGGTCAGGGCAACGGCAAAGAGGGCAGCCAGGGCCAGGAGGGCGCAGGTGAAGGCGGCGTGGGCTGACACCTGGGTAGCCCGGACCTCAGCCGGTATGCCTGCGACTGAGTTGACCACGGTCACGATCGGCTTGGCGAAGCTGAACAGCCCGCCGGGCGCGCTCAGGTGCGTGGTCGCCCGCTGGCCGGGCGGCAGCCAGCGCAGGTCGCTGAAATGCAGCAGCGAGCAGGCAGTCACTGCGGCCGCGGAAAACCCGAGCGCCATGGCGGCGCTGCGGATGACCACCGAAGGCGCCGGCCTCGGCCGGCCCTTCCTGGACGCGGCCAGGAGCGGTGCCGCCACGCCGATGGCCGTAGCGATCACGATCAGCCAGGTGCGGTACTCCGCGACGAGCCAGGTCCAGGCGTCCAGGTGCGCCAGCGCCGATCGCGCCAGGCCGGAATTCATCGCATCCTCCTTCACCGCCGTAAATTTCGGCTGGCATCACCTACCCGGCCTTTCCTGATTTAGCGCATCCGGCCTCTGCATTTTCTGGTTGAGCTGCCAAGGCCGCGAAGTGCCCGATGGAATTACGCGCCCGAGGATAATTCCGAGCACAGGCGGATCCAGCGGTAGCCGTAGCCGCCGACCGCGAGTTTGGCCAGGTCAATATCGCCGTAGTCACGATCGGCGAGCATCTCCGTGGGCGATTCGGCGATGCCGGCGAGGCTGCTGAGGTCGACGGCGGCGTCCTGGTCGCCGAGGTTGTGCAGGAACAGCATGGTGCCGGTCGTGTCGTCGGCGCGATGCGCGAGTACCCCGGCCGGGGTGGGCACGTCGACATGCGTGCAGGAGCCGGTGTTGATCTCCGGGCACTCGCGCAGCGTGCGCATCATCCGTTCGAACCAGCTCAGCAGTGAGCCCTGGTCGTTGCGCTGCGCCCTCACGTTGACCTTCTCGTAGCCGAAGGCACCGTCGGTGACCACCGGTCGGACCAGCTGGCCGGGTGCGGCGGCGGAGAAGCCCGCGTTGGGCAGGTGTGACCACTGCATCGGCGTGCGGATCGCCTCCCGGTCCGGTAGGGACAGGTCGTCGCCCATGCCGATCTCCTCGCCGTAGCGGATGACCGGCGTGCCGCGCAGGGTGAACTGCAGGGAGTACGCCAGCTCGATGCGGCGCTGGTCGCCGCCGAGCATCGGCGCGAGCCGGCGGCGGATCCCCCGCCCGTACAGTTGCATGTCCTCCTGCGGGCCGAACTCGGCGAACACCTCCTGCCGCTGGTCGGCGGTGAGCCGGGACAGGTCGACCTCGTCGTGGTTGCGCAGGAACGTGGCCCACTGCGCGCCCGCGGGCAGCGGCGGGGTCTCGCGGAGCGCCGCGATGACCGGCTCCGGGTCCCGGCGGGCGAGGGCCAGCATGATCTGGCCGTTGAGCAGGAAGTCGAACAGCATGTGCAGCCGGTTCGCCGAGCCGCCGCTGTCGCCGAAGTAGGCGGTGAGCTGGTCGGGGTCGACGTTCGCCTCGGCGAGCAGCAGGGCGTCCCGGCGCTGCCACTGGGCGTGCTGGCGCAGTTCGGTGAGGAACCCGAAGTCCTTGTCGCCTATGCTGCCGTCCGGATTGGTGCTTTCGATGATGAACGGCACCGCGTCCATCCGGAAACCGGCCACCCCGAGCTGCAGCCAGAACGACGCGATCTTCTTGATCTCCTCGCGGACCCGGGGATTGCTGGTGTTGAGATCCGGCTGGAAGTCGTAGAACCGGTGGTAGTACCAGGCGCGCGCGGTCCTGTCGTAGGACCAGGTCTCCTTCTGCTCGCCGGGGAAGACGATGCCCTGGCGCCGGTCGGCCGGCTCCCGTCCGGACCAGACATACCAGTCCCGGTACGGCGAGTCCGGCGAGGAACGCGCGGACTGGAACCACGGGTGCTCGTCCGAGGTGTGGTTGACCACGAGGTCGATGATGACCCGGATCCCGCGGCTCTCCGCCGCCTGCAGGAACGCCGCGAAGTCGCCGAGCGTGCCCAGCCGGGGATGCACGTTGTAGTAGTCGGTGACGTCGTAGCCGCCGTCGCGGCCCGGGGAGGGATGGATCGGGTTCAGCCACAGGCAGTCGACGCCGAGCCGGGCCAGGTAGTCCAGGCGGCGGGTCAGCCCGGCGAAATCGCCGGCACCGTCGCCGTCGGAGTCCTGGAAGGTTTCCGCGTCCAGGCAGTAGATGATCGCCCTCTGGTACCAGAGCTCAGTCATGTGGCTTGATACTTTCCCTGGCTGGCGACGGCAAACGCCCTCCGCCGCTTCTCTACGACCGCCTGGCCCAGCGGCGTAGCCAGAGCAGGCCGAAAACGGGAAGGACGAGCGGGACGTAGCCGTAGCCGCTGCCGTAGCCGGACCACACGGTGGCGTCGGGGAAGGTGGCCGGGTCGGCCAGGCTCCAGGTGCCGACCGCCAGCACGCCGACGAGTTCGATCGAGCAGGACAGGACGGCGATCCGGCGTGCCGTCGGGCTGCCGTTAGCGAGGGTGACCGTCGCGAGGATGTAGACCACGCCGGCGAAGGCCGATAGCAGGTAGGCGACCGGTGCGTCGCTGAACTTCGTCGCGATCTGCACCCCGGCCCGCGCGGAGGCGGCGAGCGCGAACAGCGCGTAGACGGCGATCAGCAGCCGGCCCGGGCCTGTCCTGGTCGAGTCGGTCGGCGCCGCCTCGGGCTCGGGCGATGCCATGGGTTCAGGTGACGTCGTGGGTTCGGGCGACGCGGTGGGTTCAGACATGGATGACCGGCCAGATCTGATGCAGCCGGACCATCAGCACGGCCGCGACGAGACCGGCCACGGCGATGACCGCCGGGCCCCACCGGGTCCGCTCCATCAGTCCCCACAGTCCTGCGGCCACCGGGACGATCGGCATCGCGATCAGGTACCCGATGAGCGTCGGCAGGCCGCCGGCCGGGCGGGCGCCACTGGCGAGCTTGGCCACGATGAGACCGACCAGGACGAACAGCAGGACCTCGAGGACGCCGAGCGCCACGAGCAGGTCAGCACCCATCCGCCGGTCCCGGGCGGCCGTCAGCCCGGCGTACCCGGCCAGTACGAGACCGGCGACGATCACCGTCGTCGGCACGACACCGTTCACAACCGAGATTTTACTACGTTTCGTAGTAGCCGGCGACTGAGCGCTTCCGGTGGATGCCGAGGGTGGCGGTGCGGCTTCCGGGGCTGACCGATAATGGGCTGGTGCCGGGTTTGCTGAGGGAAGGCCGGGTCACGGCCAACGGGCTGCAGTTCGCTTACCTCGAGGGAGGCAGCGGGCCGCTGGTCATGCTGCTGCACGGCTGGCCGGACACGCCGCACACCTGGGACCACCAGCTGGCTGCCCTGGCCGGGGCCGGCTTCCGTGTGGTGGCGCCGTGGCTGCGCGGCTACCCGCCCACCGAGGTCCCGGACCCGGGCTATTTCGATATCGGCACGCTGGCGACCGATGTCCGCGAGCTGATCGCGGTGCTCGGCGGCGGTGACCCGTGCCTGCTCGTGGGGCAGGACTGGGGCGCGTCGATCGGCTACCAGGTGCTCGCCGCCTTCCCCGAGGTGGTGCGGAGCGCGGTGGTGATGGCGGTGCCGCATCCGGCTGCGACCCGGGAGTCGCTGCTGCGTGCGGAGCATGTCCAGCGGTCCTTCCACTGGTTCTTCTTCCAGCTCCCTGACCTGCCCGAGCGGGCGCTGCGCGCGGATGACTTCGCCTTCGTGGACTGGCTGTGGGACTACTGGACCGCGCCCGGCTTCACCGACAACGAGCACCTGGCCCAGGTCAAGAGCATGCTGGCCGTCCCCGGGGCGCTGGAGGCGACACTGCAGCGCGAGCAGCCGCAGGCCGTCACCGATCTCATCCTGGACTGGTTCGCCCAGCACTAGCCGGCACATTCACGCGGGGGTGAATGGCTCCAGGTCGAGGGCGGGGGCCAGGCCCAGCGCCGCCTGGGCGGCCAGTGACCCGGTCAGCGGGCCCATGGTCAGCCCGGTGGCGCCCAGGCCGGTCGCGATGACCAGGCCGTCCAGTCCGGGCACCGGGCCGAGCAGCGGCCGGAGGCCGGGGCCGACCGGGCGGAATCCGACCCGGGTTTCCAGGTAGGTGCCATCGGCCAGGCCGGGGGCGACGGCCAGAGCCTGGCCGAGGACCTCGGCCAGGCCGGCCGGGGTGATCCGGTAATCCAGGCCGGAGCCGGGCTCGCGGGTCGCGCCGGCCACGATCCGGCCGCCGTCGAAGGCCAGCAGGTAGTGCCCGCTGGCGCCGGGCAGCACCACCGGCCACCGGCTGGTATCGGCCCCGTCCAGCGAGATGTGCATGATCTGGCCGCGCTGGGCCTCGACCGGGACCTCCAGGCCGGTCTCCTGCAGGAAGGGCCGGGTCCACGCGCCGGTGGCGGCGATGACCGCGTCGCCCTCGATGAGCTCGGCGCCGAGGCGGATCCCGGTGACCCGGCCGCCGCCGGCGGCCAGGCGCGCTTCGCCGTCCCTGACCACGGTCCCCTGGCGGACCGCGGCCCTGGTCAGGGCGGCCGCGAGCTTGCGGCCATCGACCCGGGCGGCGCCGCCGATGTACACCGCGGCGGTATCCGCCCGCAGCGGCGGGAACAACCGCTGCGCCTCCGGGCCGGAGAGCTCAGTCACCTCGCCGATTTCCGGTACTTCGGCCCGGCGGGCCAGGAGCGCCAGCCGGAGCTGCGCCCGGTCTGCGTCGTGCCCGGCCAGGACGAGCGCGCCGACCTGCCGGTAGCTCACGTCGGTCTCGCCCGCGTCGGCCAGGCCGGCCGTCAGGGCCGGGTACTCCCGGGCGGCGGCGTAAGCCAGCGCGCGCCAGGCCGGGTCGGCTACCTGGGAGGACCACGGGCAGATGATGCCCGCCCCGGCCGCGGTGGCCCGGCCCGGCAGCGCGGCATCGACCAGCACCACCTCGGCGCCGAGGGAGCTGGCCGTGTACGCGCACGAGGCCCCCACGATGCCCGACCCGACCACGATCAGTCGCATCAGCCCACAGTAATGTCCCGGGGCCGCATGCCCATACAGTGGCGTGGTGAACGTGTTCGTGCCGGGTGAGACGGTGCTGGTAGCCGATGGCGGCCTGGCGACCGAGCTCGAGGCGCAGGGGAACGACCTGTCGGACTCGCTGTGGTCGGCGCGGCTGCTGATGGACGCGCCCGGGCGGATCCTGGACGCGCACCTGGCGTTCTTCCGGGCCGGGGCCCAGATCGCGACGTCGGCCAGCTACCAGGCCTCCTTCGAGGGGTTCGCCGCCCGGGGCCTGGACCGCCGGGAGGCGGCCGGGCCGTACGGCGCGGCGCTGGCGGACGGGTCGGAGTACCGGGGCCGGTACGGGCGCAGCGTGCGGGAGCTGACCGCCTGGCACCGGCCGCGGCTGGAAGTGCTGGCCGAGGCGGGCCCGGACGTGCTCGCCCTGGAGACGGTGCCCGACACCGACGAGGCCGAGGCGCTGATGGCCGCGATCGCCGGGCTGGGCGTCCCGGCCTGGCTGAGCTACACCATCGCGGGCGGGCGCACCCGGGCCGGGCAGCCGCTGGCCGAGGCGTTCGCGGTCGCCGCCGGCGTGCCGCAGGTCGTGGCCGTGGGGGTCAACTGCTGCGCGCCGTCGGACGTGCCGCCCGCCATCGCCGCCGCCCGGGAGGCGACGGGCAAGCCGGTGATCGTGTACCCCAACAGCGGGGAGGAGTGGGACGCCCGGCGGCGCGCCTGGGCGGGGCAGTCCGGGTACTCCCCCGCGCTGCCGCGGCAGTGGAGGACGGCGGGAGCGGCGATCATCGGCGGATGCTGCCGGGTCCGGCCCGCCGACATCGCGCAGATCGCCGCGTGATCACGGCGGCTGGCGGCCGCGGTCCTTTTCCTGCGCGACCACCTGGCGCAGGTCATCGAGCCGGGCCGAGCCGCACCGACGGCCGGTACGGGCACTCACCGCAGTAGTCGCTCATCCGGTTGATGTAGGCACCGCCGCCCGCGTACGGCTTGGTCGCCATCAGGCCGCCATCGGCGTGCTGGGACATGCCCACCACGTTCGGCACCATCACCCAGTCGTAGCCGTCGACGGAATTCGCGTGGAACCACTCCGTCAGCGCGGCCGGGTCCCAGTACAGGTGCCAGACGTAGTCCCGCCAGCCGATGAGCTGGCGGACGAAGCCCTCCACGCTGGCCAGCGGGGCGTCCCCGGCCCGGTAGGCGGCCTCGGCCGCCTGCGCGCATTCCACCGGATCCAGCAGGCCAGGTTGAGCGCGGGTGACAGCAGGCTGTGGGCCATGAAAGGGTCCGTAGCCAGCATGGCGTCCTGCTGCGGCCCGAACGCCGGCCCGGGACGCAAACCGAGCTGGCCCCGGCCAGCGCCGCGCGGCAGCTTCGCTGCCGGCGGATGGCGCGTATCAGTAGCGAGATTCTGCGCCTCTCTACCACTGAGAGGCTTCAGTGAAGGAACATGACTCTGGGCGGCTGCCCTCAGGGAGCGAGAGAAATGGCAGATGCGACTCGACCGCACGGGATTGGCATTCGAGGGCTGACGCTGGCCTCCAAGTCCCGGATATTCAGCGGACCGTTCGGGCGAATTTTCCGGGCACTGCCGCCAGCCGACTTCGGCCCCAGCGACCGGGCCTCCGAAGAGGCACTCACGACGCTCGGGACAGCGATGGTCGCCGAGGCGGATCTTCCGAAGGACGGGCCGGATGCCGAGGAGAGCGGGATCCCGGCTGCCTACACATACTTCGGCCAGTTCATCGACCACGACCTGACTTTCGATCCCGCGAGCAGCCTGCAGCGCCAGAACGACCCGGACGCACTGGTCGACTTCCGCACCCCGCGGTTCGACCTCGACAGCGTCTACGGCCGGGGGCCCGACGACCAGCCTTACCTGTACGCCGACGGCCTGCGCTTCCTCACCGGCGAGGCGCTGACCGGGAGCGCCCTCGGCCAGGCCCTGACGGCATACGACCTGCCGCGCAGCCGGGCTAAGGCCGTGAATCCGAACGGGCTGGCGCGCGCCATCATCGGTGATCCGCGCAACGACGAGAACGTCATCGTCTCCCAGTTGCACGGCTTGATGCTCCGCCTTCACGGCAAGCTCGCCGGCAGCCACCCGGATTGGTCATTCGCGCAAGTGCAGCAGGAAGTCCGATTCCACTACCAGTGGGTCGTTATCAACGATTTCCTGCCGACGATCGTCTCACACGACGTGCTGCGCGAGGTCCTGCCGCACCTTGCGCAGCACTCAAGCGTGCATCAGGACAAGCCCCGGCTCGAGTTCTACCAGCCGCGCGACACCCCGTTCATGCCGCTGGAATTCTCGGCCGCAGCGTACCGCTTCGGCCACTCGATGGTCCGGCCGGGATACCGGCTGAATGATGACATCGGGCCGTTCCCCGTCTTCCCCTTCGCCGATGATCCCAACGGCACCGCGCTCACAGGCTTCGACCGGTTCCCGGGCACGTGGGCAATCGACTGGGCTCGCTTCCTGGATCTCGAACCACGGCCGTCCGGTGACGGGAACGACCCAGCCAACCCCGGCAACCCGCAGCGAACGCAACTGGCGTACCGGATCGACACGTCTCTCGTCAACCCGCTCGGCCGCCTGCCCGACCGCGTCACGAACGACCTCCCGCTGAGCCTCGCCAGCCGCAACCTTCTGCGGGGGTGGCGGATGCGGCTGCCGACCGGACAGGACGTCGCTCGCGCCATGGGCGTCCCGGTACTGCCCGACCCCGAGATCTTGATCGGCAAGTTCACCGGTGCGGCCGGCGACATAGAGGGCGACATCGTCACGGTCGGCGGGGACGCGTTCCGGGGCAAGTGCCCGCTTTGGACGTACGTGCTGGCCGAGACCGAGGAGGTTGTCACCAGCTTCGAGACGACTGACGGCGAAAAGCTGATCAAGACCCGCCGCCTGGGGCCAGTCGGCGGGAGGATTGTCGCCGAGACGTTCGCCGGCCTCCTGGCCGGTGACAGCAGCTCGTTCCTCAGCCTCAATCCGCTCTGGACGCCGTGCCTCGCCGTGAACGGGGTGTTCGGGCTACGGGAGCTGGTCGCCGCCGCCCTGCAGCAGTAATGGCTCCGGCATGCTCAGGACAGGTGCACCCAGGAGGCCACCGACGGCACCCCGCCCGCGTCGGTCAGGAACAGCATGTACCAGCCCGGCGGAGCGATTCGGGCGTCGGCGTCGACCCCGACGCGAAGCCCGGCCGGCGCGACCTCCTGGATGGGCACGTCGATCAGCCGCTGCTCGACGTTGAACGAATGCGTAGTGAGTCCGGGCCTGATGAGGCTCACGAAGGCGACCGACTGCGGCCGCGCCGTCTCGATCATGAACGACGCGTTGTAACCGATCGCGGCGGGCGCGTTGGTGATGACCGGCCGGGGGTTACCCGCGCCGGACTTGAACAGGTAGGGCGGGCTGTAGATCTCGAGCCGCATCTCCTCCATGGGGTCATCAGCTGGGAGCCAGGTGACGCTCCGGCCCTTATCCGGGTTGCCGCCGGCCGTGACGACCGTGCCGTCCGGCAGCAGCAGCGCGACGGAGTGGTAGAGGCGCGCGACGGTGGCCGGTGCAGTGGTCGTCCACGTGTTGCTGCACGGGTCATAGATCTCCGCTTCGAGCACCTCGTTGAACTGCGCAGGATCGACGACGCCGCCGACACTTGCCTCGCGGGTGACACCACCGCCGGTCGCCAGCACGGTCCGGTCAGGCAAAAGCACCGCGTTGACGTGCATGCGCTCGTGATTGAGGTCAGCCCGGGACCGGTACTGGGGCTGCGCGCCGGCCGCCTGCAGGTCGACGACCGATACCCGCGTCGTGGCCGGCTGCCGCGGCTCCCCGTCCGCGTCCTCGGGGCCCCCGCCCAGGATCATGAACTGCTGGAGCTGCGCGGGCGGGAGAATGACGCTCG
>JAICWX010000097.1 GCA_025934635.1 Streptosporangiaceae bacterium | reverse complement strand
GTCGACGGCGACCCGTTCTTCCGCGGCGACGCACCGGACGGCAAGGGCTTCTGGTACCCGGCGACGCTCGTCGAGGCGCGACCGGAGGATCGGATCGCGCGCGACGAGGTCTTCGGCCCGGTCGCCGCCCTGATCCCCTTCGCCGACGAGGCCGAGGCGATCGCGATCGCCAACGACTCCCCGTACGGCCTGTCCGGCTCGATCTGGACCCGGGACGTCGGCCGGGCGATCCGGGTGGCCCGCGCGGTGGACAGCGGCAACCTGTCGGTGAACTCGCATTCCTCGGTGCGGTACTGGACGCCGTTCGGCGGCTTCAAGCAGTCGGGGCTGGGGCGTGAGCTCGGCCCGGATGCCCCGGACGCCTTTACCGAGGTCAAGAACGTATTCATTTCCACGGAGGACTCATGAGGTTCGAGGGCAGGACCGTCGTCATCACCGGGGCGGGGAGCGGGATCGGGCTGGCGGCGGCGCGGCGGTTCGGGTCCGAGGGCGCGCACGTGGTGGCGGTCGACGTCGATGACGCGGCGGGCGAGAAGGCCGCGGCCGAGACCGGCGGGCTGTACGTGCACGCCGACGTGACCTCGGCGGATGATGTGGCGGCGGCCTTTCGCGCCGCGCACGACACGTACGGCTCGGTCGACGTGGCGTTCAACAACGCCGGCATCTCCCCGCCCGACGACGACTCCATCTTGGATACCGGGCTCGACGCCTGGCGGCGCGTCCAGGAGGTCAACCTGACCTCGGTCTACCTGTGCTGCAAGGAGGCGCTCGGCTACATGCGGGCGCAGGGCAAGGGATCCATCGTGAACACCGCGTCGTTCGTCGCGGTGATGGGCTCGGCCACCTCGCAGATCTCCTACACCGCGTCCAAGGGCGGCGTGCTGGCCATGTCCCGCGAGCTCGGCGTGCAGTTCGCCCGCGAGGGGATCCGGGTCAACGCGCTGTGCCCGGGTCCGGTGAACACGCCGCTGCTGCAGGAACTGTTCGCGTCCGACCCGGAGCGGGCCCAGCGCCGCCTGGTGCACGTGCCGATGGGCCGGTTCGCCGAGCCGGAGGAGATCGCCGCCGCGGTGGCGTTCCTGGCCAGTGACGACGCCTCGTTCATCACCGCTTCCACCTTCCTGGTCGATGGCGGCCTGTCCGGCGCGTACGTGACGCCGATCTAGGCTTCAGTTCGGAAACTGATGGATGTCCGCAGCGTGCCCTGGCGCAGCGGCGAGCTTTCCGTCATCGGTGAGCAGAGGGAGGCCGAGGGATTCGGCGAGTGCGACGTACATGGCGTCGTAGGCGGTGAGATTATGACGCATCTCGAATACCCGTGCCTGCAGTGGCTGCATCGGGTGGCGGACGATCCGCAGGCCGGCGTAGTCGGCGAGCATCTCCAGCGCCCGTTCGGCGCTGATCTGGATCTCGGGTTTCGCTGTAATAGACAGACCGCGCACGACGCTGGAGATCTCGGCGTCGATGAGAGCCGGCGCGTGTACGGTCCGGGCCAGGCGCTGGCGGAGGAGTTCGTCGCCGGGCTTGCTGGCGAGCAGCCTGATGACGATCGAGCAGTCGACGACGCAGGTCACCGTCGGCCATCCTCCCTGAAGGAGCGCAAGTCCTCGGCCGCATAGCTGACGGGATCGCGGCTGGCGATCACTGCCATCACGTCATCGATCGGCGGCATCGCCGCCTCGCTGGCCATCAGGTCCCTAAGGAAGGCCGACAGGGAAATGCCGCGCGCCTCCGCCCGGGCCTTGAGCGCGGCCAGAACGTCTACCGGCACATCGCGGACCTGCACAACCGTCGTGTCCATGCCTTCACGATACGCCTTCTTCATGCAGGTTGCATGAAGAAGGCGTATCGCCTGAGCCGACGCTGATGCGTTTCGCCGAGCCCGAGGAGATCGCCGCCGCGGTGGCCTTCCTGGCCAGTGACGACGCCTCGTTCATTGGTTCGTGGTAAGTCCTGGTAAGTAAGGGCGACCGGCTGGGACGACTTCGGCCTCACGAACGGCGAACGCAAGCTCCTCTGAGAGCTCCAGTTGGTTTGCCGTGTCCTGGCCAGTCCACGGGAGGTCGGCCCATACCGTTCGACCCCGCTCGTTACCCCGGACGCCCATGCCCACCGAAAGCGCGTCTACCATCAGCAGGCCGCGACCGTCTTCGCAGAGCAAATCCTCAGTGATCCGAGGGCTGCCCGGGCTGCCGTCGTCATAGACAGCGACTCGGATCACCTGCATCCACCAGGTGATCTCGACCACGAACTGTCCACCGCTTCCGCTGGCTGTATGCCGCACTGCATTAGTACTGAGTTCGACGGCAACGCTCGTCAGATCATCACGTGATGGGCACGGCGGCAGCAGGCGTTCTAGCCAGCGCCGCAGCATACTGATCTGGGCATCATTGCCCGGGAAGGCGCGTCGCCATCGCAACGCAGATGCCGTTGGATTGCCCATGCCTGTGATGGTAGGAGGGACGCAGGCACGTGGTCCACGATGTTGCGACTTGTTGCGTTAATTCAGCTCGCCTAGCGCTTTGACGATCAGCGCGCGGGCCGCTGTCCCGGAAATGGCAGCGGCCTTGAGATGCTCGAACATCCTGGCGTACAGCTCGATCTCCTGTGGCCGGGTAACTTCGATGCTCGCTGTTGGTATCTCTAGCGCTACCAGGGAATCATCGAAGATCCAGAAGCCTGCAGAAGGAACAGCGCCTCGCTCGGTCGTCATCGGAATGATCCCGAGCGAAACGGTAGGTATGGACATTACCTCGAGAAGCCGACCCAGTTGGCCTGCCTGCACTTCAGCACTGCCAAACCAGGTTCGCAGCGACTGCTCTTCCAGGATGACGACAAACCGTTTGCCGGACTGGTAGAGGACTCGCTGCCGTTCCATACGGACGGCGACAGCCGCGTCAAGATCGTCGGGCGCGTCCAGGAAGCCGCTCCAGAACGAGAGCATCGCAGAGCAGTAGGCGGCAGTCTGCAACAGCCCCGGTATGACGTTGTGCTCATAGATCCGGAACAGATCGACCCGCTCGTATAGCGGCGCGGTGTGTGCCCCCAGGACTCGTTTCATCCCGCTGCGGGCCTGCCGCCGGAATTCCAGGTAGGCAGACTGAACCGTGCGCGCGGTGGCGATCAGGTCAGGGACCTGTCCCTCGACGCCGCAGGCCCGGCACCAGTCGCGGATGTCGGAGTCGGACGGGGCCTGCACACCGTGCTCGATTTTGCTTACCCTGGTGAAATGCTGACCGGTTGCTGCTGCTAGCGCCCGCGCGGACAGTCCCGCGTCCTTCCGGATTTCCCGGAGCCGGGCGCCAAGCGCCTCTTGCGCCTGCCTGGCCGAGCTAGACGGGGGCGTATTCACGATGCGGTACGGACAGCTTCCACGCGGCCTCGAATGATGACCGGCACAACCGGATAACGGCAGGGGCAGCCGAGCTGAGCCTGCCTGCGGCCAGGCCAGTTCCTGAGTACAGCAGGAACACGGCTAGCCGGTCATCGAAGAGGTAGTAGTCATTTCCGGGCAGGGCGACGGACGACACCAGCCTGCGCGGGACCCACCGGATATCCTCGCCCGCCTCCACCATCGGATACGCGATGCTGTACGACCAGCGCTGATAGTCACTCAGCGGCTCCGACACGATCCGCGCCCGGCGGATCGACTTCCCCGCCCTTACGTGCCTGCGGAGGGCGGCGCACCAATCCTGGAGCCACTCCAGGTCGTCCGGCTCTCCAGCCGCCCATCGCGCCATGTGCGGCAGTTCGACCGCCGTTCCGTACGCGTCGCGCATCTCTAGGTGGATGACGTCCCGGTCGAAGCTGGCCAGCAGTTCCTCGAACTCCTCATCCGTTACCGGCGTCACGGCCCTCCTGCCTGAAGAACGCAATCATCCTGTCCGGGATCTCCACGGCGGTCTCACCGCCGGGAATGTCCATCTGCGCGAGGGCATCGGGGTCGGTAACCCTCCAGCCCTGCACGATCCAGGTCTCCCGGTCGGTCCGGTACACCGTGGGCGACCCAGTCGGGTTAGAATCCGGGTCCTTGCCGACGAACGTTAGGCGCACGGCCATCTCCCTGTCCTGAGAGTTGCGGAATGTTGCGCTCTCTAAGGGTCGTTCCAGTGGGTCGCTATGTCAAGAATTCCTGGGTTGGGGCATCTGCGGCGTGTCCGGTTATGCGGCCGGGATGCCGACGACCTCCACGTTGATGCCATACGTGCCGAGGATTCTGGCGGCGTGGGCCAAGGTGGCCTGAGAGAACGGGAACAGCGTGTCGGGCGTGAGCAGCCTGCCCTTTGGCATCAGGACGGCGTAGACGACCTTCACCGGCTTGAAGTCGGCGGGCAGGCTCCGGCTGTGGGGCAGCGCGGCGACCGTCTTGACGAAAGTCTCCAGCACGGTGGGTGGCCCGGCGACCAGGCTCTGTGCCGAAACGAGGCCTTGAGAGAACAGGTGGCTGAGCGGCGCGGAGCCTTCGGCGCGCTTGACGTGGACGAGTTCGCCGCCCGGGCCGAGCAAGTCACAGATCTCCACTGGGCTGCGCGGCCCCAGTGGGTCGCGTACCGCCCGGTTCTTGTCCAGGCACAGGTACTGTCCCCGGGACCACGCTTCGACGAAGCAGTTGTAGTCGTACTCGGTCCGCCTCTCAGTCAGTGACCAGGGCGGAATGCTTATCGTCGGCGCAGCGGGGAAGAGCCGGCTGATCGCGGCACGCGAGGCGCGGACGTAGTCGGCGCCGATCTCGAACCAGCCGCCATCCATGAGGAAGAACCGGCGCGCACCGTAGGACACGTTGGCCTCGAGCCACTTGTCGGCGGACGCGGAGGCTAGTACGTCTCTCCCGGCTTCGTCGTTGTTGAGGGAAACGTAACCAGACCGCAAGGCCTTGACCCGCTCACCGTCGCGCTGCACGCGCGTACGGCGGATGATGTCCTCCAAGTCCAGCGACGGCGATAGATCGGTCCTCCCGTTGCCGATCTTGATCGTGAAGGTGTGCGCCTGCCCGAAGTGCTGGAGCACTGATGTCGGAACGACTGGAACCAGCTGCCCGCTGGCATCGACCCCGGTCGCGGCGAGGAGCTTTTCCAGCTCCTCATCGAGGATTGCCTTCGTGTCGGCGTCGGTCAGCGGCTGGATATACTCGATGAACTCGAGCGCCGGGTCCGGCTCCTCCTCCCGGCAGACCCGTGCGCACTCGCGGATATCCGCGACCAGCGCGTGTGGCTCGACCCCGAACCGCATCCGCAGGCCGACAGCCCCCTCTACGTTGACCTCACGGTTGTCCGCGGACGAAAAGGTGACCTTGAGATTTTTGGCGCGCCCGCCGATCCGGCGGATGATCTCCACGTTTTCCGCGACCCCGAGCATCCAGATGGGCGCACCCGCGGCGACTACCGTGGAGTCGGTCCGGCCGCGGGCGTTGGCTCTCCGCCGCACAAGATCCTTCACCTGGTCGCCGTCAAGGCGGCGGATGAGGAAACTCAGCCCGAACCGCTGGTCCTTCAGCTCATCGGGAATCAGCCGGTAGCCATTCCCGTAGCTGATCGCGTACGCGATCCCGTCGATGCCGAGTAGCAGCACCCCTCCGCAGCGGCGCTCGCCGTACGCCAGGTCGAGGCTCGTCGTGATGGCGAACTCCTCGGTCCACTCGGCCTTCTTCTCTTCTTCCTGGATCCCGATCCAGATGGCGGGAACTCCGGCAACCTCGAGGAACTCGGTGTCCGCGTGTCGCTCATCGAGCGAATGTTCGCTGACGTACTGTGTGTAAGTATCGAACATTTCTTCGTGGCTGTCGCGCACACCCGGAATAAACCGGTACAGCGTCGCAAGCCGCGTCTTGGGTCGGTTCATAGGAGGAAGGTAGAGACGAGAAGACCTGGTTACGATACGGCATCTTGATAACCCGGGTTATCAAGATGTCACACCCCGAAATGGATCATGGCGCACTAGCGTTGTCTCGTAAGTCTGGTCCAGACAACGTGGAGGTGCGGTGCCAGCGAGAACCCTCACTCGGCCGACGTTGCTCATGACGATGACGGACATCGCCGAGCTCGCCGACAAACCGCGTCCGCTGATTACCACGTGGCGCCGCCGTTATCCAGACTCCTTCCCCGCCCAGGTAAGTGGTGGTGAGGCGCATCCGCAGTTCGACCCGCACGAGGTAGCGGATTGGCTGCTTACGACGGGTCGCATCGAGCGTGACCGCGCCGAACAGGAGTTGGCCCTGTTCATGCTCACCGGTCTCGCCAGTAGCTACCCGAGGCCGGATGCTGTCTCGGCGGTCTCCGCGTTGATCTGCCTGCGTTACCTGGTAGGAGAGAACGACCCGCTCGCCGACGGCGACGGCGATCCGGTCGCTGCGGCTCGCACCCTGGCTCTTGATCTTGATCCGAACGATGACGTGGTTCTCACCGAAATCCGCTCCATTCCTCCTTACGCGGGCTGGCTGGTCGGCCTCGTCGATGACCTTGTCGAAGCGTCATGGAGCTGTCGCGAGGCATTCGAGCGGGTGATGACGGTTCGCTCCAGGTTCGGCTCGGCCGCCCAGGTGCCGAGTGCCTTGATCACCGGCGCCATGATCCCACCGCTGGCCCGGCTGGTCGCAGAGCTGAGCGGAGCTCATGAGCGCGGTCGGCGCGGCCAGCTCGTCGTCGCCGACCCGGTAGCGGGGTCAGGTGACCTGCTCGTCGAGGTCGTGCGTCTCCTCGGCGTGGACAACCCGCCGAGGATCACCGCCGCCGAGCCCGATCAGGCCCTGGCGCGTCTGGCGCGCCGCCGGATGCTCGTCCACGGCGTCCACCAGCGTGATCTCGACATCCGGATCGGCGGGGAACTGCCCGACACGCACGGCGACCCGGACGTAATAGTTACCCAGCTTCCGTATCAGGCGGGTGAGGCGCGCGACCTAGCCGCCGCCCTCAATGCCGTGGACAACATGGCGCTCGGGTTGTCTCCTGGCCGGTTCGCCGTCGTCCTCGGCCCGGCCGCCGCCCTCACTGATGAGCTCCCGTACTCGGCCGCCCAGGATGCGCGGGCCAAGCTCCTTGCCGATGACATGGTCGAGGCGGTGATCCGGCTGCCTGGCGGAATACTACCCTTCCGCCCTGGATACGAGACTGCGCTGTGGGTGCTCACTCAGGCACGCGGTAGCCGATGGCAGGGACGCGTCCTGCTTGCCGACATCTCTGCCCACCCACTCACCCACGCGGTGATCAGCGACCTCGCGGAAGATGTGGTTACCTGGCGGCGGGATGGCTATCAGCCGGGTGCGCACCGCCGACGGTACGGCCAGCAGATGGCGGTTCGTGACCTGATCGACCGGCCGCGGCCGCTCGTGGTCAGCGGCCGGCCCGCCAGCCCTCGTGAGCGCGCGGTGGAAGGGAACCAACGGATCACGAACATCACCGGGTATGGCGCTGAACTGGACTGGATCGGGGCGCACGCCACGGCCGCCCGCCGTCACGTGCCCACCGAAGCGCTCGTCTCCGCCAGCCTGAGCCCAGCCGCGCAGTCCCTCGGCACTTTGCTCCGTGGCCGCCGACTCGTTCTTCGTAAAGGCACCAGGATCAAGAAGGCGCACCTCAGCTCCCCCGGCCATCATGCTGTCCTCGGTACGGAAGAGGTAGCTGGTATCTGTCAACCAGGCCTGCGCAGGATCGACCGGGAGACGTTTGCCCAGGCATACCCCAGCGCACGGCTCACTGAGCCAGGCGACATTCTCGTTACCATGACCCCCCGCCCGGCCGCGATGGTTGACCGGGACGGTTTCTCGATCGCCGAGTTCCCCGTCCGCGTCCTCCGCATCCCCGCAGCCGAGGCCGAGCAGTTCACCCCGCGTGTTCTGGCTGAGCTGCTATTTGCTGACGGCTCCGGCACCCGCGCGGCCGGTGCCGTCCGCGCGGGCCGAGCACTGGAAGACCAGCGGCTGCTCCTGCTCCCGCCCGACCAAGTTCGCGGTCTCGACCAGCTCCTCAGCGAGATCGAAAGCCGCCGCGATCTTGCCAAGAAGGAGCTCGACATGCTCGACGAACTGCAAGCGGCCACCATCGGCGGTCTCATCGATGGAACACTGACCCTCACTAGCGACGAACTCAGCGGACGGGAAGAGTAATGCCAGCTCGTAGAAAGAAGGATCAGCCGGCACTGCCGGGCACCCAGACCACGGCCGAGCTGCACGCCGTGCTCTGGAGGGCAGCCGACAAGCTCCGCGGCTCGATGGACGCCGCCCAGTACAAGGACTTCGTCCTCGGCCTGGTCTTTCTCAAGTACGTCTCCGACGCGTTTGCCGAGCGTCGTGACCAGATTCGCGCGGAACTCGTCGCCGCGGGCGTACCCGAGCCTCGGCTTGAAGAATTCCTCGACGACATCGACGAGTACACCCGCGAAGGCGTCTTTTGGGTACCCGAAGGTGCACGCTGGGATCATTTGGCGGTGCAGGCCAAGAGCGCAGGCATTGGCGAACTGCTTGATAACGCGATGGACGCGATCATGAAGACCAACGCGGCGCTCACTGGCGTGCTGCCGAAGATCTTCAACCGAGACAACGTCGACCAACGACGTCTTGGTGAATTGGTCGACCTGATCAGTGACGCTCGTTTCACTGGCCATGGTGAGAAGAGGGCCCGCGATGTCCTCGGCGAGGTCTACGAGTACTTCCTGGGGATGTTCGCCCGTGCCGAGGGCAAGCGCGGCGGCGAATTTTACACTCCCGCAAGTGTCGTCAAGGTCCTAGTCGAGGTCCTCGAGCCTTACTCGGGCCGGATCTATGACCCATGCTGCGGGTCTGGCGGCATGTTCGTCCAAGCGGAGTCATTCGTTCTTGCCCACAGGGGAAGACGTGACGACATTGCCGTTTACGGCCAGGAGTCGAACGAGCGGACCTGGCGGCTGGCCAAGATGAACCTTGCCATCCACGGCATTAATGGGGACCTATCGTCCCGTTGGGACGACACCTTCGATGTCGATAGACACTCGGACAAGAAGGCCGACTTCATCCTTGCTAATCCGCCATTCAATGATTCAGATTGGCATCGTAAAACTGATGACGTTCGGTGGCGTTATGGAGTCCCGCCAGCGAGCAACGCGAACTTCGCCTGGCTCCAACACATCGTCTACAAGCTCAGCTCAAACGGCTCAGCTGGCGTAGTCCTATCTAACCAGTCTATGGCATCGAAGCAGGTCGGCGAAGGCGAGATCCGCAAGGGCCTAATCGAGGCAGACCTGGTGACGTGCATGATCGCGTTGCCTCCCCAACTCTTCCGCACTACGGCAATTCCCGCCTGCCTCTGGTTCTTTTCAAATAACAAGGGCCCGCAAGCCGCCAAGCGTCTAGCTGACCGTCGGGGCGACGTTCTCTTCGTCGATGCTCGCTCCATGGGTACGATGCTCGATCGCACTGAGCGCATCCTGACGGACAATGACATAGCTAAGATCGCTAGGATCTATCACGCTTGGCGTGGCACCGCTTCTGCCCACACAGCGGGCCTGAAGTACACAGACATCCCCGGGTTCTGTTACTCAGCGAACCTCGAGGAAATTCGCAAGCAGGGCCACATCCTCAACCCTGGCCTCTACGTGGGCGCACCAGAGACAGTCGACAACGACGACGAGCCTATCGTGGAGAAGATCGACCGCCTCACCCAAGAACTCTTCACGCTATTCAACGAGTCCGACCGCCTTGAGCGAATTGTTCGCCAGGAACTGGAGCATCTCGATGTCTGAATGGGAAAAGAAGAGGCTTGGTGACTTGATTAACATCAAGCATGGATATGCTTTTAAAGGTGAGTTTTTCTCAGAAGAGGGGCCCGGTCCTCTCCTGCTTACTCCAGGAAACTTTGCGATCGGAGGAGGCTTCAAAGAGAGCAAACCGAAATACTATCTCGGATCATTCCTGGACGAATTTAAGCTCAAGCCTGGCGATCTCGTTATAACGATGACGGATCTTAGTAAGTCAGGCGACACACTCGGATACCCGGCGATTATCCCCTCTAGACCTGAATATCTCCACAATCAGCGCATCGGATTCATTTCAGTAAAGAGCTCCCGTGAAATTGATAAGCTGTTTCTATTCTATGCTCTGCGAACTCTAGGATATCGGAACCATATCCTCTCAGGTGCCACGGGAAGTACCGTCCGCCATACGAGTCCTAGCCGCATCTCTGAGTACGAAATCTCAGTCCCAGGGCTGGAGACTCAGCGGGCCATTGCAGCAGTACTAGGAGCACTTGACGACAAGATTAACATCAATGACCGTATCGTCAAAACTTACGAGCAGCTGCTTCGAGCGCGTTTCGAGGAGTTGCGAATCGACGAAGACTCCGAGTCTTCACCCATGATTCCAGCATCGGAGGTCATCGCATTCAATCCCACAGTTCAGATTCCGCATAGCAACGATGCCGTCTATCTTGACATGGCAGCCGTACCTACCGATCGAGCAATAGTTCTCGAATGGTCACGGCGTGAATCGAAACCTGGGACCCGTTTCGCCAATGGCGACACCGTCATGGCTAGAATTACGCCATGTCTCGAGAATGGGAAGACGGCCTTTATTGACTTCATGAAAGACGGCGAGGTCGGTATCGGCTCGACCGAGTTTATTGTCATGCGTGCTCGCCCGGGCATTCCTGAGCATTTGCCTTATTTCCTTGCCCGGAGCGCACGGTTTCGCACCTACGCGATACAGAACATGGCTGGTTCCTCCGGGCGCCAGCGGGTCAACGCTATACAGCTTGCCAAATTCCCATTGAGGCAATCAGACAGCGAAAATCTATCCAAATTCGACTCGACTGCACGTAAGGCATTCGCTCATGTGAGGTCACTGACAGATGAGTGCAGGAGTCTGGCCGAGCTGCGTGATGCGCTGTTGCCGAGGCTTATATCGGGTGCGATCCGCGTGCGGGACGCGGAGAAGGTTGTCGAGGATGTGACGTGATGGCGGGGATGTCGGAGGCGGCGTGGGAGCAGTTCGTCATGGACGAGTTGGCTGAGCTTGCCTGGGAACCGAGAGACGGGAAGCAGATCGCGCCGGGGTCGGGCGAGCGGGAGTCCTGGAGCGAGGTGATCATTCCGCGGCGACTGCGGGAGGCGATCGCGGCGCTCAATCCGACCGTACCCGCGTCGGCGGTCGAGGATGCCGTCGCGATCGTGCTTACTGCGACCTCGCGGGATGCGCGGGCCGAGAACCTGCGGATGCATGAGTTTCTGACCCGGGACATCCGTGCCGTTACCTACACCGACCAGTATGGCGCAGTGCAGAATCCGACGATCCGGCTACTCGACCAGCGTGAGCCGGAGAACAACGACTTCATGGTCGCGCATCAGGTGACGGTGGTGGAAGGGGATCATCGCCGACGCTTCGACGTTGTGCTGTACGTCAACGGGATGCCGTTGGGGTTCATCGAGCTCAAGAAGTCCACGGCACATGGCGGAGCACTCAAGGAGGCGCGCGCCCAGCTCATGACCTACGTGGATGAGCTGCCTCTAGCGTTTCGCTGCAACGAGATCTGCGTGGTCTCCGACGGCCCCGGCGCCCTTTGCGGCACCGCATTCACCCCGTTCGAGCACTTCGCTCCGTGGAGCGTTGATGACGAAGGCCAGCCAGTCAAGCAGCCCGCCGCCGAAGACGTGAATCAGCCGATCATGCTTCTGCTACACGGCATTTTCGGCCACGCCCGTTTCCTGGACCTGATCACGGGTTACGTCGCGTTTGCGCGCACCGACGGAGCCTTGCTGAAGCGGCTGGCTAAGCCGCACCAGTACTTCGCGGTCACAGAGGCAGTCCATAAGACCATCGAGGCGGTCCGGGGCGACGGCCGAGCTGGGGTTGTCTGGCACACCCAGGGCTCCGGTAAATCGATGGAAATGGAGCTTTACGCCAGCCAGATCCTCAGGCATCCGTCGCTCGGTAACCCGACGATCGTCATACTCACCGACCGGACCGACCTCGACGACCAGCTCTACGACACCTTCCAGGCCAGCGACCTGCTCCCGGAGAAGCCTCTTCAGGCCAGCACCCGCGACGAGCTTCGCACTGAGCTGGCCAATCGCCGAATGGGCGGCATCATCTTCACTACGCTCCAGAAGTTCGGCCGCACTAAAGAAGAGCGCGAGAATGGCTGGTCTCACCCGCAGCTTTCCGACCGTCGCAACGTCATCGTCGTTGTCGACGAGGCCCACCGTTCTCACTACGACGACCTCAACGGATATGCGCGGCATCTGCATGATGCGCTACCTCATGCCACATTCATCGCATTCACCGGCACGCCGATCTCCTTCGCCGACCGGAACACTCGCGATGTCTTCGGCGAGTACATCGAGCTGATCTATGACCTCACCCAGGCCGTCGAGGACGGTGCGACCGTCCCGGTCTACTACGAGTCACGGCTGATAGAGCTGAACCTCCCTAAGGGGACGAGCCCGGAGCAGCTCGACGAAGCCGCGGACGAAGTCACCGCGGGGCTGGATGACTCCGAGCGTGAGCGCCTCCAGCAGCGGGTCGCCGTGATGAACGCCGTCTATGGTGCCCCCGACCGAGTACGCAAGCTCAGCAAGGACGTAGTCCAGCACTGGGCGGCCCGCAGCGCCGAGATGCGCAAGTTCATCGGCGTTCCCGGCAAGGGCATGATCGTCTGCGCTACCCGGGAAATCTGCGCAGACCTGTACGAGCGGATTATCGCTATAAAGCCAGACTGGCACAGCGATGACATCAACAAGGGGACGATCAAGGTCGTCTACACCGGCGACGCGACTGACGAGCCGGAGATCCGCAAGCACGTCCGCCGCCCGGCGCAGAACAAGGTCATCCAGCAGCGCGCCAAGGACCCGGACGACGAACTCGAGCTGATCATCGTCCAGTCGATGCTGCTCACCGGCTTTGACTCCCCGCCGCTGCACACCATGTATGCCGACAAGCCGATGCGCGGCGCGGCCCTCATGCAGGCCCTCGCACGAGTAAACCGGACCTTCCGCAATAAGCAGGATGGCCTGCTGGTCGGATACGCCCCGCTAACCCACAAGCTCTACGAGGCCCTAGCGGAATACACCGCCCGCGACCAGAACACCAAGCCCATGGGCAAGGACATCGACGACGCGGTCGCCAAGGTCAGGGACATACTGGCCGTGATCAGCGTCGAGATCCTCACCGGCTACGACTGGCGGACCCGCCGCTCGGCTAAGGGGCCGAGGACATACTGGAGCGCCGTGACCGGTGCGGTGGAATACCTCCGCAACCCGGCTACGCCGGGCAACCAGGTCGAGAAGGACGAGCCGAACCTCGCTGAGCGGTTCCGTCGTGCGGCGGCCCAGCTCGCCCGGATGTACGCCATCGCCCGGACGCACCGCGATCTCGCCGAGTTCCGCGACGACATCGCGTTCTTCGAGGAAGTCCGGATGCTGAACGCCCGGTTTGACGCCGAGGAACGCAGGGCACGCGGCGAGACCGTCCCGCCCGATGTCGAGTTGTACCTGAAATCTCTCACCGCGAGCGCCATCGAGGCCGGCGGTGTCACTGACATCTACGCGGCCGCTGGCATTGGCCGCCCCGACCTGTCACACCTCGACGACGCGTTCATCGCCCGGATGCGGGAGCAGCGTAATCCGCATCTGGCCATCGAGGCGCTCCGCCGCCTGATCGAGCAAGAGATGCGCACCGTCACGAAGCACAACATCGTCAAGCAGAAGTCCTTCGCCGAGCGCCTCGACGAGCTGATGCGCAAATACGTCAACCAGAACCTCACCGCCGCCCAGATCATCGCCGAACTGGTCGCTCTGGCCAAGGAGGTCTCCGCCGACGCTAACCGCGGGGCCAGCTTCGCCCCGCCACTCAGCACCGACGAGCTCGCCTTCTACGACGCGGTCACCCAGAACGAGTCGGCCGTCACCGACATGGGCACCGGCGTCTTGGCTGATATTGCTCGCGACCTGGTTCGTACCCTACGCCGCGACGTCACCACCGACTGGGTAGCCCGTGATGACGTCCGCGCCAAGATCCGCTCCACCATCAAGCGGCTGCTGGCCAAGTACGGCTATCCCCCGGACGCCGAGGCCGACGCGATAAAGCGCGTCCTCGACCAGATGGAAACCTTCGCCGACGACTGGTCCCCAGGAGCATAGGACGGCGGCGCCCAGAGCCAGCGCAATCAGAACGGTTCGTATTAATTCTGGCGTTCCGCAACAGGGCGTCGCAATTCATTTTAATTGCCACATTCACCTGGAAATGTGGCCGACATCACAATGGCTCGGTAATTTTTACGGAAAGACGCGCCGATTCGTTCGGTGTAATGGTTTAAAAAGGGTCTATGAGATTGCGCATCGCCTTCGCGGCGGCGGCGGCTTGCGCGGCCGCGCTGGTGACGGGCGGATCGGTGACCGCCGCTTCGGCCGCTTACGTGCCGCATCGGTGTTATGTCGGTGAGCTGGCGGCCGGGCTGCACGGGTCCCAGGCGGGGCTGGGGAACCGGGGCATCATCGTGACGCTGACTGACATCAGCGATGCGTCGTGCCGCCTTTCCGGGTACCCGGGGCTCGGGCTGCGGGATGCGGCGGGGCGGGCGCTGCGGACCGTGACGCGGCCGGGGCCGACCTACTTCGACCCGGACCCGGGGCGGCGGCTGATCGTGCTCTCACCGGGGGAGACGGTGAGCGCGGATGTCGCGTTCGGGGTGCTGGGCAGCCCGGGGAACTCGGTGCTCGCGTCCTACCTGGAGGTCACGCCGCCGGGCGGGCACCGCGCTTTCGTGCTGCGGATCCCGTACGGGGCGGCGCTGGTCTACCGGGGCCGGCTGGACGTGACGGCGCTGGCGCGGCACACGCCGTACTTCCCTTAGGGGGCGTCCAGCGTGCGCAGGCGGATGGTGACCGGCATCGCCCGCAGCTCGGCCAGGACGGCCTCGCTGTAGGCGGAGCCGATGTCGGTCAGCACGTAGCCGAACTCGTCCCGGGTCCGCAGCAACTGGCCCTCCACGTTGACGCCGTGGTCGGCCAGCACCCGGTTGACCGCGGCGAGCACGCCGGGCACGTTCTGGTGCAGGTGGACCAGGCGGTGCGTCCCGCTGCCCGCGGGCAGCGCGAGCTCGGGCAGGTTCACGCTGAGCGAGGTCGCCCCGGTGGTCGCGTAGTCGGCCAGCTTGCCCGCGACGAACTCCCCGATGTCCTGCTGGGCTTCCTCGGTGGAACCGCCGATGTGCGGGGTGAGGATGACGTTCGGCAGCCCGCGCAGCTCGGAGACGAACTCGTCGCCCTTGCCCTTCGGCTCCTCGGGGAAGACGTCGATGGCGGCGCCGGCGAGGTGGCCCGACTCGATGTTGCGGCGCAGCGCGGCGTGGTCCACCACGAAGCCGCGGCACAGGTTCAGGAACAGCGACCGGGGACGCATCATCGCGAACTCGGCCGCGCCGAAGAAGCCGTGGTTGGTATCGCGGCCGTCCACGTGCAGCGTGACGGTTTCCACCGATTCCAGCAGCTCGGCCAGGGTCGAGCAGCGGCGCGCGTTGCCCAGCGCCAGCTTGTCGGCGATGTCGTAGAAGTAGACGGACATGCCGAGGTTCTCGGCCAGCACCGAGAGCTGGGTTCCGATGTTGCCGTAGCCGATGATGCCCAGCTTGCGGCCGCGCACCTCGTGGCTCCCGGCCGCGGACTTGTCCCAGTGGCCCGCGTGCATCTGGGCGGTCTTCTCCGGCAGCCGCCGGGCCATGGCGATGATCTCGGCCAGCGCGAGCTCGACCACGCTGCGGGTGTTGGAAAACGGCGCATTGAACACCGCGACGCCGCGCTTGCTGGCCGCGGTCAGGTCGATCTGGTTGACCCCGATGCAGAAGGCGCCGATCGCCTCCAGGGCGGGCGCGGCGTCCAGGACACGTTCGGTCACCTGCGTGCCGGACCGGATGCCGAGCAGGTTCACGTCGCGGATGGCCTCGATGAGCTCGTCCTCACCCAGCGCGCGCGGCAGCACTTCGACCTGATATCCCGCTTTGACCAGCCGAGCCGACGCGTCAGGGTGGATATTCTCGAGCAGCAATGCCCTCGTCGTCACCGGAATATTCACCTTTCGCGTTATCAGACCAGGTCTCGCAAACGGACCGGCTACATCCCCGTAGGCCGTTTCCTTTATACCTAACGGGCCGCGGTGACTGCCCCGGTCAGCTCATCGGGGCCGACGGGCCCGTCACCATCGCTGCCCGCCGCGCCGTCGCTGTCTGGCGCGTCTTGGGTCTCGAGATCTTGGGTCTCGAGACCTTGGGTCTCGAGGTCTTGCTCGAGGTCGCGGAGCCTGGCCCGGATCTCGTCGGCGAGCGCGTGCGGCAGCCGGTCGAGGATGGTGACGGCCTCGCGCCAGGCCACGGCGGCCGCCTGGCGATCGCCCTCGGCCAGCAGCGCGTCACCCAGGCCGGCGAGTGAGTTGCCCTCGCCGAACTGCGAGGCGATATCGCGGTAGGCCTCGATGGCCCGGGTGTAGTGGGCCTTGGACTGGACGGTGTCACCCAGCTTGAGGTAGACGAAGCCGATGCTGTCCAGGGTGTCGGCGGCGCCGCCGCGGTGACCTGACTCACGGTGCAGGCTCAGCGCCCGCTGGCAGTGGGTCAGCGCCTGGTCGTACTGGCCGAGATGGGCGTACAGCCAGCCGACCCCGTTCTCCAGGGTGGCCTGGGTCCACCAATGCCCGACGGCCTTGAGCATCCGCAGCGCGTCCAGCGCGACGGCCAGTGCCTCCTGGAAACGCCCCTGCTTTTCCAGCATGCCGGCCAGGCCGTTGAGCACGTACGCCTCGTTGCCGCGGTCGCCGAGCTCGCGGAACAGGTCGAGGGCCCGCCGGACGTTCGGGTCGGCCGCCTCGTAGTCGCCCATCTCCGCTTGCGCGTGGCCGAGCAGGTAGTGCGCGTGCGCCAGGGCGAGCGGCTCGCCCAGGGCGCTGGCAGCGGCCAGCGCGACCTGCTGGGTGGCTTCGTAGTTCTGCCACTGGCCGCGCCGGCTGAAGTACGGGCCGAGCGTCCAGGGAATCTGCCAGGCGTGAGCGGCGAAACCATGCGTGTCGGCGTAGCTGATCAGCGCGAGAAGGACCGGGAGCTCGGTGTCGAACCAGGCCATCGCCTGGTCCCGGTCGGTCACGTCGGCGGGGAGCACGCCCGGCTGCGGGCCGGTGAGCAGCAGCGGGGACCGGCCAGGGCTGAACCGGCTGGAAGCCGCCATGGCCGTGTGCAGGTAGTGATCGAGGACCCGCTCGGCGGCGGCCCGCCGATCGGGCTCCGGATCGTGCCGCTCGGCCGCTTCGGCCGCGTAGACGCGGAGCAGGTTATGGAACGTGAACCGGGCCGGCAGGTACTCGGCGACCATGTGGGTCCGGGCCAGCTCGCGCAGCGCGACGCCGGCCTCGGACCGGGGCATCCCGGCCAGGCTAGCCGCGGCGGACAGCGAGATGTCCGGGCCGGTATGCACGCCGAGCAGGCGGAACATCCGCGCGGCGGGCTCGGAGAGCTGGTCGTAGGACCAGGACAGCACGGCCCGCACGTTGGTCATCACGTCCCCGGCCTCGAGCGCGTCCAGCCGGCCGCGGGCGTCCCGCAGCTCGGCCGCGAGCTCGGTCAGCGGGCGCTTGGGCCGGGCGGCCGCGCGGCCGACCGCGATGGACAGGGCCAGCGGGAGCCGCGCGCACGACTCGGTGATCTCGGCCGCCGCCTCCGGTTCGGCCGCCACCCGTTCGTCGCCGAGCCGGCGGGCGAGCATCTCGTGGGCCTCGCCGTCGCTGAGCACGTCGAGGGTGAGCGGCAGCGCGCCTTCGGCCGCCACCAGCCCGGTCAGCTCGTTGCGGCTGGTCACCACGACCAGGGAGCCGGGCGAGCCGGGCAGCAGCGGCCGGACCTGGGCCACGTTGCGCGCGTTGTCCAGGACGATCAGCATCCGCTTGCCATCCAGCAGGCTGCGGAACAGCGCGGACCGGCCGTCGGTGTCAGCCGGGATCCGGTACGGCACCACGCCCAGCGCGTCGAGGAACAGGTGCAGCGCCGCCCACGGCTCAAGCGGCGCCGTAGCCGGGTCCAGGCCGCGCAGGTTGACGTAGAGCTGGCCGTCGGGGAACCGCCGGGCGACCTGGCGGCCGAACCGGACCGCGAGGGCGGTCTTGCCGGTCCCGGCCGCGCCCGAGATGGCCACGATCGGCACGGTGCGGCCTGATCCGGGGAGCATCGCCTGCAGCATGGCGAGCTCGTCGTGGCGGCCGGAAAAGCCGGGCGCGTCGAGGGGCAGCTGGGCCGGCACCGGGGTGCTCCTGGCTTCGGGCGCCCCCGGGCGGGACGGCCGCTGGCCGTCGTCGCGCCCGGGCGCCGCGTCGCCGCCCAGGGCCACCGCCGCCGGGCCCGCCGGGACGGCCAGCGCCGGATCCATGGTCAGTACCTGCTGGTGGATCCGGGACAGGTCGCTACCCGGGTCGATGCCGAGCTCCTCAGCCAGGACCCGGCGGCCTTCGGCGAACACCCGCAGCGCATCGGCGTGCCGCCCGCACCGGTAGAGCGCGATCATCAGCAGCCCGCGCATCCGCTCCCGCAGCGGATGATCCGTCACCATGGCCGTGAGGTCGGGGACGACCTCCTCGTGCCGGCCCAGCGACAGCAGCACGTCGGCGCGCTCCTCCGCGGCGGCGGAGCGCAGCTCGCCGAGCCGTACCCGCTCGGTCTCCGCGAACGGTCCCGGCACGCCGGCGAACGCGACGCCCCGCCAGAGCGAGAGCGCCGAGTTGAGCGCGCTGACCGCGGCGGCCGGGTCGCCGGCCTTGCGCAGCTGGCGGGAGCGGCCCAGGTGCTGCTCGAAGGCCACCGCGTCGGGCTGGCCCGGCACCAGGTGCAGCACGTAGCCGGCCCCGGACGAGACCAGGACCCGGCCCGGACCGCGCAGCGACCGGTTGGGCTCGATGACCCGGCGCAGGCCGGCCACGTAGGTATAGATGCCGCCCTCGGCGCTGACCGGAGGATCCTGTCCCCAGACGGCGTCGACGAGCTCGCCCCGGGATATCACCCGGTTCGCCCGCATCGCTAGAATGCCAAGTACCGCCTGTTGCCGAGGCTGACCGACCGGTAGTTCCCGGTCGTCATACCAGGCCGCGACGGGACCGAGCACGCCGACGCGCAATACCACGGCTTCGCCGACCTTCCGCTCGCCAGATACCCCTGAGACCCGAAGGTCCGCCCCCCACGGGCCGGAGCTTCCTATTAAGGTTACAGTGATTTGTTCTAGTCATCCAGAAAAAATCTAGATCGCATAGAGACGGCCCTTTCATAGTTGGTCGCGCGCCTGAGGGCGCCTGCGGGCCGGACTGTCACCGCTGGCCGCCGCCGGGCGGCTGGTCGGCTGGTCGGCTGGTCGGCGCTGGAGCGAATACGGGGGAGGCGGGAATGGCGGCACGAGGCCGGCCTCTCTAATACTCCCCTGGCTGCCGGGACTCCTGAGGCCCGATGGACGCCACTGCAATCACTTCCGCCACATCCGCCGGTATCACCGGCCCGGGCGGGCCGCAGATCCTCCCGCCGCCGGTCACGGCGGCCTAGGCTCCGGCTCCGCCGCCTCGGTCCTCCGGGTACCACAGAGACCCGGAGCCGCCGGCCCTCACGGCACCCCCCTCACTACCTGCCGTGAGGGCCGGCACCCTCAGCTCCGCCCAGCGGGCGGGCGCGGACCTGGCGGGCTATACCGGTAGCCGGCCGTCCAGGGCAGGTACTGGACTGGTATCTGCAGCGCGGCCCACCGGTAGCCTCGTTCGATCTCGGCGGCGGCCAGCGGCAGCCCGGTCAGGCGCTGCCAGGTCCGGGCGTGGCCGGCCACGTCCGGCGAGCCGGCGGTCACCAGGTTGGCCAGAGCGCGGCGAGGGCGTCGAACAGGGCGGCCGGGACCGCGCCGCCCAAGTCCAGTGGCCGCAGCTCACAGCCATCTACGCGGGCGCCCGGCACGGTCCGCTCGGCCCATGCCAGCACGGCCGGGGTGACGATGTCGCTAGTCACCCTGGCCGTATCGCGGCCAGCCGGACGATGTTCACCTGGTTAAAGGCCGCCCCGGCCCGGGGGCCGGGCGGGCCGGCTCGCCGGGTTGGCCGCCGGGGCGGGCGAGTCGGTCAGCTCGGGCCCGCGGGTAAGGTTGAGCGCCTAACATAGAGCCCGGTACCCGGGACACGGATTACTCCTGCGCGACGGCGCAGGTACGGAAACCAGCGCAGATGCGGCCGGACCGCCCGCTGGCTGACGCAAGGGTTGGACGAAGCGAGCATGGGCAAGGCAAGCAGGACCAAGGTCGACAGCAGCCGCAGAGAGAAGATTGCCGCCCAGCGCGCGGCGGAACGCCGTGCGCAGCAGCGCCAGCGGATTCTCATCGTGTCGGGCGCCGTCATCGCAGTGATAGCGATCGTGGTGGTCATCATCGTGGTCCTGCCGGGCAGCAAGAGCTCGAGCACCGCCACCAACGGCCCGACCGGCTCGGCCCTGGCCAGCGTGGTGTCCGACATCACCGGCGTGCCGGCCGCCACCCTGGACAAGATCGGCGACGGCGGCGGCGCGGTCAGCTCCAAGCCGGCGGCCATCAACGGGGGCGCGGCACTGACCGCCAACGGCAAGCCCGAGATGCTCTACATGGGCGCCGAGTACTGCCCTTACTGCGCGGCCGAGCGCTGGTCGATGATCGTGGCCCTGAGCCGGTTCGGCACGTTCTCCGGGCTGACGACCACGCATTCCGCTTCGGTCAACGGGGGTGGCCAGACCGAGCCCTACCCGAACACGCCGACCTGGACCTTCCACGGCTCCACCTACACCAGCAAGTACCTGACGTTCACCCCGGTCGAGATGGAAACCAACGTCCCGGACAAGTCGAACGGCGGCTACACCAACCTGGAGACGCCGACCAAGGCGCAGCAGGCGCTGCTGAACAAGTACGACGTCCCGCCGTACGTCCCCGCGGGCAGCAACGGCGCGATCCCGTTCATCACCTTCGGCAACAAGTACCTGATCGCCGGGGCCAGCTACAACCCGCAGGTGCTCTCCGGCCTCAGCTGGGCGCAGATCGCCGCCGACCTGAAGAACCCGGACAGCGACGTGGCCAAGGGCATCGGCGGCACGGCCAACTACATGACGGCCGCGATCTGCAAGATGACCGGCAACCAGCCCGCCAGCGCCTGCACCACCGCCATCCAGTCGCTAGAGAAGAGCCTGTAAATCCTGAGCTGACTCTCAGGGTGAGAGTGCAGGCTCGGGGGGTACAATCTGGCGTCAGGTGCCGGCTGTGTCGGGCATCCGCCGGACAGCGCGCAGCACCAGCCGTGACATCACCGGAGGGCTAAGCCCGGATGACAGCTTCGAAGTCGAACCGTGCCCGCAACGCGCGGGCCGCGGCCCAGGCCAGTGCGGCCAGGAATGCAGCCCAGGGCGGTACCGCCGTCAAGACCGGGGCGGCGGCCCGCAACGGCGGCGGCCGCAATGACAAGGCCGGCGGCAACGGCACCGCGGTCAAGGACCGTACCCAGGCACGGTCTACCCAGGCACGGGCCGCGACGGCGGCCAAGCGCGGGCCCCGCACCCCGGTCGTCGAGGACGACCCCGGGCAGCGCGGCCCCGCGGTCTGGATGCAGATCACGACCTTCGTGCTGGCGCTGGCCGGGCTGGGCGTGTCGATCTACCTGACGATCGCGCACTTCACCGAGTCAGCGCTGGCCGGGTGCTCGGAATCGGGCCTGGTGAACTGCACCAGGGTGACCACCAGCCCGCAGTCCTACGTGTTCGGCATCCCGGTCGCGGTGCTCGGGCTGGCCTTCTTCGTGTTCGTGGCGGCGATCATGAGCCCGTGGGCGTGGCAGGCGGCCCGGCGCGAGGTCCACCTGCTCCGGCTGGCGTCGATGGTGGTGGGCATCGGCATGGTGATCTACCTGGTCTACGCCGAGTTCATCATCATCGGCAGCATCTGCCTGTACTGCACCAGCGTGCACGTCATCACGTTCGTGCTGTTCGTGCTGACGGCGTTCGGTGCCGCGGTCTGGGGCACCAGGCCCGGCGCCGCCTGGAAGCGGGACCGCGAGGCCGGCCCGGAGGCCGTCCCGGCCTAGGTCCTGCGCGCTGACGAGCGACTGCGCCGCTGTCACGGATCACCGTGACAGCGGCGTTTTCGTCGTCACGCCATGGCGCTGTGGTGCTTGGCGGCCACCCAGGTACGCACCCGGTCGGCCGCGGCCGACAGGTCATCCAGGGCGGCCAGCATGGCCTCGTGGTCGGCCCAGGCCCGGGTGAAGATATCGGGGTACGTGGCCGACAGGCGGGCTTCGGCCGCCTGCAGGTCACCGAGCAAGGTGGTCAGAGAACCCTGTTCCGCACGGCTCAGATCGCACATACCTAGAACATAACCGGGCCCTATTTCATTCGTCTAGGTATCAGGACGCTTACTCTCAGTATCTACGGGGTCGGGTGCATCCAGCGGGACTGTGGCATCGTAACTTTTAGGGCAGGGTGTCCAGGCTTGCGACGCGACCTGAGGGGGTCGACGAGAGATGCCGCACTACCCTCGCTGCCGCGTCCTGGCCATCATCGGATCCGGCGAGACCAGCCCGACGATGGTCACGGTGCACCGGGACCTCGTGGCCCGGCTCGACCTGAGCAGCCCGCAGGCGACGGTGCTGGCCACCCCGTACGCCTTCCAGGAGAACGCCGCCGGCGTCTCGGCCCGGACCGAACGCTACTTCGCGGACAGCGTCGGCCTCGGGGTGCGGGTGGCGGCGGGCACCAGCCCGCAGGCTGACCCGGGGATGGCGCCGCCGCTGATCCCGTGGGACGACGGGGACGAGACCCGGCAGGCGGCAGGCATCAGGGCCGCGGACTGGGTGTTCGCCGGGCCCGGGAGCCCTTCCTATGCGCTGGCGCACTGGCAGGCCGGGCCGGTCGCGGCCGGGCTGCGGGACCGGGTCCTGGCCGGCGACGGGCTGACCGTGCTGGCCTCGGCGGCCGCCGCTACCGCGGGCCGGTTCACCGTGCCGGTCTACGAGATCTACAAGGCGGGCGGCGCACCGCGCTGGCTGTCCGGGCTCGACCTGCTCGGCGCGCTCGGCCTCAACGTGGCGCTGATCCCGCACTACGACAACGCCGAGGGCGGGCGCTACGACACCAGGCACTGCTACCTCGGCGAGCGCAGGCTGGCGGTGATGGAACGCGACCTCCCGGCCGACGCCGCCGTGCTGGGCGTGGACGAGCACACCGCGATGCTGATCGACCTGCGGACCGACGGGATCGAGATCCGCGGCCGCGGCGGCGTGACCGTCCGGCGGTCCGGGGCCAGCGTGGTGCTGCCGTCCGGTACCCGGCTGTCCGGGGCGGAACTGCGCGACCTGGTGCAGGGGATCCGCTCGGCGACGGCGGGCGCGGCCCGGCGGGCGGACGGCGCGGACGGGGCTGGCGGTGCGGGCGAGGGGGGCGGCCCGGGCGGCGCGGCGGGCGGCGCCTCGCGGGAGCCTGGCCTCGCAGAGGCCGGCGGCGGGTTCGGGGCCGGCGGCGGGTTCGGGGCCGGCGGCGGGGAAGAGCCGTTGCCGCTGCCGGAGGTCATGGCGGCGGCCGAGCGGAGATTCGGGACCGCGGCCGGCGACCGGGATGCGGACGCGATGGTCGGGGTGATCCTGGAACTCGAGGCCGCGATCACGCAGTGGGAAGCGGACACCGACGAGGACCAGGGCAGCGAGCAGGCCCGGGCGCTGCTGCGCGGCCTCATCGGCCGGCTCGGACGGGCCGCCCAGGACGGGCTGGCCGATCCCAGGGACCGGCTGCGGCCGGCCGTCGAGCCGCTGCTGGCGCTGCGGGCCACGCTGCGCGGCGCGGGTAACTTCGATGCCGCCGACGCCATCAGGGAAGCCCTGGCCGGAGCCGGCCTTGACATCAGCGACACCCCGGACGGCACCCGCTGGGAGCCCGCCGAGCAGGCCTAGCCGCCTTCCTCGCCGGAGGCGGGGCCGGGCAGCGGGCGCCGGGACATGCGGCGGGAGCGGGCAGCGTCGAGCCGGCCGACCTGATCCTGGTCGGGGTGGCGGCCGTTCACGGTCTGGTCCTGGTGGGGGCGCCGGCCGTTCAGGTCCGCCGGGGTGGTGTGGGGGGCGTCATGATGGCGGGCCGCGTCATCACCATGCGGCGTGATGACATCGGTGATCTTGCGCAGCCCACTGAACGCGGACGAGCGCGCGACCATCACCACGCCCACGATCAGCGCGGCGATCCCGCCGGCCTCGATCGCGAGTTCCCCCGGTGAGACCTGGATCCGGTCGCCGAACACCACGATGCCGAGCGCGATGCCCGCGACCGGCTCGCCGGCCGCGATGGTGGGCAGCGAGCAGTGCAGCGGGGCGGCGCTGAACGCGTTCTGCATCAGCCACAGGCCGACGATCCCGGTGGCGAGCAGGCAGTACGGCGGCCAGTTGGTGAACAGCGCGGTCACCGGATGCCCCTGCAGGATCTCCAGCGTCTGCCGGGTCAGCGCGTCCTGGATGCCGAACACCAGGCCCGCGGCCAGGCCAGTCAGGATGGCGCGGCCTGTCCCGCCGCGGGACAGGCCGGCCATCACCGCGAGGTAGGCGACGCCGGCGATGATCGCGGCCGCGGGCCAGTGCGTGAACGAGCCGAACGACAGGCCGATGGGCTTGGTCGACCGGGACAGCGACAGCAGGGTCACGCCCGCGCACAAGAGCAGCGCGCCGACCACCTCGGTCCAGCGCATCGACTGCTTCGACATCGGCACGGCCAGGATCAGCGCGAACAGCAGGTAGGTGGTGAGCAGCGGCTCCACCAGCGTCAGGGCGGCGTGGCCGATGGAATAGGCGGCCAGCAGCTGCCCGGCCACCATGCAGGCGATGCCGGCCAGCCACCGGGGCTTGCGCAGCAGGTCGGTCAGGATGCGCCAGCTCAGGAAGCGGGACGCGGGCTCCTGCCGGGCGGCGTACTGCTGCAGGACAAAGCCGATGCCGAGCAGTACTGCCGCCACGAGGGTGGTCGCGTAGTCCACATCCAGGTCCACGGGCTGTCGTCTTACTAGGTGCGATTCGAGCGGATACCAAGGACAACGTATGCAACCGACGGCTGGTTTCGGCTCGTCAGCGTGACGCAGGTGCGGCGACTGCCCTTCGATCGTACGTTAGCTGTCCACCCCCTCAACTCCCGCCGCGCCGGGCCGCCGAACCTCATAGCGCACCGTACGACGTGATTGGCATCCAACTGTTATCTACGCAGACCCGGTCAGGCCGACGCTATCCCTGCTGCTAAGGAGGTGGCCGTACTATCATGAGGTCGTCGGCAGGCATGATTGCCATGGGTGGGGAGAGGTGCTGCCGTGGGGGTCGGGAGAAAGACGGCCAGAAAGAGGGCCGTAGGAACACGCGAGCACATCATCTCGTACTTGACGGAGGTCAGCGAGCTTTTCGACGCCAACGGGATGGCCAGCACGCGGCTCGCCGCGGCGGTCGGCTACCCAGGGTCCAGCGTGGCGTTCGCGCAGCTGCTGTCCGGGATGGAGCGCTCGGGGCTGATCGAGCGCGAAGTACGAGGTAAACGGACATACCGGATCAGGCTGGGGCCGGTGACCATCGCCGGTCCGGGCGGGCCCGCCCGGCTACCCGGCCCGTTCCAGGGCACCGTCCCCCGGGTCGCCGGGCCATCCGGCCTCGCCGCGGCGAACGGGATCCCGGCGGCGGGAACGGCCGGCTTCGACTACGACGAGCTGGCCCGCCGCCTGCTCGTCCAGGTGGTCAGGCGGCTGGCCGCGGCTGATCCGGAGACGGGCCAGCCGGACGCGGGCCAGCCGGCCGGTCATTCGGAGCTGCAGCAGACGGTCACCGGGCTGGAGTATGAGCTGGCCACGGCCTGGACCAAGCACGGCAAGCTGGCCGAGGAGAACGTCCGGCTCCGGGAACAGCTCAGCGCGGCGCAGCGATCGCTCGCCCTGGCCGCCGAGCGGGTCCGCAAGGTCCCCGTCAGCACCGGCCTGGACAGCAGCGAGGTCGTGCTGCTGCAGCGCCTGCTCACCTCGGCCGAGGCCGCGGACAGCACGGACGACTCCGGCGCGGAGACGCCCAGCCTGGCCGGCTAGCCGCCAATCCGGTCGCGACGTTCATGATCGCGGGCAGAAACGGCCGGTCTCCGACCGGAACTGCCCGCGATCATGGAATACACGCCTCGGACTCGGCGGCCAGGGGTGCAGGGCGTCGCTTCGGGCGTGGCTCTTCCTTTCGGGCGTGGCTCTGCTGGGATCAGCGTCGATCTCGTGGGGTGGGTGGTGCCAGTTGTGCACCTGGCGTCAGTCCGCTGTGTCTCGGGGTAGCTCCGCGGGGTGCGATAACGGCATTGATGGAGCATTGATGTCGCGATCGCGGCATTGATGGAGCATCCATGTCGTTGGCAGGGGGCGGATCAGGGCCGGGCCGGTGACGG
>JAICWX010000152.1 GCA_025934635.1 Streptosporangiaceae bacterium | reverse complement strand
CTGGCCCTGTCCCCCGGGGCCGCGCCGGTGATCCCGGCCCGGCTGTGCTACGCCGTGCCTGCCTAGCCAGGCGCTTAGGCCGCGAGAAGGGGCGGGGGCCGGGGTGGGACGGCTGCCTCGTTTGGTGCTGATGTGGTCGTGTCAGGTGAGCGGCGGTGCGCCCGGCCGCCGGCCTGCGGTGGTGCGGGCCGGCGGGCGGGAGCAGCGCTGGACCGCGGCTAGGCCGGGGCGCCGGCCGCGGCCATGATCCCGGCGACGAGGTCGTCGTTGGTGAGCACCCGGCCGCCGACGCCCCCGGCCCCGTCGCGGGCGTTGAGGATGTTGATCCAGGTGTCCTCGTCCCGGTGCCCGGGCCGGGCCAGCGCGCGGACGATGCCGGTGGCGGCGGCGATGAACGCGGCCCGCGCCGCCGGATCGGCCAGGCCGATGTCCGGCAGCTTGAGTTCCACCAGGACCAGCGGCCGGCTGACGCCGCCCGCGTAGACCTGCCCGGGCGGCAGGAGCTGGACGGTGCCGCCGACGAGCGGCGAGAAGAAGGTGCCGGACCCGATCACCCTGCTGGAGGGCGCCCACGTCCTGGCCCGGGCGACCGGCGCGATGGAGTGCTTCGACCAGACCGCGGACGCGCTCACCGCGCTCGCCGAGGGTCGTTACGGGCGCTAGCGCGCGAGCTGGCGGACCAGCGGTTGGCCCGCATGTTCCACTGGTATTGACCAGCGGGTCACAAGGCCTCTAAGCTGAGCGCGTCAAGGCCCTTCATCCTGCTCGGGAGCACGTCCATGCCGTTGTCGACCGCTGTGCCAGCACCGGCCGGCGGTAGCCGCCCGGCCCGGTGACCCGGCGGTGAGCAGCGACTGGCTGGGGGCCGTGGACGTGGGCGGGACGCACCTGCGGACGGCGCTGGCCGGGCCGGACGGCCGGCTAGCCGCCCGGTCCCGGGTCCGGATCCGCCCGCACGACGAGATCAGCCAGGTCGGGGACGCCATCACGGCGCTGGTGGCCGGCCGCCAGGTGGCCCGGGTGGTGGTCGGGATGCCGGGCCGGATCGACCGCCGCACCGGACGGCTGGAGCAGGCCAGGAACCTGCCCATCGCCTGGATCGCCGGGCTCAGCGCCGACCGGCTGAGCGAGCAGGCCGGGTGCGAGGTCGTGCTGGCCGGCGACGCGGAGCTGGCCGTGATCGGCGAGGCCTGGTTCGGGGCCGGGACCCGGACCGGGGACACCGCCTACCTGACCCTGTCCACCGGCGTGGGCTTCGCGGCCACCAGCCGGGGGCGGCTGCTGGCGGGCCAGCGGACCGGTTTCCAGCTGGGCTTCATCCGGCCCGGCGGGCCCGGCCAGCCGCTGCTGGACAGCCTCGCCTCCGGGCAGCAGCTGGCCGCGCTGGCCGGGGCCACCGGCCGGGACGAGCTGACCATCCAGCAGCTGCTGGAGCTGGTCGACGCGGGCGACCCGGCCGCCCGCCAGACCTGGGCGCGGATCGTGCGCTACGGCGCCTGGGCGGCCGTGGCCGTGTGCCACGCGATCAACCCGGACGTGCTGGTCGTCGGGGGCGGCCTGATGGCCGCCGGCGACCGCCTGCTCGACCCGCTGGCGCAGGCCGCCCAGGCTGAGCTGGCCACCGGGAGCGGCCTGGTGGTCGAGATCCGCCGGTCCGCGCTGGGTGATGACGCCGCGCTGGCCGGGGCGGGGGCGTTCGCCGCCGCGACCGGCATCGCCGGCTCCCTGGCCGGGGCTGCTCCGGCGTGACCCGGATCCGACAACACGAAGGTGAGGGACCGTGCCTGAGGGACCGGTGAAGTACCTGGACGCGCTGGAAGCACAGGCGGCCAACGTCACGAGCATGGCCCGGGTCGTGGCGGAGGTGCTCGGCCGCACGCCGCCGCCCGCACCGCGCCGGCCGGTCCTGATCGGCATGGGCGCCAGCTACGCGGCGCTGGGCGCGGCCGAGCACGTGCTGCGCGCCCACGGCGGCCCGGCCCAGCGCGTGGTGGCCAGCGACTTCGACGCGACCACGTTCGAGGTCTGCGACCTGGTGGTCGCGCTGTCACAGTCGGGCAAGAGCCGGGAGACGATCGAGGCGGTCCAGAGCACGGCCGTCCCGGCCCTGGCCGTCGTCAACGTCCCCGGCTCGCCGCTGGCGCAGGCGTGCGCGGGCACGCTGGCCTTCGGCCCGGTACCGGACAGCCTGGCCTCCACGGCCGGCTACACCGGCTCCCTGGTCGCCATGGGCATGCTGACCGAGGCCTGGACCACCGGGCGGCCCGGGCCGGGCTGGCTGTCGCTGGGCGAGCGGATCGCCGGGTTCCGGTCCGGGACCGCCCAGCTGGTGGCGGACCTGACCGGCGCCCTGGCCGGGCACAGCTCGGTGGACGTGATCGGCTCCGGGGGCTACAGCGGGGCGGCCGAGGCCGGCGCGCTGCTGCTGCGGGAGACCAGCACCATGCCCACGGCCGCGTTCAGCGGGCGCCAGTACCTGCACGGCCCGATGGAAGCCTGGCCCGGCGTCGGGCACCTGGTCATCGGCCAGACCGACGCGGCCGCGGTGGCCGCGCCGCTGGCCCGGCGGGGTCACCCGGTTATCATTATGTCCGCCGTGGCTGACCCGGCCTGGACCCAGCCCGGCGTACGGGTGATCACCCTGCCGGCGCACTCGCTGACCGAGGAGTACGTGTTCACCGCCATCTTGCTCCAGGACGTCGCGGCCGCCCTGTCGGCGGAACGATCCACGGACCCGGACGACTTCGGGTTCATCAGCCCCGACACCAAGGTCGAGGCGGCGGCGCCGTGAGCCGCCGGCCGGGCCCGGGCGGGGCCCGGGGACTCCCCCATCACCGGAGATGGCCATGGCAGCGTTGCATCAGCAGGTGACCGAGACCATCCGCGGGCGGATCCGCTCCGGCGTCCTGCGGCCGGGCAGCCGGGTCCCCGGCGAGCGGGCGCTGGCCTCCGAGCTGGGCGTGAGCCGGGTGACGCTGCGCCAGGCCCTGCGCACCCTGGAGCTCGAGGGGCTGCTCAAGGCCGAAGGCGGGGCGCGCTGGGTCCCGCCGGACAGCGGCGGCTCGCCGGTCGAGGAGGGCACCACCGGCCTGGTCAGCTTCACCGACCTGGGGCTCGCGCACGGCCGCACGGTGTCGGCCACCGTGCTCAAGCTCCTCACCCGCCCGACCGACGTGGACGAGGCCGAGCTGCTGCAGCTGGCGCCGGGCGCGCCGGTGCACGAGCTGGTCCGGTCGCGGTCCCTGGACGGCATCCCGATCCTGGTCGACCACAGCCTCATCCCGGCCGCGCTGACCCCCGGCCTGGACCGGCTGGACTTCCGGACCGAGTCCCTGTACGGGGTGCTGGCCACCCGGTACGGCTGCGCCCCGGTGCGGGCCGAATGCGCGATCGAGAGCCGCACGGTGCAGCCGGCTTACGCCGCCCACCTGGGCCTGGACGAGCACGGGCCGGTGCTGGAGATCCAGCAGGTGACCTTCGATGCGGCCGGGCGGATCGTGCAGTGGTCCCGGAGCGTGTACCGGGGCGACCGGTACAAGTTCCGGGCCGTGCTGGAGGCCGGCGCCGGCATCCAGCTGACCCGCCGGACCGCGGCCGAAGCCGGCCGACGGCCGACGTTCTGACGGTTCTGACGGTTCTGACGAGGAGACAGGTATGCGGCTGGGCGTCGCGGCGGCGGTTATCGGGGGCGGCCTGGTGGCCGGCGATGTGGAGATCGAGGACGGGGTGATCACCCGGGCCGGGATCAGCCCCGGCCCCGGCGCGTCCGGGTACGCGCTCCCGGGCCTGATCGACCTGCAGGTCAACGGCTACGGCGGGGTCGACTTCAACGAGGCCGGGCACGATGAGTTCCTGACCGCGCTGCGGGCGCTGAAGCGCGACGGCGTGTTCGCCGTGCAGCCCACCATCATCACCGACTCGGTGGAGAACGTGGTGCGCCAGCTGAAGGTCATCGACGCGGTGCGGGCGGACCCGGCGGCGGCCTGCCAGGTCGTCGGGGTGCACGCCGAGGGGCCGTTCCTGTCCCCGCAGCACCGCGGGGTGCACCGGACCGAGTACCTGCGCGCCCCGGACCGGTCCGTCGTCGAGGCGTTCCTGGCGGCCGGCCCGCTGCGGACGATCACCATCGCGCCCGAGCTGGACCACGCGGCCGAGGTGACGGCCTGGTGCGCCCGGCAGGGCCTGATCGTGCAGGCCGGCCACTCCGGGGCCAGCGTCGAGCAGGCGCACGCGCTGTTCGACGCCGGCGCCCGCGCGGTGACCCACCTGTTCAACGGGATGGCCGACTTCCGGCGGCGCGACCCGGGCCTGCCCGGGGTCACGCTGACCCGCCCCGACGTGCAGATCCAGCTGATCGCCGACCACGTGCACAACGCCCCCGAGGTGGTCCAGGTCGCGCTGGCCGTCGCCGAGGCCCGGACCATGCTGGTCACCGACTCCTCGGCCGCGGCCGGGGCGCCGGACGGGGTGACCACGGTGGGCGGCGTCGAGCTCGTCGTCACCGACGGCGTCCCCCGGCTGCCCGACGGGACGCTGGCCGGCAGCACGGTCACGCTGGCCCAGCAGGTCGGCAAGCTGGTCCGGGCCGGGTGGCCGGCCGACCGGGCCGTCAACCTGGCCAGCCGGCGCCCGGCCGAGTTCTTTCCCCTGCCCGGGGCCGGGATCTTGCGGGTAGGCGGCCCGGCCGACCTGATCACGGTGGACGAGAACATCGGCATCACGGCCGTCCTGGAGGGCGGCCGCCCGCTGGCCTAGAAGGCCTGGCCCGGCCCGTCCGGGGGGGTGGACGGGCCGGGGCGGCCGGTCAGCGGGACGCGACGACGCTGGCCCGCAGCAGCTGCCGCTGGGAGGCGATGAACAGCGCCACCACCGGCAGGCTCACGATCACCACGGCCGCGGCCAAGATGGTGTAGGCGCTCACGTTCGCGCCGTAGAAGTTGTAGACGCCCCGGGTCACCGGGAACAGCCCCGGGTCGGCCAGGAACACGACCGGGCCGATGATGTCGTTCCACACCTGCAGCAGCGAGTACAGGAACGCGATCACGATCGACGGCCAGGCCAGCGGGGCCACGATCCGGACCAGGTAGCGCAGGTAGCCGCAGCCCTCCAGGTAGGCCGCCTCGTCCAGGTCCTCCGGCACCGACATCACGAACGCGGTGAGCAAGATGACGCCGAGCGGCAGGCCCGGCTCCACGTGCAGCAGGATGTACCCGATCCGGCTGTTGTACAGGTCCAGCCGCTGGGCCTCGATGAACAGCGGGATCACGGGCAGCGGGATGCACACCCCGATGACGAACGTCCGGTAGATGAACGTGGACCCGCGGATCAGCCGCCGGGCGACCGGGAAGGCGATCAGCAGGCTGAGCGCCACCGAGATGGCCGCGGCCACCACCGAGTACAGGATCGTGTTGAGCACCTGCGGGCCCAGGTCGCCCTGGGTCCAGGCGGCGCTGAAGTTCGAGAACGTCGGCGAGGCCGGCGGGGTCAGCGGGCTCCGGATGAAGTGCCCCTGCGACTCGAAGGAGATCATCACCACGTACGCGACCGGGATCGCGAACAGCAGCGCGATCAGGATACCGATGGTGATCCGCCAGGTCCGGCGCGGGTTCCGCAGCTGGAAGCCGGGGCGGGGCGGGGCGCTGCGCGGCTTGGCCGGGCGGGTCGCGTAGCCGGTGCTGCTCACGCCAGGAGCCTCCGCTCTCGGTGCTGGAGGAAGGCCACCAGCGGCAGCGCCACGATGATGGCCAAGAGCAGCAGGATCACGCTCATCGAGGCGCCCAGGCCCAGGTCGGCGGTGTTGCCGAAGGCGGTGTTGAAGGCCAGGATGCCGAGGGTGTTGGTGCCGAACTGCCCGTCGGTCAGGATGTAGATCAGGTTGTAGGTGGTGAGCGACCCGATCACCGCGAACGTGACGTTGACGGTGACCACCGGGGCCAGCAGCGGCCAGGTCAGCCGGCGGAACCGCTGCCAGCCGGTCACCCCGTCTATCGCGGCCGCCTCGAAGATCTCCGCCGGGATCGCCTTCAGCCCGCCGATGAACACCACCATGGTGAAGCCCAGGTTCTGCCACACCTGGACCAAGATGGTCAGCGGCATGGCCATGCTGCCGGAGCCGAAGAAGGCCGAGTGGATGCCGGCGTGGCCGACGATGGCCTGGATGGGCCCGGACTGCGGGTCGAACAGCAGCAGCCAGACGATGCCGACCACGGTCACGCCGAGCACGATCGGCAGGAAGGCCAGGATGCGCAGCAGCGCGGCGGTGCGGCCGGCGCCCTGCAGCCGGTGGGCCAGGGCCAGCGCGATGGCGTTCTGCACCACGGTCACGCCGACCACGAAGTAGAGCGAGTCACCCAGGCTGGCGACGAAGCCGGGCCACTGGGTGGTGAACAGCGTCGTGTAGTTGTCCAGCCCGGTGAACGAGGTGGACGCCCCGGCCAGCCCGGAGTAGTCGGTCAGCGAGATGACGATGTTGGCCACCGCCGGGGCGATCCCGAACACCAGGAAGAAAGCCAGCCCGAGGGCCACGCCGAGCCACATGACGAGCCGTGACGGGCGGGACAGCAGGCGGGCCTTGGTCGCCATTCCTGACGTCTGGGCCATAGGCGCGCGCTCCTCCTCTTAGGCGGCGGGCAGAAAAGATTCTGCCCGGCCCGGGACAGCGCCCCGGGCCGGGACTCAGTACTAGCAGGTCAGCCTGTCTTCCAGTCCTTCTGGTACATGGCCACCGCCTGCTGCGGGGTCTTCGAGCCGGCCATCACCGCCTCCTGGACCAGCGGCCACTGGGTGGCGGTGTCCGAGAAACCCTGGTCGGCCGACAAGGCCGGCAGGATGTCGCCGGGGTTGAAGCCCTGGCCGAACAGCGGGCCGAGCACCTTGGAGCTGAAGCTCGAGTACGGACCGCCGGACTTCATGATCGGCGAGATGCCGGTCATGTTGACGTACTGCTTGTAGATGTCCGGGCTGGTGAAGAACGCCATCCACTTCATCGCCAGTGCCTTGTTCGGGGCCTTGTTCAGCACCTCGAAGGTCAGGTCCTGGTTGGCGACCGGCTGGTTCAGGCTGGGGTCGTTGCTGCCCGGCAGGGCGAAGCTGCCGACATCCATGGTCGGGTTGGCCTTCTGCACGCTGGTCAGGTCCCAGGAGCCGTCGAGCAGCATCGGGGCCTTGTCCTGGGCGAACGCGTTGGGCATGTCCTGCCAGGCGGCACCGGTGTAGGAGGGCTCCAGGTACTTGGCGAGCTGCTGCTCACGCTGCAGGACCTGGATCATCTCCGGGCTGTCCCACTTCAGGTCGCCCTTCTCCAGGGCCTGGGCCAGGGTCTCCCCGCTCGCCTTGGGCGCCCACAGCGAGTTCATGAACGGCTCGGCGATGAACCGGGTCACGTACACGCTGGCGCCACTGCCCAGGCCGAGCCACAGCGGGCTGGCGACGCCCTTGGACTTCAGCGTGTTCATCAGCGTGATGAACTCGTCCCAGGTCTTCGGCGGGGTCACGCCGTACTTGGCGAAGTCCGCCTTGTTGTAGAACACCAGCTCCTGGTACACGCCGGAGAGCAGGCCGACCAGCTTGCCGTTGTAGGTCTCGGCCTTGACAGCGGCGTCGTTCAGGTTCTTGGCCCAGGGCTGGGTGCTCAGGTCGGCGAAGACGTTGTTGGTCGACCAGAACTGCGTCGGCGTCTCGTTCTTCCTGGTCGGGTTCAGCGGCAGCGGCTGGAGCTGGTCCACCGTGGTGACGATGTCCGCGCTGCTGGAGTTGACCGACGTCTGCAGCAGGTTGGCGTAACCGGTGGCCACGTTGACCGCCGTCTGCAGCTGGACATGGATCTTCGGGTACTTCTTCTCGAATTCCTTGTTGATGGCGGTCAGGGCGGAGACGGCCGGCGGGTTCACCCAGGTGATGATCTTGAGGGTGCCGCTGTCGGCGTTACCGCCGCTGCTGCTGCCGCCGCTGCCGCTGGAACTGCAGCCGGCCAGCGCGGTGGCGCCGATCGTGGTGATGGCTGCGATTCCCACCAGCGCTCGCCGGCGTCTGGACCGGCCGAGGGTTCTGCTCAGCTGCATGAGCGTGACCTTTCTGCGAGCAGGGGTAACCGCGCCAGGCCGCAGCGGGCCTGCTAGAGCGAAGACCCTGCGTAAACGAGGGATGGCGAGGAGCCTAAGCCACGTGTGAACCGATGGTCAATACCACTGGTAAAAATGCAACCCGGCCGTCATCTTCAGAACGGGAACAGCGCGGCCGCGGCCTCCTCGGTCAACGGGGCCCCGTACTCCGACACCTCGAACCCCTCGGCGTGCCGGACGGCCGTCCCGGCCTCGGCGCCGTACCGGGCCACCAGGGCGTCGCGGTACCGGCCGGCCACCTCGCGGGCGGCCGTGGCCACCCGCTCGTCGGCGTAGGCCTGCCGCCCGGCCCGGTCGCCCGGCATCTCGCCGGCGTAGCCGCCGATCCACGGCAGCCACTCGAGCACCTGGGACTCGTGCGCGCGCACGGCGGCGAGCTTGGCCCCCAGCACCGGGTCGATGCTGACCACCACGTCGGGCCGCACCGGTTCGGGGCGGGTGAAGCGGTCGTCCATGAACAGCACGACCGGGTCGCGGTCGGCGACCGGTACCAGCGGGACGATGTTCGGCACCTTGAGCAGGTAGCAGGCGTCCTGGACGATGATCCCGGTGTAGCGGTGGTCGGGGTGATAGTCGTTGGTCCGGGGGCAGACGATGACGTCCGGGCCGAACAGCCGGATCTCCCGGATCACCCGGAACCGGTTCTCCAGCGTCGGCATCAGCATCCCGTCGGCGTTGTCCAGGATCACCGAGTCGGCGCCGGCCGCCCGCGCGCCGGCCGCGGCCTCGGCCCGGCGCCGCCGGACCAGCGGCTCCCCCGCCATTTCGTGGTGGCCGGCGCTGCCGTCGGTCAGGGCGACGAACCGCGCCTGGCCGCCGGCCCGGGTCCACAGCGCGGCCAGCCCGCCGGACTTGATCTCGCAGTCGTCCGGGTGCGCGCCGAAGCACAGCAGGCGGCGGGGGCCGTCCCGATCAGGTTCCATGTCCGCTCCTCGTCTGGTCCAGCGTCCTGGCATCGTCCGTGCTGATCAAAGATGTACCGAACGAGGCAGGCAAACTCCCGCCCCGGTTCGCTGGGCCGGGTCGCGCGGCCGGCCTGGTCCGGGTGATCAGGGCCAGCGCCACCATGGCCAGCCCGGCCAGCGAGAACCCGGCCCGCGGGCTGGCTGTGGATACCAGCGCGATGAGCAGGCCGGTCACCGGGTAGCTGCCGGGCAGCGCCATCGTCCAGATGCCCATGATCCGGCCCCGCAGCCGCGGATCGGACCGCAGCTGGACCAGCGTGCTGGCCGCCGCGATCAGCCAGATGGACAGGAAACCGGCCAGCGCCAGCCCCGCGAAGGCCCCGGCCGTCACCGGGCTCAGCGCGGTGGCCACCACGGCCAGCCCGGTGAGCAGGGTCAGGATGCGCAGGCGGCGGCCGTCCGGTTCCCGGCTAGCGCCGGCCGCCACCAGCGCGCCGGGCAGCGCGCCGAGGCCGAACGCCGCCATCAGCGCGCCGTAACCGCCGCCGCCGAGGTGCAGGGCGCGGCTGGCGAACGGGGGCGCCGACACGCTCAGGTCGAACAGCATGGCGCCGGCCAGCGCGATCAGGACGCAGAGCCGGATCTCGGGATGCCGGCGGACCAGCCGCAGGCCCTCGCGCAGCCCGGATCCCCTCCTCCCGCGCGCGGCCACCTGGGGCTCCCCGGCCAGGGGGTCCGGTTTGAAGAACCACAGCATCCACAGCATGGGCAGGTAGGACGCCGCGTTGAAGGCGAAGCACGGCGCGGTCCCCACCGCCGCGAGCAGGATCCCGCCGGCGGCCGGGCCGAGCACCCGGGCCGCGTTGATGACCACCTCGAACAGGCCGACCGCGCTGGCCAGCCGCTGCCGCCCGACGAGCTGGAACACGTAGACCTGGCGGGCGGGCGAGTCGACGGCGTTCACCGCCCCGTTCAGCGCGCCCAGCGTGAAGATCATCCAGAGCTGGATCCGCCCGCTGGCCACCAGCCCGGCCTGGATCATGTTCACCACGATGAACAGGGCCTGGGTGGCCATCATCAGGTGGCGGCGGTCCAGCCGGTCGGCCAGGGCGCCACCCCAGGCCGCCCCGAACAGGACCGGTGCCCAGGTGACGATGCCCAGCAGGCCCAGGTCGACCGCATGCCCGGTGAGCCGGAACACCAGCCACGACTGGGCCACCGCCTGGGTCATGCTGCCGGAGGAGGAGAAGATCTGGCAGACGAACCACCAGCGGTACCGCCGGTCCCGCAGGGCGTGGATGGCCCGGCGCAGCCCTCGTTCGTTAATTTGATCGGATTCGGCCAAATTGCTCGCGGAGGGATCCGGCCGACTGGTCACGTTGATCCAGGTTACTGGCTAGGATCCGTCGGCGAAATAGGACCTACGGCACATTAAATTGATCGAATTCGTTTTTAATGACGTACGATACGGACGTGAATGACGGCAGCCGGACGGTCCGCCACCCGAACGAGCAGCGCGTCCTGGCCCTGCTGGCCCAGGCCGGCCAGGCCAGCCGGGCCGAGCTGGCCCGGGCCCTGAACCTGCCCAAGGCGACGGTGGCCGATCTCGTCACCGCCCTGGCCGGCCGGGGCCTGATCACCCCGGTCCCGGCGGCCGGCGGCCAGGCCGGCCCGGGCCGGCCGGCCCGGGGGCGGCCCGGACAGGTTCTCACGCTGGCCGGGGCGGCCCCGGCCGTCGCGGTGATCACCTGGACCGCGGGCCAGCTGCGCGGTGCCGTGGCCACGCTGAGCGGCCAGGTCCTTGCTGACGACGTGCTGGTCCCCGAGCTGGGCCCGGCGGACGCGGGCGCACCGCCGGCCGAGGTGGCCATCGCCGGGCTCCGGCGGGCCTGCGCCGCGGCTGGCTATGAGATCCCGGCCCTGGCCGCCGTGGTGCTGAGCGTGCCGGCCCCGTTCCAGCGCGGCGTGGGCAGCGCTGTCACCGTGCCCGCGCCCGACGTCGGCGGGCCGGGACACCGCGGGTCCGGCCGTCGCCGCGCGGCGTGGGCCGGCGAGGAACTGGCCGACGCGCTGACCGGGCAGGCCGGCGCCACCGTGCTGGTCGAGAACGACGCCAACCTCGGCGCCCTCGGCGAGCACGCGTTCGGCGCCGGGCACGGACAGCCGGACCAGGTCTACGTGAAGTTCGGCCAGGCCAGCGTGGGAGCCGGCCTGATCATCGGCGGCCGGCTGCACCGCGGCGCCCGGGGCTTCGCCGGCGAGCTCGCGCACGTGCAGGTGCGGGAGAACGGCCCGGTGTGCGCCTGCGGCGGCCGCGGCTGCCTGATCCGGACGATCAGCACCGAGATGATCGACCTGGCCCAGCCGGCCTACGAGCCGCGGCTGACCTACCCCGTCATGATCAGCATGGCCGAGGCCGGCGACGTCGGCATGCAGCGGCTGCTGGGCGACTTCGGCCGGGCCATCGGCCGGCCGCTGGCCGACCTCTGCACGCTGCTCAACCCCGGCCTGTTCGTGCTGGACGGCTCGATCGGCCGGCCCGGGCAGCATGTCATCGCCGGGATGCGGGAGGCCATCGACCGGCACGCCTGCCCGGTGATGTCCGCCGCCGCCCAGGTGGTCCCGGGCTCCCTCGGCAGCCGGGCCGAGGTGCTGGGCGCCGTCGTCCTGGCCCGGGGCGGCTGACCGGCGAGATAACTATCGACTTCCGTTGCGTTGTGTGCGATAACGGTTCGGGTGCGGAGCGGCCCTATCACCAGGCCGGACGGAGCTCACGCACGGGTCATGCGCCCGCGCTTATCCCGCGCGGGCGGAGGCGTCGTCAAAGGAGTGGGTTTGACCGTGTTTTCCCGAAGGCTCGCGCGGCTGACCAGCCGGGCCGTTCTTCCCGTGGCCGCCGTCGGCGGCCTGGCCGGCCTGTCGCTGGCGGCACCAGCCGTGACCGCGGCGGCGCCCGCCGCCGCGCACCTGACCTCCGTCACCGTGGTTCCCGCGATCGGCCATCCGATCTTCGGCAAGGCGCTCACGGCGCCGATCCCCACCACGCAGTGCCAGGCTCAGCTGGGCTTCGAGTGCTTCTCGCCGGTGCAGTACCGGGTCGCCTACAACCTGAACTCCCTGTACAGCAGCGGCATCACCGGCGCCGGCCGGACCATCGTGATCGTCGACTCGTTCGGCTCCCCGACTATCGCGAACGACGTGCACGTCTTCGACCAGCAGTGGGGCTTCCCCGACCCTGACCTGCAGGTCATGAAGTTCGGCAACGTCCCGGCCTTCGACCCCACCGACTCGACCATGGTCGGCTGGGCCGAGGAGACCACCCTGGACGTGGAGTACGCGCACTCCATCGCGCCCGGCGCGAAGATCGTCCTGGCCGAGACCCCGGTCGCCGAGACCGAGGGCACGACCGGCCTCCCGGAGATGATGAACGCCGAGCGGTCGCTGATCAACCGCGGCATCGGCGACGTGATCACGCAGAGCTTCGGCGCGACCGAGAACACCTTCCCCGGCTTCGCCAACGGCAACTTCTCCAGCCTGCGCAACCTGCGGTACGCGTTCAAGGACGCCCTGGCCCACCATGTCACCGTGCTCGCCTCTTCCGGTGACGACGGGGCGACGGACGCCGAATCCGACGGGACCACCCTGTACCCGTTCCGGGTGAACTCCTGGCCGTCATCAGACCCGCTGGTCACGTCCATCGGCGGCACCCAGCTCAACCTGGACAACACCGGCAACCGGCTGTCGCCCGACGTGGTGTGGAACGACGGTGCCGGATCCGGCGGAGGGGGTGTCTCGGGGGTCTTCGCGCGCCCGGCCTTCCAGAGCCTCGTCGCCAAGCAGGTCGGCAAGCAGCGCGGGACGCCGGACATCTCGATGAGCTCCTCGACCAGCGGCGCCGCCTGGATCTACACGTCCTTCGGCGGCGTCAGCGTCGGCTGGCACCTCATCGGCGGCACCAGCGAGGCATCGCCGATATTCTCCGGCATCGTCGCGCTGGCCGACCAGGTGGCCCGCCACCGCCTCGGCCTGCTCAACCCGGGGCTCTACCTCCTCGGCGCGCTCAGCAAGCACAGCGGCAGCACCGGGATCGTGGACGTCACCTCCGGCAACAACTCCTTCGCCGGCGTCACCGGCTTCGACGCCGGGACCGGCTACGACCTGGCCAGCGGCTGGGGCACGATCGACGCGGCGAAGTTCGTTCCCGCGCTCGCGCGCTTCGGCTGACCGGCGGGTCCAGCCAGCAACGCCACGACGCCGTCCGGGTCCGCCCGGACGGCGTCGTCATGTCCGGGGCGGCGGAGCACGCGCCGGGCGTCATTCCCACCGGGGCGGGGCAGGGCGGGCGGGGCGGGATGGCGACTCGTTTGGTAATGATCTTGTCGTCTGGACCGGTTCCGGGGCCGCAAGAATTCGCGTCCGGAGCACTGCGACTAAGGTTGCCCGCTATGCGCACCCTGAACGTCGGCCTGCGGGTCAGCGATCTCACGCGGTCACTCGCGTTCTGGACCGCTGTCGGTTACACGGTGGTCGGGACCGTCGAGGAAACGCCGTCCGGCCGCCTGACCATGCTCCGGCTGCCGGGCGACGGCTTCGTCACGATCGAGCTGGTCTACGACCCGGCCGGGGGCGCGGTTGATCTCGGCACCGGCATCAGCCACCTCGCGGTCCAGGTCGAGTCGCTGGATGCGACCCTGGCCGGTCTGGCCGGGCACGGGATCGCGGCCGAGCCGCCCGCACGGCCGGGCGGACCGGACGGGCCGCGGACCAGCTGGATCACCGATCCGGACGGCTACCGGATCGAGCTGGTCCAGTGGCCGGACGGCCATGCCGACGGCATCACCGAGGCCGACTTCGCCTGACGCCAGGCGCTGTCTCACTAGCCGGCCGGGTGGTCGGCGCCGGGGCTTCACCTCGGCGATGTACACGAGGCAGTTGTAGGTGACCAGGGCGATCGCCAGGTGCATGATCATGAGGACGGCGACCGCGCCGACGGCCGGCGGCTGGCGGTGGGCCGGAGCGAAATCCACCCGCATGAGGCTCAGCGGGCGCTCCAGGGACGGCGGCAGTTGAGTTCGCGGCACCGTACTGACGTTATTTACGCTCGTGACCTGGGCATACCTCCCGCAGGACGAAATTAGGCACTGCTGGCTCATTCTCGGGGCTGAGGTGGTGCTGTCGCGGGAGCGCGGCCAGACCTAGGGTGGCCTCATGCAGGTGCCCGACTCGGAACGGCCCGCCGTCACGCCATCGGCGCAGGCCTCCGCCGGTCCGGGGACCCTGCTCGAGATGAAGTTGTACGTTCCGGGGTCCCGGCGTGGCCTGGTGCCGCGTCCGCGGCTGAGCGAGCGGCTGGACCGCGGGACTGCGTCGAAGCTGACGCTCGTCTCCGCGCCGGCCGGCTTTGGCAAGACGACGCTGCTCACCGAGTGGCTGGCGGCCGGGACGGCCGGTGAGCGGCTGGTCGCGTGGCTCTCACTCGACCGCGCCGACAACGATCCCGTGTCCTTCTGGACCTATGTCATCGCCGCGCTGCGGACGGCGGCCGCGGGAATCGGCGAGAGCGCGCTGAGCCTGTTGCAGGCGTCCGCGCCGCCCCCGGTTGAGACGGTGCTGACCGTTCTGCTCAACGACCTGGGCACGATCGCCGCCGATATCGTGCTGGTCCTCGACGACTACCACGTGATCGACGCGCGCGAGGTGCAGGACGGGATGACGTTCCTGCTCGACCACCTGCCTGCGGGGCTGCACGTGGTGATCGCCAGCCGGGCTGACCCCGCGTTGCCGCTGGCCCGGTTGCGGGCACGGGGCGAGCTGGTCGAGACCCGCGCGGCCGAGCTGCGCTTCACGCCCGATGAGGCCGCGGCGTACCTCAACGAGATGATGGGCCTTCAGCTGACGCCGCCGGACGTGGCCGCGCTCGAGGGGCGCACCGAGGGCTGGATCGCCGCGCTCCAGCTGGCGGCGCTGTCGATGCAGGGGCGAGACGACGTGGCCGGCTTCATCGCCGGCTTCACGGGTGATGACCGTTACGTCGTCGACTACCTGGCCGAGGAGGTGCTGCAGCGCCAGCCCGATCGGGTTCAGGCCTTCCTGCTGCAGACCTCGATCCTCGGCCGGCTGAGCGGTCCGCTGTGCGATGCGGTCACCGGGCAGGGCGGCGGCAAAGCCATGCTGGAGGTGCTGGACCGGGCGAACCTGTTCCTGGTCCCGCTGGATGACCGCCGCCAGTGGTACCGCTACCACCAGCTGTTTGCCGACGTGCTGCAGGCGCGTCTGCTCGACGAGCAGCCCGGCCAGCTGCCTGACCTGCACCGGCGGGCGAGTATGTGGTACCAGCGCAGCGGCGAGCCGTCCGCCGCCATCGGCCACGCGCTGGCCGCCGGGGATTTCGAGCGGGCGGCGGACCTCGTCGAGCTGGCGACCCCGGCCCTGAGCAAGACCCGGCAGGAAGCCACCGTGCACGGCTGGCTCACGATGCTCCCGGACGAGGTGATCAGCGTCCGGCCCGTGCTCAGCGTGGCTTTTGCCTGGGCACTGCTGTCGATCGGCGAGTTCGACGGAGTCGAGGACCGGCTGCGGGACGCCGAGCGGTGGCTGGGCGCACCGGCGGATGCCGGTGCGGGACCCGCGTCCCGGATGGTCGTGGCCAACGAGGACGAATATCGCAGCCTTCCGGGGACGATCGAGCTGTACCGGTCGGCCCTGGCCCTGGCCCGGGGCGAGCCGCTCGGCGCGATCAGCCACGCCCGGCGGGCGCTTGACCTTTCCTCCGAGGAGGACCATCGCTGGCGGGCGGCGGCGTCGGGACTCATGGGGCTCGCGTTCTGGACGACCGGGGATCTCGAGGCCGGGCACGCGGCGTACGCCGAATGCGCCGCGGGACTACGGCGGGCCGGGCACATTGCCGATATCTTCGGCTGCGCGGTGGCGCTGGCCGACATCCGGATCACGCAAGGCCGGCTCGGCGAGGCGATGCGCACCTACGAGCAGGCCTTGCAGCGGGCCGCTGAGCCGGGCCGCCCGGTTCTGCGGGGCACGGCCGACATGTACGTGGGGATGAGCGAGATCCTCCGCGAGCGCGGCGACCTGCAGGCCGCCACGCAGCACCTGCTGCGGAGCCAGGAGCTGGGCGAGCAGACCGGGCTGCCGCAGAACCGGTACCGCTGGCGGGTCGCGATGGCCCGGATACGCCAGGCCGAAGGGGACCTGGCCGGCGCGGTGGACCTGCTCGACGAGGCGGAGCGCCTGTACGTGGGCGACTTCTTCCCGAACGTACGGCCCGTCCCGGCGCTGCGGGCACGTGCCTGGGTCGCGCAGGGCCGGCTCGGCGAAGCGCTCGGCTGGGCGCGCGAGCAGGGCCTGTCCGCCGCTGACGACCTCAGCTATCTCCGCGAGTTCGAGCACATCACGCTGGCCCGGGTGCTCCTGGCCCAGCAGGCGGGTGAGCCGGCCGGGCCCGGCGTCGACGAGGCGGCCCGGTTCCTGGGGCGCCTCCGGTCGGCGGCCGGAGCAGGGGGCAGGACGGGACGTGTCATCGAGATCGGGATCCTGCAGGCGCTCGCGCACCAGTTGCGCCGGGATATCCCGGCCGCGCTGGCCTGCCTGGACCGGGTGGTGACGCTGGCTGAGCCCGAGGGGTACATCCGGGTCTTCGCCGATGAAGGGCTGCCGATGGCGTCCCTGCTGAGAGCCGCCGCGCGCCAGCGGGCCACCTCGAACTATGTCCGCCGGCTGCTGGCCGCCGTGAGCGAGACCGGACCAGGCCGCCCGGTCCGGCAGGCCCTGATCGACCCGCTGAGCGAACGTGAGCTCGAGGTGCTCCGGCTGCTCGGAACCGAACTGGACGGCCCGGCCATCGCCCGCGAGCTCATGGTGTCCCTGAACACCGTGCGGACGCACACCAAGAACATCTACGCCAAGCTCGCCGTGACCAACCGCCGGGCGGCGGTCCGCCGGGCCGCGGAAATCGGCGTGACGCGAACCGGTGGCCGGCCAGCCTGACCCGTCGCTGCTGATCCGTCATCCCTGGCCCGTCGCTCCAGATCATCACGTCAATCACCACATGTGGTGATGCCGTCTCACCACATCGGCTCCTAGCTTTCGATCAGACCCGCGGACGTCCCCGACGCCGCCGGGAACAGACAGCGAAGGAGCGCCATGAGCGAGCTACCGACCGGCCACTATGACCGCCCGGGACGGTACGAGATCCGTCTCAAGGGGCGCCTCGACGCCCGCTGGGCCGCCTGGTTCGACGGGCTGACCGTCACCCGCGACAGCGACGGCACCACCGTCATCGGCGGCCTCGTAGCCGACCAGGCCGCCCTCCACGGGCTGCTGCAGAAAACACGCGATCTGGGCCTGCCCCTGATCTCAGTCAACTACGTCAATCCCTGAAACGGAGACCGGCATGACGACCACCGTCCAGACCCCGGCCGCGAAAGCAGCGGCACGCATCCCGATGACCTCAACCAGGAAGACGGCGCTCGTGGCGGGCGTCTTCTACCTGATCACCTTCGTCTCGATCCCCACCCTCGCCCTGTACGGCCCGGTGAAGAACCACCGGGACTGGGTCCTCGGCACCGGCGGCCACACCGGCGTGCTCGTGGGCGGCTTCCTGGAGGTGATCGTCGCCCTGGCCGGCATCGGCACCGCCATCGCGCTGTACCCGGTGGTCAAGCGGCAGAACGAGGGCTTCGCGCTCGGCTTTGTCACCTCGCGCGTCATTGAGGGCGGCCTGATCTTCACCGGTGTCCTCAGCCTGCTGTCGCTGGTGACCTTGCGCCAGGACCTGGCCGGAGCCGACGCGGCCTCGCTCGTCACCACCGCCGCGTCGCACGTCGCGACCTACAAGTGGACGTTCGTGCTCGGGCAGAACCTCATGCCGGGCATCAACGCCCTGCTGCTCGGCACCCTGCTGTACCGGTCCCGGCTGGTGCCCCGCGTCATCCCGGCGCTCGGGCTCATCGCGGGCCCCCTGCTCGTCGCCTCCGTGGCCGCCACGATCTTCGGCGGCATCAAGCTGGGCTCCCCCATCCTCGCCGGGCTCCCGGTGGCGGCCTGGGAGTTCTCGCTGGGCGGGTGGCTGGTCGTGAAGGGCTTCAGGCCCACCGCGATCACCGCCGGAATCGACGCGGCCGGTTAACCCGCCAGCGACACGGCCGGGCCCTCCAACGAGGGCCCGGCCGCTGTCTGCGCGGTCGGGCTCACCGGACCCGCCGGACGGGCAGGATGGCCGTGGCTCCGGCGATAGCGCAGAATCCGGCGACCATGTACAGCACCCCGTAGCTGCCGCCGCCGATGGCCAGGATGGCGGGCGCGATCCCCGGGGCGATAGCGAAGGGAAGAGCTCCGGCGATGTTGAACACGCCGAGATCCTTGGCCGCGTGGTGCCGGTCGGGCAGCACGTCGACCACGAGGGCGAGGTCGACCGCGGTGTAGACGCCGAAGCCGAGGCCGCCGATGGCCAGGCCGACGAGGAACCCGCTGAAGCTGGTGGCGATGGCGATCACGAAGAGCGCCAGGCCGTAGACGACCGACGCGGCCAGGACGAAGATCTTCCGCCGGCCCGTCCGGTCCGAGGCCTTGCCGCCGAGCAGGGAGGCCGCGACGAGGGCGGCGGACTGGATGAGCGTGCCCAGGAAGATCTGCTGCGGCACGTCGGCCTGGGCGGTGCCGAGCTTGTGCAGCAGGTAGTAGGCCTGGTAGGTAGCCAGGAAGGCGTAAGCCAGGACGAAAAGGAAGCGGCTGGCAAAGGCCCAGGAGAAGTCCCGGTTCTTTCCCGGGTTGACGTAAAACGTACTGGCGAACTCGCGCAGTGACCATTTCGGCTTTTCCGCCTGGGCCAGCCGGCGGTCGTTGAGGGTGACCACGAACAGGAGGACGAAAAACCCGCCGATCGCGCAAGGGCCCAGGAACATGGCGAGCAAGTGACCGCTGAACAGCTTGACCACGAACGTGCCGCACACCGACGCGACGGGCAGGCAGACGCCGAGGATGCCGGCGACCTGGCCGCGCTGGACGGACGGGACCTGATCGGGCAGGACCGCCACCATCGCGGCGAGCAGCGCGTTGAAAAACAACTGGGCGATGCACCATCCGACCAGGACGACCGGGATGCTGGGGGCCAGCGCGACGATGAGGACGCCGAGTGAGCCGCCCGCCAGGCCGATGATCATCCACGGCCGCCGCATGCCCAGCCGCGACGCCGTGCGGTCGCTCATCCGGCCGAAGAACGGATTACCGATCATGGACAGCAGGGCGCCGGCCGAGGCGACGAGAGCCAGGCTGTCCGGGGCCCGTTCGATCCCGACGAGCGAGTTGACCTTCAGGGCCAAGGTGACGAGCAAGGGTGCGAGGAACAGCAGGCAGGTGCTCATGTACGCCAGGGTGTACAGCGCGATGAAACCCCATCCGACCCGGTGCACGGCCCTCACGCTACGTTGGCAATCTAAAACTAGCAATAAATCTCTAGAATCAAGATGCGATAGCCGGTTAGGGCTCCGGTTATGCGCACCCTGAACGCGGGCGTGCGGCAGTGGCCAGCAGCCGGGATCAGGCGGCGTGCTGGGTGGGGTTGGTGGTGTAGGTGCGACCGGCGGGAGTGTGCCAGACCAGAACGCCCGGTTCGGGTTGTTCCAGCCGCCAGCCTTCGGCCTGTTTACACCGATGGTGGTGGCGGCACAGCGGTGCCAGGTTGCACTCGCACGTCAGGCCGCCGTCGTGGTGCGGGTCGGTGTGGTCGAGGTCGCAGGTGACGGCCCGGCGGCCGCAGCCGGGTGCGGTACAGGTGGTGTTGCGGGCCTTGACGCGGTGGGTGAGTTTGCGGCTGGGCCGGTAGTGATCCTCGGCTGCGGTGTGCTCGCACGGGCCGCGGATGATGGGCGTAAGCCCGGTGAGGTTCAGGAAATCTAGGAGGCTGCGGAGGGTCACCGGTTCCGGCGGTGATGGACCCGGCGCTCCCTGTCCGGAAGGCCGCCGACCGGGTGGTCCTTGACCGGGTGGTCCTTGACCGGG
>JAICWX010000626.1 GCA_025934635.1 Streptosporangiaceae bacterium | reverse complement strand
CGTCGAAGGCCTTGACGTACTCCAGGGCCCGGCGCATCAGCAGCGGGTCGGCGACGCACCGGCCGTCGTCGGAGAACACGCGGACCCGCGCGGCCGAATCCGCCATCGTGCCGAGCTCGGCCAGCCGGGCGCCCGCCAGCCCGATGGTGACCGCGCCGACCGGCCGGACCTCGCAGTGGCCCGCGGCCCGGCCGAGCCGCCAGACCTGCTCGACCACCCCCGCGGTGTCGGCCACCGGATCGGTGTTGGCCATGGCGTGCACGGCGGTGAAGCCGCCGAGGGCCGCCGCCGCCGTCCCGGTCTGCACCGTCTCGGCGTCTTCGCGGCCCGGCTCGCGCAGGTGCGTATGCAGGTCGACCAGGCCGGGCAGGGCGATGAGGCCATCCGCGTCGAGGGTCCTGGCGCCGGGATCGCCGGTGCCCGGGCCGATGCTGGTGATGGATCCGCCGCCGAGCACGATGCTGGTCGGCCCGTCACTCCCGGGGACCGTGACACCCTTGATCAGCCAGCTGTCGTGGTCCGTCATCAGGCCTCCCCCGTGGCCGGGAACTCCGTGCCGCCGAGCATCAGGTACAGGACCGCCATCCGGGTCGTGACCCCGTTGGCGACCTGTTCCACGATCGTCGAGCGGACCGAATCCGCTACGTCTGCCGCGATCTCGACTCCCCTGTTCATCGGCCCGGGATGCATGACGATGGCATGCCCGGGCATCCGGGCCATTCGCTCGGCGTCCAGCCCGTAGCGACGGCTGTACTCGCGCACGCTCGGGAAATAGGCGGCGTTCATGCGCTCCTGCTGGACCCGGAGCATCATCACCACGTCGCTCTTGGGCAGCGCGCTGTCCAGGTCATAGCTGACCGCGCAGGGCCAGCTGCCGACGGCGAGCGGCAGCAGCGTCGGCGGGGCGGCCAGGGTCACCTCGGCGCCGAGGGTGCTGAGCAGCAGCACGTTGGAGCGGGCTACCCGGCTGTGCAGCACGTCCCCGACGATGGTCACCCGCAGGCCGTCCAGCCCGGCGCCGCGCGCGTCGGCTGCGCTAGCCCGGGGGGACGACCCCCCCAAGCCCCCCCGCAGGGCGCCTACGAGCCTGCGCCGGATGGTGAACGCGTCCAGCAGGGCCTGGGTGGGGTGCTCGTGGGTGCCGTCGCCGGCGTTCAGCACGCTGCCCCGGACCCAGCCGGCCAGCCGGTGGGCCGCGCCGGACGCCGGGTGCCTGATGACCACCGCGTCGGCACCCATCGCCTCCAGCGTCAGGGCGGTGTCCTTGAGGCTCTCCCCCTTGGCGACGCTCGACCCCTTCGCCGAGAAGTTGATCACGTCGGCGGACAGCCGCTTGGCCGCGGCCTCGAACGAGATCCGGGTTCGGGTGGAGTCCTCGTAGAAGAGGTTGACCACGGTCCGCCCGCGCAGCGTGGGCAGCTTCTTGATCGGGCGGTCGGCCAGCTGGGCCAGTTCTTCCGCGGTGTCGAGGATGAGCAGCGCGTCGGCCCGGCTCAGGTCGCCCGCCGAGATCAGGTGGCGCTTCATGACCGGCTCCCGTCGTCGCTGATCATCACGCTGTCCTGGCCATCCACTTCGCTCAGCAGGACGTGCACCACCTCGCGCTGCGAGGTGGGCAGGTTCTTGCCCACGTAGTCGGCCCGGATCGGGAGCTCACGATGCCCGCGGTCGACCAGGACCGCGAGCTGGACCGCCCGCGGGCGGCCGAGGTCGTTCAGCGCGTCGAGCGCGGCGCGGACGGTGCGGCCGGAGAAGAGCACGTCGTCGATCAGGACGACGATCTTGCCGTCGATGCCGCCGGGCGGGAGATCGGTCCGGCCCGCGCCCTGGGCCGGATGAAGCCGCAGGTCATCGCGGTGCATAGTCACGTCGAGGGAGCCGCAGGGCACCTCGAGCCCCTCGAACTCCCCGATGCGGGCGGCGAGACGGCGCGCCAGCGGCACCCCGCGCGTGGGGATGCCGAGCAAGATGATTCCGTCACCGCCGCGCGTCCGTTCCAGGATCTCGTGAGCGATCCTGGTCAGCGCCCGCCTGATCTCCTCGGCGTCGAGGACCGAGAGCCCATCACGCCCCGCGACCGGACTGCTGGCTGCGCACATAGAAGGGACCTCCTTTCCCGCCTCTCCGGACGGCCCTTAAAGGATGTCTACGTTGACGATCATACGGGGAGTTACCAGCGGACCCGGCACCTTTGAACCTACCCGCGAGTCATGTGATTTAGGTCACATAGGACGTACCGCAACAGAACATGACGAGAGTTAGCTATGTGGCCTCAACAAGCCCACAGCGACGGGAAACCTGATTTCAGCTAGGTTCTCGCCGGCCGGCGGAGGGTACATAGCGATCCGGGAGAGCTAGCCGGTTACCGGCCGAGTTAAGCCAGTTTTTGCCATTCGGCTTGACCTTATAGCGCTCGCCGCCTACCGTCACTGAGCGTAACCGTTACCGTAAGCGACGACTGGCCGGGGAACCGAGGAAAGAATGCCATCTGAGTACGCCAAGACCCTTGGCGCGCGGCTGCGCGCCATCCGCACGCAGCAGGG